>JAGOKF010000006.1 GCA_017994695.1 Myxococcota bacterium | reverse complement strand
CACCACCGCCTCCGACTCATGCCCGCTTTGGGGAGGGGGAAAGTCTCCCCTCGACTCGCCTCAAAACCCCCGTGAAGTCCTCTCTGCTACCGTCCCTCTGTCCTCCTACCACTTCCGGCCAGGGCTGATGCGGGGACCTGATCGTTTGACCCTCGGAGGCCTTCGGGGTATGTAGCAGGGCTCGACCCGCGGATTCGAGAACGGCCGGGTGGACGGGGTGGGATCCGGATGGAAGAACCTGGACGAGTCAAGGATCATCCCTCCCGGATGGTCCCTGCGGTGGGATGGCTGGCCCGTCGGATCGGCGACTGGCTGTTCCAGGGGGTCCGGTTCGACGAGGCCACCCGGTCGCTGCTGCTGGAAGCCCACCAGCGGGGCATCCTGGTGGCGGTCTTCTACGCCCGGAGTCTGCTGGACTACCTCTTCCTGTCCTGGGCCTTCGTGCGATACGGCCTGCCCCTGGTGATCTTCGCAGAGGGCATGGATCTCCGGTGGACGAGGCCCCGGGAGTTCCTCCGGGGGATCTGGAGGCGGCTCTTCGGGCGGGATCGCACGCCGGGGGACTCCCGGTCGATCCGGGCGGCCCTGGCCGCCGGCGGGCCGGTGCTGATCCACCTGAAGCGCCCCCACACCCTGATCCAGTTCGGCGGGGAGCCCCAGGGGAACCTGCTCCCGGAAATCGTCTCCTTCCAGCGGTCCCAGGATCGGCCCCTGGTGCTGGTACCCCTGATGATCACGTGGTACCAGGCCCCCGAGTCCTACCGGCGATCGCTGCTCGACGTGATCCTCGGGGACCCCCTGGCCCCAGGCCGGCTTCGCAAGATCCTGTCGTTCCTCTGGAACCGCCGGCGGGCCCAGGTCCAGGCGGGGCATCCCCTGGACCTGCCGGTCTTCCTGGCCGAGCAGGGGGACGCCCCGGAGCCCACCCTGGTGGCGCGTCTGAAGTTCCTGATGGTCAACGAGTTCCTGCAGGAGTCCAAGGCCATCCGGGGGCCCCTGCTGAAGACCGCACGGCAGATCATCGACGAGATGATGCGGTCCCCCCCGCTGCTGGAAGCCGTCACCCGGCTGGCCCAGGAGGAAGGGCTCGTCCCGTCAGCCCAGATCAAGAGGGTCCGGTCCATCCTGCGCAAGATGGCGGCCGACTTCCGCTTCGCAGTGCTGGAGTCCTTCGCGCTGATGCTCGGGGTGATCTTCGGGCGGATGTTCACGGGCCTGGCCGTGGACACCCGGGAGCTCCAGGCGATCCGGGAGGCGGCCAGGAAGGGTCCCATCGTGCTGGTATCGGCCCACCGCAGCCACATGGACTACCTGTTCTACTCCTTTCTCTTCTATACCCATGGGCTCATCGTCCCCCACATCTGCGCAGGCGAGAACCTCTCCTTCTGGCCCATGGGATGGATCTTCCGCAAGAGCGGCGCCTTCTTCATCCGTCGCAGCGTCCGGGAGGACCGCCTGTACTCCCTGGTGCTCGGGCACTACGTCCGAAAACTGCTGAAGGAGGGCTACTGGATCGAGTTCTTCCTGGAGGGGACCCGGAGCCGGACCGGCAAGATGCTGCCTCCCAGGACGGGGCTCCTGTCGATGATCGTGGACACGGTGGCCACCGGCGGCGCCCAGGACGTCCAGATCGTCCCCGCCTCGATCACCTACGAGCGGGTCGTGGAGATGGCGTCCTACCGCAGGGAGAGCGAGGGGGGCACCAAGCGTCCCGAGGGCGTCGCGGACATCGCCCGGGGGGCCCGGGTGCTCGGGACCCGCTACGGGCGGCTCTACGTGCGGTTCGATCGGCCGATGAGCCTGGCGGACCACCTGCGACGGCAGGGCGTCCGCCTGCCCCGGGAGGAGGGCGGGGAGGCCCTGGATCCCGGGGTGATCCGCCACCTGGCCCACCTGATCGCCCACCGCATCCTGGCCACCCTGGTGGCGACACCGCAGCAGCTGGTGGCCTTCGCCCTGCTGACCCATGGGCGGAGAGGCATCGAGCGGAGCCTGCTGGTGCAGCGGGTGGGACAGGTGCTGATGGCCTGGCGGCGACGGGGGGGGATGATCTCGGACCCCCTGGTCGAAGGCCTGCGAAAGGCTGGCCTGCCGGCCGTCCAGGGCGGCGGCGGGGACGGGGAGGAGGCGATCGCCGGGGACGGCAAGGCCCACGGGGAGGCCGTCGAGACCTCCATCCTGGAGGTGGTGCGCCTTTTCGCGAAGGAGGGGCTGATCCAGGTGGGCGTGTTCGGGGACGAGGAGGTGATCATCGTCCGGGAGGAGGGGCGCTTCGCCCTGGACTACCACAAGAACGGCCTGGTGAACCACTTCGTCGACGACGCCCTGCTGGCCACCGCGGCGATGCGCCTGGCGGGGATCGGGGACCGGTCATTCACCCGGGAATCCCTGACCGAGGAGACCCGGGTCCTCTCGATGGTCTTCCGGCGGGAGTTCATCTACGGGCTCTGGGGCTTCCCGGAGGCCTTCCAGCGGACCCTTCGACGGGCGCAGCAGGAGGGCCTGCTGGTCGAGGAGTCGGGGTTGTTCCGGGTTTCCCCGGGGGCGATGGAGGAGGTCCGGTGGCTGGCCCGGATCACCCAGCCGTTCCTGGAGGCCTACCGCGTCGTGGCCCGGGTGGCCGGGGACCCGGGGGCGCCGATCCACTCGAAGGACCTGGTGAAGGCCGCGATGCGCCTGGGGAAGAGGCTACAGGCCACCGGCGAGATCGAGATGCCGGAATCCATCAGCACGGTCACCTACGGCAATGCGATTGCCTGGCTGGAAGAGCAGGTGTCCTCGGGCCGGGCCTCGTCCCGGGCCCAGGCGCTGGCGGAACTCCGGCGGGGTGTGGAGGGGCCTCCCGCGGCTCCGGACGGGAAGGGACCCTGAGTTCCGGGGGGAGGCGGGAAGTCGTCAGTCCCGCGGGCCTCGCCAGGCCTCCTGCCAGACCGGCAGCACTTCCTCTCCTTCGAAGACCGTCCTGGCGTTGTAGAGGACCGACCCGTCGAAGAGCGTGGCGTTCGCCAGGTCCACCAGGGCGTCCTCGGGCACGCCGACCTCTCGGAAGGACCTGGGCAGTCCCAGCCGTCGGGCCAGATCTTCGAGGTAGCGGGCCAGCCGTTCGGCCACCTCCGGGGGATCCCCTTCGGAGGGCAGGCCGAGGGCCCAGAGCACCCTCCGGTAGACCTCCGGGCAGGCCTCGGCGTTGAAGCGCACCACGGCGGGCATCGCGATGCTGTTGGCGAGCCCGTGGTGGACCAGGAAGCGGGCGCCCACGGTGTGGGACATCGCATGCACCAGGCCGACCTGGGCGTTGCTGAAGGCGGCGCCCGCGGCCGTCGAGGCCACGATCTGCCGTCCCCGGGCCACCAGGTCGCCGGGGGCCTCCACGCACCGGGGAAGGGCGTCCCGGATCTCCCGGATCGCGAAGAGGGCCAGCCCGTCGGCCAGCGGCTGGGCCTGGGTCGAGTGCAGGGCCTCCAGGGCATGGGACAGGGCGTCCATCCCCGTCGCCGCCGTCAGCCCCGCGGGCAGGCCAGTGGTCATGGCCGGGTCCAGGATGGCGCTGTCGGGCAGCAGCCGGTGGTCCCCGAAGAGCATCTTCCGGTGCTCCGCGACATCCTTGATCACCGCCACGTAGGTCACCTCGGATCCCGTCCCGGCGGTGGTGGGGATCACCACGTGTGGGGCCGCCTTGCGGCTCATGTTCTGGAAACCCTCGTGGTCCTTCAGCCGCCCGCCCTCGGTCATCAGCAGGCAAATCCCCTTCGCGGTGTCGATCACGCTGCCGCCGCCGACGGAGACGACCCCCTCGGCCCCGGTCTCCCCCGCCCGGACCGCCCCGGCCTCTACCGCCTCCACCGACGAGTCGGGCGGGCATTCCAGGAACTCGCCGACCACCCGGGATCCGAGCGCCTTCCGCACCCGGTCCACCAGGTCGGTCTGCCGGGCCAGGATCGGGTCCGACACCAGCAGCACCCGGGAGACCCCCAGACGGTCGCACTCCAGGGGCGCCTCGGCGATGCAGCCCGCCCGGTAGAGGACCCGGGTCGGAAAGGCGAAGAGGAACTCGAAGTCCTCCCGATCGATCATGGGACACCTCCCGTCGTCCAGGGACCTCGACTTCCGGTCAGTCGTCGGGGAACTCGGTGGCGACGTGGGTCGCGGACTCGACCAGGGCCTTGCTGGCGTCCACGAAGCGCACGATCGTCGGCAGGTCCCCCTTCAGTCGCAGCTTTCCCTGGAGCAGGCCCTTGATGGGGTCCAGTTCCTTGCGGATCACCTGCTTCCAGCGGGCGTACTCGCCGGTGATGCAGAAGGGCGCCTTCAGGGCCTCGGCGGCGCTGACCAGGCGCGCCTCCCGGCAGACTCCCTGGTGCAGGTCCAGCCAGATGCCCTGGTCCTCGGGGATTCCCAGGTCCGGATTGGCCTTGCAGATCAGGGCCACGACCCCCTTGTCCCACTTGGCCCCGGCGACCTTGTAGTCCGGGTTCGCATTGATCGCCTGCTGGTACCCCGCGACCCACTCCACCGACGGAAAGCGCGCCATGTCTTCCTCCTCTATGGGGTCTTCCGACCCTCTGGATGCTGTAGGGCCTCATCGTCCGACGACCGGCCGCCGCTGTCAACCGGCCCCTCCCGGCGGGGACGCCTCCGGGCGACCCGGATCGCCAGGGCCCCCAGCAGCGCCAGGCCCAGGAGGGCCCAGGCCCCCCAGCCCGTCCGGCGGACCCAGACCTCCAGCAGGTCCAGGTGGGACCCCAGCAGCAGTCCCCCGGCCAGGATCAGGCTGTTCCAGAGGGTTGCCGAGAGGGCTCCCAGAGCCAGGACCCTCCCGAGGGGCAGCCCCGAGAAGCCGGCGGCCACGAACAGCAGGGCCCGGACTCCCGGCAGGAACCGGTTCAGCACCAGGGCCAGGTCCCCGTGGCGCCGGAACGCCTCCCGGCCCCGTTCCAGGGAGGGCACCAGGCGCGCCCAGGGGCCCGAGGAGGATTCGGCCCGTGCCATCCGCCGGGCCAGCCATCGCCCGAAGGCATGGTCCAGCGCGCTTCCCGCCAGGCTTCCCCCCAGCACCGCCAGGAACGTGGCCGCGAGGGACAGCCGCCCGGCCGCGACCAGCACGGCGCCGGCCAGGGTCACCGTGTCGCCCGGGAAGGGGGGGAACAGGTGCTCCAGCAGGGATCCGGCGAACAGCCAGGCGAAGATGGACTCGGAGTGCTCCCGGGCCAGCATCGCCACCGTCTCGTTCAGCGTCACGAAAGGCCTCCTGTCGAAGATCCCCCGGCGATGCTCCTCCCCGCCCGGGGAATCCCGAGTCCGGCCGGTCCGTTGCATCGGATATACTCCCTGTTTCGCGCCCCGTGGTCCAGGGGGTCGGCGGCGCGACGGGGAGCGGAATGGACCTGCACGCACGAGGCCGGGGGGCTCGGCGGCTGCCGGGCTGGGTCCTGGTCTTCGGGATCGGCATTTCCCCGGCCGGTGCGGTGGCCCGGGCGGGGGACTGCCCCGAGGCCGAGGCGATCCTCCGGGCGGGGCTGGATGCGACCTGGAATCGTTCCTCGGGGCCCTCCACGCCGGGGTCCGTGGAAGGGATCCCGGAATCGCCGGATCTTCCGGCCGGAGACTCGCGATCGATTCCCGGTGGCCTGGAAGACTGGGTGGCCGGGCGGCGGCTCGAGCAAGCCGGTCGCCTGGAGGAGGCCTTCCGGCGGTTCCTGCGGGTCCTGGGACAGCCGGTGGAGGACGACGCCCGCCTCCGGGCCGGGGGCATCCTGCTGCGCCTGGGGGACCTGGCCGGGGCCCGGGCCCTTCTCTCGGGCATCTCGCCGGCCTCCAGGGGGTGGGGCGAGGCCCGGATGCTGCTGGCCCGGGCGCTGGTGAAGGAGGGCCGCCCGGAGGGGGCGGCGGTGCTGCTCCGGGACCTGGCCCGGGGGGACCTTCCCGTGGCCTGGCGGGCCCGGGCGGTCCGCATGCTGGCGGAGGTGCGGGCGGACCAGGGGCGCCGGGAGGAGGCCCTGGCCCTGGTACGCCGGGCGTGGATCGAGATGCCCGGGGGCGAGGCTGAACGGGAACTCCGGCAGGCGCTGGCGACCCTGGGGGCCCCTCCGGGGCCTCTCGATCGGGTCCTGCGGGACTGGATGGAGGGGTCTCCCTCCCGGATCCGGGAACTCGCCCGGGAGGCCCGGAGGCGCTTCCAGGCGCTGGCGGCCCTGGATCCGGCCTGGCCGATGCTGGTGCAGGGACAGGCGGCAAGGCAGGGACCGGCAGGGCCCGACCGGGCCCTGGAGTGGTTCTCCCGGGCCGACCGGGAGGCCCGGGATTCCCGGGTCCGGGCCCTGGCCCGGCAGGCGGCGGGCGACCTGCTGGTCAGCCTGGGAAGGGACCGGGAGGCGATGGACCGGTATGCCTCGGTGCCCGAGGCGGATCCCGGGGGCGGCCTCGAGGGATCGGCCTGGTACTCCCTGGCCCGGTGCGCCTTCCGGGTCGGCGACCATGCCAGGGGACAGGAGGCCCTGGACCGCCTGGAGTCCCTTGGCCCCTTCTCGGTGACGGCGTCCCAGGTCGAGTGGGAGCGGGTCCGGGGTCTCCTGGTCCAGGGCAGGCCGACGGAGGCCCTCGATCGGATCGAGCGGGCCGTCCGGCGCCGGAGCCCCGGGGACGGCCTGGCGGGCGGGGACCTGGAGCGCTGGATCTACTACCGGGGCGTGGCCCGCCTGGCCGTGCAGGACCGGGTCGGGGGGCTCGAGGACCTTGATCGGGTGGCCGCCAACGCTCCCCACACCTGGTACGGGATCCTGGCCCGGGATCGCCTGGCCGCCGAGGGGATCCCCGGTCCGCCCCGCCGGCCCCGGCGGACCACCTGCCGGGAATCCGTCGCCCCGCTGTGGTGGATGGCGGCGGGAGAGGAGAAGGAGGCGGTGGAGGAACTGGAGGCCCGGCTCGCCGCCGGGGTGATCGACCCGGCCGTCCGGGGGCCCCTGGTCCGGATGCTGACCTCCTCCTCGAGTCCCCGGACGCGTGCCCGGGCCCGCCGGATTCTCGGAAACACGCTCCCCGTTCCCGGGGATCTCTATCCGATGCCGTTCTCCCGGGAGGTGGAGGCGGCCGCCTCCGAGAGCGGCCTCCCTCGGGCTCTCCTCTGGGCGGTGGCCCGGGTCGAGAGCGGCTTCCGGCCCGGGGCCCGGTCACCCCGGGGGGCCCGGGGACTCATGCAACTGCTGGCCCCGGTCGCCCGGCGGGTGGCCGGCATGGGCCTTGGCGAGCCGGCCCTGGCCAGGAAATGGACGACGCCGGGGCCGAACCTCCGCCTGGGCGCGGCCTACCTGGCCGCCCTGGCCCGGCACTTCCGGGGCCACCTCCCCCTGGCACTCGCGGCCTACCATGCTGGCCCGGGCGCGGCCCGGCGATTCCTGGTCCGGCTGGGACACCTGCCCACGGACCTCTTCGTCGATTCCCTCCCCTACCCGGACACCATCCGCTACATCCAGTCGGTGCTGGCCCTGGACGGCGGCTACCGGCAGCAGACCGGCGAGGAGGCCTGGGAGGCGGCGCCCTGGGCGCCCCCGCCGCCCGACCCGGGACCCTTCAGGTGGAGTCCGGGGGACGGGATCCCGCCCGGGGCCTCCCGGCCCGAAGGGCCAGCACCAGTCCCGCGGCCATCATCGCGATGGACACCCACTGGGCATCCCGGAGCCCCCCGATCCGGACCGGCCGACCCTCGGACAGGCGGATGAACTCCACCAGCAGGCGGGAGGACCCGGCCAGCAGCAGCCAGCCGGCGAACAGGGCCCCCGGACGGCGTTCCACCCGCCGGCGGATGCCCCAGAGCAGGGCGAAGATCGCCAGTCCCGCCAGCGACTCGTAGAGAGGCGTCGGGTGGACCGGCAGGAAGGTGACCGGGATGGGCGTGACGGGGCAGACCTCCAGGATTCGATTCCCTACCAGGCACGGCGAGGGGACGATCCCCGCAGGGTAGGTCATGCAGACATGGTCCCGCCACCAGCCGGGAGGGCAGGGGACTCCGTAGTCCCCGTCCCCGGCCAGGTGGCAGCCGATCCGTCCGATTCCGTAGCCCAGGGCCAGCATCGGGGCCACCAGGTCGGCGATCGCCTCCAGGGGGATGCCCCGGGCACGGGCGAGGGCGGCCACGGCCAGGCCGGCGAGAATCAGGCCCCCGTGCCACGTCAGGCCGCTGCCGGAGAACAGGTCCTGCCAGTTCCAGGCCGGGGCCTCGGTCCAGAGGTAGGCCAGTTTCGCCCCCAGGATGCCCCCGGCCGCGGCGACTCCCGTCAGGCCCCAGGCCTGGTCCGGGCTTCCGGGCAGCCCCCGGCGTTCCCATTCCCGCCGGGCCAGCCATCCCCCGGCCAGGAAGGCCAGCACCATCATCACCCCGTAGGACCCCACCCGGAAGGGCTGTTCGATCAGGTAGGGCCACATCGTCCACCTCCCGGGAGGGGCGGGCTCAAGGCTCCCTGCTGCCAGGCCCTCTGTCAACACCTCCGCCCCGCGGGAGCGACCGGAACGGAGGGGACCACCGGGACGATATCCCGCCGGAGGGGGCCGTGGAGCACGGACGGGGGAAAACGCCGAGGGACCGACTGCCTGGGGCCGGGGACCCCGAGTCCCGGCGCCTGCACCGGGTGTCTTTGGAAACCTGGTTCGTCCGGGGGCCGGACCCCGAGACCCTCCTCCTCCGGGAGGAGGCGTTGATGCGGGATCTCGACGCGTGCCACTGGCGGTGGCCCGAGGGGTCCCGGGAGGCCCGGCGCCTGGGCCCCGAAACCCCCTCCCTGCTGTTCGTCCAGGGCGACCCCCGTCCCCGGGGGCCCTCGGTGGCGGTGGTTGGGACCCGCCGTCCGGACCTCTACGGACTCGTCGTCGCCCGGACCCTGGCCCGGGTGATCTCCGGAGCGGGCGTGCGGGTGGTCAGCGGGGGGGCCCTGGGGGTCGATGCCGAGGCCCACCGGGGAGCCCTGGAGGGACCCGGAGGCACCACCGTGGTGCTGGCCGGGGGGCTCGCGCGACCCCACCCTCCATCCCATCGCCCCCTCTTCCGGGAGGTGCTCTGGCACCGGGCCGGCGCCCTGGTCTCCGAGGCGCCCATGTCGGCTCCTGCGGTCCCGTCCTCCTTTCCCCGGCGCAATCGACTGATCGCGGCGATGGTGGACGCGGTGGTCGTGGTCCAGGCCGGGGTGCCGTCGGGGGCGCTCCAGACCGCCGAGTGGGCTCGACGCCTCGGGGTGGACGTCTATGCGGTTCCGGGCGACGTGTGGTACGAGCGGTCCGATGGCTGCCATGCCCTCTTGCGGGCCGGGGCAAGGCCACTGACCACCCCCGGGGACTTGGCGCGAAGCCCCGGCCTCGAGAGCCTCGGGCATCTGGCCTGGCCCGGCGGCGGACGGCGGCCCGCCTTCCTGCCGCCGGCCTGGGGGGAGGACGGTCCCCGGGAACCGCCCCCGGAAGTGACCGGGGACATGGGGGTCGTGCTGGAGGCCCTGGGCGACGGTCCCCGGGACGCCGATGCCCTGGCGGCTCGGACGGGTCTTTCCGCCTCCCTGCTCCTGTCGGCGCTGTCGATGCTGGAAATCCAGGGGCGGGCGAGGCGCCTCCCCGGAGGCCTCTGGGTCCGGACGTGACGGGGCTACCGGGGCAGGAAGTCCAGGATCGCCTCGGCCACCCGATCCGGGGCCTCCAGGGGCAGCATGTGCCCGGTCCCCGGGACCTCCCGGACCTCCCCCCGGGGCAGCAGGCGTTCGCAGCGCCGCAGCGCCGCCCGGGTCAGTGCGTCGGATCGTTGGCCTCGGAGGACCAGGACCGGGATCTGGACGGTCCGGACCAGGTTCCAGGGGTCCGAGGGGGTGCACCGGAAGATGGCCGCTTCCCAGGCCTTCGGATAGCGCAGCCGGAGCGTCCCGTCCTCCGTCGCTTCCAGGGCCTCGTCCAGGTAGGCCTCGAAGCAGTCGTCCCGGAAGGACCGGAAGAGGGGCTTGTCCCGCCAGGCCCCTCGTGCGGCCTCCCGACTGGTCCACCGGTCCCGCCTGCGTAGGGCCCCCGAGACGATCGGAGTCCTCTCTCCCAGCCCCAGGCGCTTCATCGCCCGCCAGATCACCGCCCGGGGCCCGGTGAAGAGGACCGGGTCCACCAGCACCAGTGCCCGGAACAATCCCGGGTCCCGGCAGGCGGCGATCAGGCCCAGCACCGCTCCGAGGCTGTGCCCGACCCCCAGGATGCCCCGAAGGCCCCGGTCGCGCAGCGTGTCGGTCAGGTCTTCCGCCAGGGGTTCCCAGGAACGCAGCCCCTCGGGGCCCGGTCCGCCGGGCCATAGGGGCCGGCTCTCGAGGCTCGCGATCCGGTAGCAGGAACGGAGCCTGCCCAGCAGGCACCGGTAGGACCCCGGAGGGAACCCGTTCGCGTGGCCGAAGTGGACCAGGGGTCCCGATCCGCCCCAATCCCTCCAGGCGGCCGCCGGGGCGATCATCGCCGGTCCTCCTCCAGGGCCCGGCGGGCCAGGGACAGTGCGCAGAGGACCAGGGCGTGGTCCAGGGCGCCGGATCGCACCAGGGAGTCGACCTCCTCGAAGGTCGCCTCGAAGGTCTCGATGTCCTCCCGGTCCTCGAGGTGGGGAGGTCCGTTCGGGACGCAGTCCCGGGCCAGGAAGACGTGGAGCCGGTTGTCCTGGAGGGCGGGGTTGGGCCGGATGGCCCCCAGGGACCGGAGGTCCCCCGCACGGTAGCCGGTCTCCTCGGCCAGTTCCCGGGCGGCCGCCTGTCCCGGGTCCTCCCCGGGGTCCACCATGCCGCCGGGGACCTCGATCACCACTCGGTCGGTCCCCGCCCGCCACTGCCGGATCAGCACGACCTGTCCCTCGGGGGTGACGGGCACCACGTTGACCCAGTCGGGGGATCGGATCACGAAGAAATCGAAGTCCCGGCCGTCGGGCTTCCGGAAGATGGCCCGTGCGACCCGGAAGATCCGGTAGTCGCCCGCCTGTTCCTCCCGGATCGGGGTCCAGGAAAGGACCGGTGTCTCGCTCATGGGACCTCCTGATCCCGATCTTCGTGAACTGCCGTCAGGCCTGCCGGAAGGACTCCCGGGCCGCCCGGATCGTCCGGTCCACCTCGTCCTCCCCGTGTCGGACGGAGAGGAACGCGGCCTCGAACTGCGACGGGGGCAGGGAGACCCCGAGGTCCCGCATCCGGTGGAACCAGCGTCCGAACCGGGCGGTGTCGCACCGGCGGGCCTCGTCGAGGTTCCGGACCGGGTCCGGGGTGAAGAAGACCGTGAACATCGACCCCACCCGGTTCAGAGTGACGGGCACGCCGGCGTCCCGGGCCGCCTCCCGGAGTCCGGCCTCCAGCCGGGCCCCCGCGGCTTCCAGGTCCCCGTACGGCCGGAGCCGTTCCAGCACCTCCAGCGTCGCGAGACCGGCCGCGACCGAGAGGGGGTTGCCCGACAGGGTGCCGGCCTGGTACACCGAACCGACGGGCGAGACCTGCTCCATCACCTCCCGGCGGCCCCCGTAGGCCCCCAGGGGCAGGCCGCCCCCGATCACCTTGCCGAGCGTCACCAGGTCCGGGTGGAGGCCCAGGCGGGAGGACACCGCCCCCCATCCCAGGCGGAAGCCTGTCATCACCTCGTCGGCGATCAGCAGGGCCCCGTGGTTCCTGGGCACCGAGTCCAGGGCCTCCAGGAACCCGGGAGTCGGCGCCACCACGCCCATGTTGCCGACCACCGGCTCCACGATGACCGCCGCGATCTCCCCCCCGACCTCCCGGAAGACCCGGTCCAGGGCCTCGGGATCGTTGTAGGGGACCGTCAGGGTGTGCATCGCGAACTCGGGGGGCACCCCGGCGCTGTCGGGGGCCCCGAAGGTCAGGGCCCCGCTCCCGGCCCGGACCAGCAGGAAGTCCGCGTGGCCGTGATAGCACCCCTCGAACTTCACGATCCGGGACCTCCCGGTGAATCCCCGGGCCACCCGCACCGCGCTCATGGTCGCCTCGGTGCCGCTGCTGACCAGCCGCACCATCTCGACCCCGGGGATCGCGCCGCAGATCCGCTCGGCGAGCAGGACCTCCCGGACCGTGGGAGCCCCGTAGGACATGCCTTCCTCGAGGGCCTCTCGCACCGCCCGGACCACCTCCGGGTGCCGGTGCCCCAGGATCAGGGGGCCCCAGGAGAGCACGTAGTCCAGGTACCGGTTCCCGTCCTCGTCGAGGATCCAGGCCCCGTCGCCCGAGGCGGCGAAGAAGGGGGTTCCCCCGACGCTCTTCATCGCCCGGACCGGGCTGTTGACGCCCCCGGGGATCACCTTCCGGGCGCGGTCCATCCACTGCCGGCTCCGATCCAGCCTCCCGTCCTGCTCCATCGGCGTCCCTCCGCTCTCAGGTCGTTTCCACCGGGACCCGGGGCACCGACTCGGCGATCCGGGTCGTGATCTCGTAGTTGATGGTCCCCGCCCACTGGGCCAGCCGTTCCGCGGTCAGGGTCTCGTCCCCCTGGCTTCCCAGCAGGACCACCTCCTCCCCCGGGACCACGCCGGGGATGTCGGTGACGTCCACCATCGTCATGTTCATGCAGACCCGGCCCCGGACGGCGGCCCTCTGGCCCCGGATCAGCACGTGGGCCAGGTTGGACAGTCCTCGGTCGTAGCCGTCGGCATACCCCACCGGGATCACCGCCAGCAGGGTGGGCCGGGGCGTCCGCCAGGTCCGGCCGTAGCCGATGAACTCCCCCGTGGCGATCTTCTTCACCTGGGCGATCCGGGACTTCCAGGTCAGGGCGGGCCGCAGCGAGACCTGATCCCGGTGGATCATCGCCGCCGAGACCCGGGTTTCCGCCGAGGGCCACATGCCGTAGGCCCCGATGCCCAGGCGCACCCGGTCCAGGTGGGCCTCGGGCCAGAGGATCGTCGCCGCCGAGTTGGCCAGGTCCCCCCGGGCCCCGGGCCACCCCGCCCCGCGCACCGCCTCGAGGGCCTCCCGGAAGAGGTCCATCTGCCGCCGGGCGAAGTCGTGGTGGGTGGTGTCCTCCACGTCCGCGAAGTGGGAGGCCACCCCGGCCACCTCGACGCCCCGGAGGCTCCGGGCCAGGTCCGCCAGGGCCAGGGCCTCCTCCAGGGACACCCCCTGGCGGTGGGTTCCCGTCTCCACCTTCAGGTGGATCCGGGTCCGTCGGCCGGGGGGCGTGCTGGCATCCAGCGCCCGGAGCAGGTCGGCGTCATAGACCACCAGGCTCACGTCGAGGGCGACGGCCTCGGGGGCCTGGTCCGGCTCGACCCGTCCCAGGACGTGGACCGGGCTCCCGATCCCCGCCTCTCGGAGGGCCTCGGCCTCCCAGAGATCCTGGACGCACAGGACGTCGGCCCCGGCGTCCCGGAAGGCCCGGGAGGCCAGCACCAGGCCGTGGCCGTAGGCGTTGGACTTCACCACCACGGCCAGTTCGCACCGGGGTCCCACCAGGGACCGGAATTCCCGCAGGTTGGCCGCCAGGGCGCCGGTGGAGACCTCGCACCAGGTCAGGCGTCGCGCCATCGGACCTCCTTCCGGTGCCGATTCTACTCCGATGCGGCGGCCCGTCACGGACCAGGGTCCGGGGGGCGGATCGGGGTCCCGGTCCGGCTTGCCCTGGAGGGGCGTTCGGGGTAAAGGTAGCAGCCGGACCACACGGACGACGCGATGCCCCGGGTCGAACTGGCCGGCTACAACGTGGACGCCCAGTGGCTCGCCGAGGTGGCGGCGGGACTCCCCTCCCCCCCGGACTGGACTCCCGAGACCCTCTCGGCCGCCTACGCCCGGATCAGTCGGGACCCGAGGCCCGTCGGGGAACTCCGTCGCCTGGCCCGGCAGGAGGTGGGGAAGGCCCGCGCGGCCAACGAGCGCATCGTCTTCGGCCTGGGGCATGCCTCGGTGGCCGAGCATGCGGTCTTCAACCTGGACGTCTCGGAGGTCTCCCGCCTGGCCATCGAGGCCCTCGAAAGCCACCGTCTGGCCTCCTACACGGAGAAGTCCCAGCGCTACATCCGTCTGGGGGAGGACTTCGTGGTGCCCGAAGAGGTCGTCCGGGCGGGCCTCGAGGCCGACTTCCGCACCCTGTGCCAGCGGGCCTTCGCCCGCTATGCCCTGCTGGTGGGGCGGCTGATGGCCCTGGGCATCGGCGAGAAGGAGGCGGGGGAGGATGCCCGCTACGCCCTCCCGCTGGCGGTGACCGGCCAACTCGGCATGACGCTCAACGCAAGGTCCCTCGAGCACCAGATCCAGACCCTGGCGGCCCATCCCCTGGAGGAGGTCCGGGCCCTGGGCCGGGCGATCCTCCAGGCGACGCGGCCCCTGGCGCCGTCCCTGCTGCGATACCTGGAACCGGGTCCCTACCTGGAAGGGCGCTCCCGCCGGGTGGCCGATGCTTGGGAACGGATCCGGTCCGGCCGAAGGGCTTCCCGGTCGGACAAGGACTCCCCGGCGGACGGGATCCTGCTGGAGGAAGGCCGCGTGCGGCTGCTGGCCGCGACGCCCCGGGGGGACGAGACCCTCCTGGCGGCCCTGGTCTGCGAGACGACGGGCCTGGACGCCGGGGAGGCCCTTCGGGAGGTGGAGGCCCTGGGGCCCGGGGAGCGGCGGGCCCTCTTCGAGGCCGTGGTGGAGCACCTGGGACCCCACGATTCCCTTCCCCGGGCCTTCGAGCACGGCATCGTCCAGGTGGAACTGGTGATCTCGGCGGCCGCCTTCGGCCAGTTGAAGCGGCACCGCATCTCCTCGCCCACGCCCGGACCCTACGACCCCGGACTGGGCATCACCGTTCCCCCCACGATGCGGGCGGATTCCCTCCGGGAGATCCTGGAAGAGGGGAGCCGGGAGGCCGAGGACCTGGCCCGGCGCCTGGGCGGGCCCGGCGAGCCGGCCTCGGCCTACTGCCTGCTGAACGCCCACCGGCGCAGGGTCTGGTGGACCCTGAACCTCCGGGAGGTGTACCACGTCAGCCGCCTCCGGGAGGACGGCCATGCCCAGTGGGACATCCGGTCCCTGACCACCGCCCTGGCGGGGCTGGTCCGGGAGGCCTTCCCGCTCTGCGCCTCGCGGCTGGGGGGGAAGGACCGGTTCCCGAGGCCCGCCGCTCCATCTTGACCCCCGCCCGGGAGACCGATAGACTCAACCCCTGAATGCCCCTGGGGGACCGTGATGAAACTGCGGACCATCGGCGCTCTCTGGCTCGTGACCGGGCTGGTCGCGGCCTGCAACGACGTTCCCGTCCGGAACCTGACCAGCACCTACCAGGTCCAGGTGCAGGAGATCCGCGACCGGGGCAAGCCGGCCAAGCTCGACGTCCTCTGGGTCATCGACGACTCGCCCTCGATGTGCCAGGAGCAGCAGAACCTGGCGCGTTCCTTCAAGGCCTTCCTGGACGTCTTCCAGAAATACACGGCCATCGACATGCAGCTGGCGGTCACCACCACCAACGTGTGCCCGACGGCGAAGGACAAGAAGGCGGTCCGGGGCCGGTTCCTGTACCAGCCGGCCGTGGACATGCCCCCGGACTGCGTGGAGAAGCGGGTCCTCCCCTGCCTCAACGACGCCCAGTGCCAGGCGCGGACCGACCTGCCGGACCCGGCAGGATGGGTCTGCGAATCGAAGCCGGCCGCCCAGTTGTGGGTCTGCGACTACCCGCCGGAGGTGAAGGCGGGCGGGGCCGACGACCGCTATCCGGGGGACTATCTCTACACGATGTCCACCCAGTGCCGGTACAAGTGCGACCGGGACAACGACGCCGGGCGGTGCGCCCGGGTCTTCGGGATGCCCGACGGGTGCTCGACGGTCTCCTCCGGGGATCGCCCCTCGATGTGCGAGGCGTCCTCCTGTGACACCGGGGCCTGCCTGGCCAACGACACCCTCCCCTCATCGGTCGACTGCGCGACCCGGTGCCGGGGCGCCGAGTGCGCGACCGTCTGCGCCGAGTTCCTCCAGGACGCCGCGGCGTGCCAGGCCCGGTGCCAGGCGGCGAACGACTCGTGCTACGACGTCTGCCGGCAGGTCTCGAAGACCGTCGCCTGCCAGCACGTCTGCGGCGGGGACAACAGCTGCGAGGGCATCTGCGGGGACTTCCTCCACGACCCCGCCCGGTGCGCCCAGGTCTGCCAGGCGGCCGACTGCAGGAGCCAGTGCCGCACCACGTTCAAGAACCAGGAATTCCTCTGCACGCTGGCCTGCAACGCCCAGGCCTCCTGCTCGGACCGTTGCACCGCCGAGTTCGGCATCCCCGAGTTCCGCTGCCTCTACCCCGGGGACGACCCGACCGGGGCGGGGTGCCTCCAGCCTCCCGCGACGGGCTACTGCCCGGGCCTGAAGGGCCGGAATCCCGACGGCTCCTACCAGTGGGAGGGTCCGACCATCCTGAACAACACCGTCGCCGACCAGTACCTGAAGGACTGGATCGCCGGGAAGTGGGCCGGGCATCCCGACTGGGATCCGGCCTGGAAGTCCCTGCCGACCGGCGACACGGCGGAGGAGGTCGCGGCCCGGGAGGTCGCCCGGGCCAAGGTCTTCGAGCTGCTGTTCCAGTGCATGGCCACGGTGGGCGCCGCCCAGTCGATCTGCGGCAACCAGGAGCAGGGCCTCCGGGCGGCCTGGATGGCCCTGGACCCCGACGGGGAGAACCGCAACCAGGCCCGGGCCTTCCTCCGGGACGATGCCTACCTGCTGATCGTCGTGATGGGCGACGAGGACGACTGCTCCGCCCCCGAGTACGAGAAGAGCCCCGGGGTGCTGGACAACGTGGTCCCCAGCGAGGACTTCGGCCGGTGCTCCTGCCTCCGGGACGAGAACGGCTGCCTGCCCAACGGGGAGTGCGACTACACGAAGTGCCTCACCGGCGGGGCCTTCGACGTGAAGAAGTGCCCCCTGTACTCCACCGCCCGGTTCGTCAACCTGCTCCGCAGTCTGAAGCCCGACCCGGCCCAGGTGGTCTTCGCGACGATCACCGGCGACGTGCTGACCCTCGAGGACGGGAGCCCCAACGTGCTGTCGGGCATCTACGCCGCCGGGGCCCGGTCCGACGACATCCGGAAGCGCTATTTCGACTGCATGTGCGACGCGAAAGCCCCGACGACCTCGATCTACAACTTCGTCTGCCTGAGCCGCCAGGGGAAGGCCGCCCTGGGCGCCCGGTACATCGACGTCGCCCGGGCCTTCGGCCAGGGGTCCTACGGGCAGTTCTCGAACATCTGCTCGGACCAGGGCATCGAGCCCTCCCTGGAGGCCATCGCGAACCTGGTCATCCCCTTGCTGACCCAGATCTGCCTCCCCCGGCCCCTGGACTGGCCCTGCGAGACGCGATGCGAGACCCTCGCCGGCTTCCAGGACCGCGAGAAGTGCCAGCAGGCCTGTGGGGCCGAGGACTGCTTCAAGACCTGCCAGGACCTCTTCGGGGGCATCCCGGGTTGCGCGGAAATCTGCGCTTCCGGTGAGGCGATCGAGGTCTACCAGTACGACTCCAGGGGGCGTTGCGCCCGGACCGATTCCGCCGGCAACTGCCTCCCCCTGACGCCCCAGGGCCAGGGCGACGCCTGGGACTACCAGCTGGTGGCCAACTCCCCGGTCTGCCCCCTCTTCGACGTCTCGCTGGGGGAGCGCCTGGAGAACGCCCTGCTGTTCTCGAAGCCGCTGGAGTACAACGACCGGATCGAGATCGTGTACCGGTCCCGGCCCTTCGCCTGCCAGAAGCGGTGCCTGTCGGTCTTCCTGGACCAGGCGGCGACCTGCGACGACCTCTGCAAGGGGAGCGTCGAGGACTGCATCGAGGGCTGCGTGAAGGGGGCGGGGGCCCAGCGATGCGCCTTCGTCTGCGGCGTGAAGGTGGACTCCTGCATCCAGCACTGCCAGGCCGTGGGCGGGACCGCCTGCAACGAGGTGTGCCGGAACTGACCGCCCGCGGGACCGGGTCCGCGGGCATTCCGCGAAGCATTCCGGAGGGAGCATGTCGGCCAGGAACGGGTTCTGTCATTGCGTCTTCGGGTTCCTGTGTCTCGGGACGGCTGCCGGGGTGCTGGCCCAGACCCCGCCTCTCCCCTCCCGGGGGCCCGACAGTTCGGACCTGTTCCAGGCCATCCACGTCGTCGTGGGTCCCTCGGCGCGATCCCTGGACCCGATCGCCGTCTCGCCGTTCCGCTGCCCCGAGGGGACCGGCCAGGCCTGCGGGACCGTGGACCAGGTGCTGTCGAAGGACCTGACCCTGTCGGGCTTCTTCAACGTCCTGGATCGGGCCTCCTTCCTGGGGGATCCGGCCGCCACGGACCCGGCCACGCCGCGGTTCGACGACTGGTTCAACGTCGGGGCCCGCTACCTGGTGACCACCCAGATCTCCCGGTCCGCCGGGGGGATCGACCTGCGGTTCCGCCTCTGGTCGGTGAACGACCGGCAGGCGATTCCCGTCAAGGTGGACCGGTTCACCGGGCTTTCCGACTCGGCGGTCCGGCGATCGGTCCACGAGTTCGTGAACTCGCTGATCGAGGCGATCACGGGCAAGCCGGGCGTCTTCGGCAGCGAGATCGTGCTGGCCCTCCGGACCGGGAACTTCGTCTGGGACCTCGTCGCGATGGAGATGGACGGGTCCGGGCGGCGCACCCTGGTGCACAACGGGTCCGCGAACCTCTTCCCGAGGTTCGCCCCCGGGGGCGTCCTCTACACCTCCTTCCTGCCCGGCCTGCCCCAGATCTACCTGGGGAACCGGCGAATCACCCACGACCAGCGGCAGTACCGGGGCGCCGAGATGACCCCGGACGGCCGGAAGATCGTCGCCTCGGTGGACATCGACGGGCAGGCCGACCTGGTGCTGATCGACGCGCGGACCGGCGAGGAGATCCGCCGCCTGACCGACTCCCCCTGGGACGAGGTGGACCCGTCCCTCTCCCCCGACGGCCGGCTGGTGGCCTTCTGCAGCAGCCGGAGCGGCCGGCCCCAGGTCCACGTGATCGGCATCGACGGCACGGGGGAGCGGCGCCTGACGATGGCCGGGTCCTACAACACCGCGCCCCGGTTCGGTCCCCGGGGGATCATCGCCTTCTCGGGCATGGACGACTTCGTGTCGGACATCTTCACGGTGAACCTGTCGGGCCAGTTGAACCGCCTGACCCAGCAGCAGGGAAGCAACACCAACCCGGCCTGGTCCCCCGACGGGCGGTGGCTGGTCTTCCTGTCCGACCGCGGGGGGCGCTGGCGGGTCTTCCTGATGTCCGAGGACGGCCGCTACCAGTATCCGCTGACCGACAAGGGGGAACCCTGGGGGGCCCCCGACTGGCGCTGACCGGAAGGGGGGCCCGGTGGGACGGCGTCGCGGCAGGCGAACGGCGATCCTGCGGGAGGGCTTCGGGCTGGTCCGGGACACCTTCCGGGCCTTCCTGGCGGCCCGGGGGCTTGACCACGCCGCCTCCATCTCGTTCTTCGCCCTGCTGTCCCTGGCCCCCACGCTGGTGCTGATGGTGTCGCTGGCGGGCTTCCTGGCCCCCCTGCTGGGGCGTGGCGACGACAACCTCTCGTGGCTGACCGATTGGATCACCGGGACGATCCAGTCCTTCACCCCCGTGGAGGGGGACCAGGTGCAGCGGGTCGTGGAGGGGCTGGTCGCCCGGAGGGTCTCCCTGGGCCTCTGGGGCGGCGCGATGCTGGTGATCGGGGCCTCGGCGGCCTTCAGCGCCCTGGAGCACGCCGTGGCCGACGCCCTGGGCGTCGCCCACCGCCGGGCCTTCCTGGTGACCCGGCTGGTCTTCGCCTCGGTGATTGTCGCCGGGGGGATCCTGGCCTTCGGGGTGTACCACGCCTGGTCCTTCGCCCAGTCGATCTGGTCGGCGGTCGGCGGCCGGGACCTCTCGGCGGCCTGGGGCCTCTCCCCCGCCTGGACGACGATCTGGTCGGTGGTCCAGGCCCCCCTGGGATTCCTGCTGGCCCTCTACCTCCCGGGGATGGCCCGGATCCCCTGGCGGTGCGCCCTCGGGGGAGCCCTGCTGTTCACGGGCCTCTGGCAGAGCGCCCGGCTTCTCTACGCCTTCTACGTCGGCCGGGTGGCCACCTACGGGGTCCTCTACGGGTCGCTGGCGGCCCCCCTGCTGGTGGTCCTCTGGACCTTCTACGCGTCGGTGCTGTTCCTGTTCGCCGCGGTCTTCACCGGGGTCCTGTGGCATCGCCGCGGGAAGACGCTTGCCTGACTCCCCGAATCCGCTTATACTCGCGCATCCCGGTATCCGACCGGGATGGCAATCACAACGAGGGAGCGACGATGAAGGCAAGGAACCTGGTGGTGGTCTCGATGGCCCTGGCGATCGCCGCGGCGGGCTGCAAAGGGCAGTCCGGCGCTCCGGGCCAGGCCTCGGGAGGCGCGAAGGAGAAGGTCGAGTTCACGATGCACGTGATGTCCCAGTGTCCATTCGGCGTGCAGGTGGAAAACGCCTTCAAGCCGGTCAAGGACAAGCTGGGCGACGCCGTGGACCTGCGGATCGAGTTCATCGGCCAGGAGCCTTCCCCGGGGCAGCTGACCTCGATGCACGGCGACAACGAGGTGAAGGGCAACCTGCTCCAGATCTGCGCCCTGAACCTGGATCCGGCGAAGGGCTACGACCTGATTCTCTGCATGAACAAGGACATGCGCGCCATTCCCGGCAACTTCGACGCCTGCGCCGCCGAGGTGAAGATCGACGCCGCGAAGGTGAAGGCCTGCGCCGAGGGGGACCAGGGCAAGAAGCTGCTCTCGGACTCCTTCAAGCGGTCCCAGGAGAAGGGTGCCCGGGGTTCGCCGACCATGTTCGTCGCCGGACAGCCCTACCAGGGCGGCCGGACCGAGATGGACTTCATGCGGGCGATCTGCGCGAAGTACCAGACGAAGCCCCAGGCCTGCCAGAACATCCCCGAGCCCAAGAAGATCCCCGTCACGGTGCTGACCGACTCCCGCTGCAAGGACTGCATGCCGGACCGCATCCTGGGCCAGCTGCGGGGCATGTTCCCGGGCATGGAGCCGAAGACGCTGGACTACTCCACCCCCGAGGGGAAGGCCCTCTACGAGAGCCTGAAGGACAAGGGCGTCAAGATGCTGCCCGCGTTCCTGTTCGCCCCCGTGGTCGCCGAGGACCCGGGCTACCAGCAGGTCCAGCGGTTCATGACCGACGCCGGCGAGTACAAACTGCTCCAGATCGGCGCCAAGTGGGACCCGACCGCCGAGATCTGCGACAACGGCCAGGACGATGACGGCAACGGCCAGGTGGACTGCCAGGATGACGGCTGCAAGGGCAAGATCGTCTGCCGCCAGGAGCAGCCGAAGACCCTGGAGGTCTTCGTGATGTCCCAGTGCCCCTTCGGCGTGAAGGCCCTGAACGCGATGAAGGAAGTGCTGGAGGCCTTCAAGGACGACGGCATCACCTTCCACGTGAACTTCATCGCCGACGAACTCCCCGACGGGACCTTCAAGGCCCTCCACGGCCAGCCCGAGGTGGACGAGAACATCCGGGAACTCTGCGCCATCAAGCTGTATCCCCAGGTGGACAAGGCGACGGGCCTGCCGAAGTACATGCAGTACATCCTCTGCCGCAACCAGGACATCCGGAGCACCGACTGGCAGAAGTGCGCGGTGGACGGCATCGACGCGAAGAAGATGCAGGACTGCATCGACAAGGACGGCAAGCGCCTGCACTCCGAGAACATCAAGAAGGCGAAGGAACTGGGCATCGGCGCCTCCCCGACCTGGCTCGGCAACAACAAGTTCCAGTTCTCGGGCATCGCCGCCGAGCAGATCAAGCAGCAGTTCTGCGCCTACAACAAGGACCTGAAGGGCTGCGGCAAGACCCTCTCGGGCCAGGCCCAGGGCGGCCCGAGCGGCGGCTGCGGCGCCAACTGATCCCCCGTCCGCTCCCCCTCGCCCATTCCTGACCCCCGTCGTTCCTCGAATCCCCGGATCGTCCGTCCTGCCTGACTGCTGGGCCTCCGGTCGTCCGGGCCCTTGGCCTCCCGGCCGGTTCCGATCTATCATCGGGCCCTCTCTCACGAGGAAGTTCCCGATGTCCCGATGGCTGGTGCTGGGCGGATTGTCGCTGGGGTTGGCGGCCTGTGGTCCCAAGGACTATGTGGGGGATTTCTGTTCGGCCGCGGAGTCCTGCTACCAGAAGGCGGGGGAGGCCTTCAGCGTCTCCCAGTGCGAGAACGTCGTGCAGGCGGTGCTGGAAGGGGCCCAGGTGAAGGGCTGCGGGGGCGAGTACGAGTCCTTCATTTCCTGCGTGGAGGACCTTTCCTGCGACCAGCTGCGGCTCTACGCCGAACAGAACCAGGCGCCCCAGGACTGCGGGGCCGCGGCGAACAAGTACAACAAGTGCATGCAGTGACCCACCCGTCCCCGTCGGGCCGACGTGCCGCCAGGCCGACGGCTTCCCGCCTCAGGCGGCGACCTGGGACTCGAGGGACCGGAGATCCGGCAGGAAGAAGCGCCGCCCCTCCCAGGTGACCAGTCCCTGGTCCTTCAGCCGGTTCAGGGCCCGGATGGCGGTTTCCAGCGTGGACCCGGTCAGGTCGGCCAGGTCCTGCCTGGTCAGCCCCAGGTCCAGGATCACCCCCCGGCAGTCCCCGAGGATGCCGAACCGGTGGGCCAGGCCGGCCAGGGCCCGGCACATCCGCTCGTCCACCGACATCGTGCCCAGCGCCGTGACCGACTCCAGCAGCGCCCGCTGCCGGGTCGCCAGCAGCCGGAGCAGGTTCGCCGCGAGGACCGGCCACTCGCAGAGCAGCCGCCGGAAGGCGGGGGTCGGAAGCCGGAAGGCCGTCCCGTCGTAGAGCACCTTCGCCGTGACCGTATGCCCCTTCCCGTCCACGATCGCCGCCAGGTCCAGGTCGTCGCCGGTGGTCAGGATCTCCAGCAGGGAGGTCTCGCCCGAGGCCGTGGATCGCAGCATCTTGACGCGCCCCCGGAGGATCACGTAGAGGGCGTCCGCGCTGTCGGCCTGCCGGAAGAGTTCCTCCCCTCGGTTGAAGGGGACCTCGCTGCCCATCTGTTCCAGCTGCGCCCGCTGGGAATCGGTCAGTCCTTCGAACAGAGCCACCCGGGTGAACCGCTGATGGAAGTTCATGACGTCTCCTGCCAGAAAGAGAACCGGCCCGGGCGGTTCCCCAAGCACGAATGGTGCCAACCGGACCCAAGTGGTCCGGGAGTTCCCCCCGCGGGGGACGTTGCAGCGAAGGGCAGGGGGCGCTAGAGTGCGGCCGGGCAGCGACTGGAGGCGTGGAATGTCCGTCCGGACCATCATCGAACCGTTCCGGATCAAGATGGTCGAACCGATCCGCATGACCAGCCGGGAGGAGCGACAGGCCATCCTCGAGAAGGCCGGCTACAACCCCTTCCTGATCCCAGCAGAGGACGTCCTGCTGGACCTCCTGACCGACTCGGGGACCTCGGCGATGTCCAGCGAGCAGTGGGCGGCGATGATGCGCGGGGACGAGTCCTACGCCGGCGCCCGGTCCTTCACCCGGTTCGCCGATGTGGTGAAACGCCTCACCGGACTGGGGCAAGTGATCCCGACCCATCAGGGCCGGGCGGCCGAGCGGATCCTCTTCGGGGTGGTCGGCGGTCCCGGGAAGGTCGTCCCGAACAACACCCACTTCGACACCACCCGGGCCAACATCGAGCACGTGGGATCCGAGGCGGTGGACCTGGTGGCTCCCGAGGGCCTGGACCCGACCTTCCGGGGGGACTTCAAGGGGGACATGGACGTCCCGGCCCTGGAGCGCCTGATCGAGCGCGTGGGCCCGGAGGCGATCCCGCTGGTGATGGTCACGGTGACCAACAATGCCGCCGGGGGGCAGCCGGTCTCGATGGGCAACCTCCGGGCGGTCCGTGCCGTCTGCGACCGGTACCGGCTGCCGCTGTTCCTGGATGCGGCCCGGTTCGCCGAGAACTGCTGGTTCATCCGGGAACGGGAACCGGGGTACGGGAACCGGTCCCTCCGGGAGGTCGCCCGGGAGATGTTCTCCCTCTGCGACGGGCTCACCATGTCGGCGAAGAAGGACGCCCTGGTGAACATCGGGGGCTTCCTGGCCATGAACGACGAGGAACTGGCCGATCGCTGCCGGTCCATGCTGATCCTCACGGAGGGATTCCCGACCTACGGCGGCCTGGCCGGGAGGGACCTGGAGGCGATGGCCCAGGGACTGGAGGAGGTCCTGGACGAGGACTACATGCGCTACCGGGTCCGGTCGGTGGCCTTCCTGGGCGAGCACCTGCTGGAACACGGCGTGCCGATCTTCGAGCCCCCGGGCGGCCATGCGATCTACATCGACGCCCGGCGGTTCCTGCCCCACATCCCGCCGGAGCAGTTTCCGGGACAGGCCCTCGTCGGGGAACTCTACCTGGAAGGCGGGGTGCGGTCCGTCGAGGTGGGGTCCGTGATGTTCGGGCGAAGGGAGGCCGACGGGCGCTTCATTCCCGCCCGGAACGAACTGGTGCGCCTGGCGATCCCCCGGCGCGTCTACACCCAGAGTCACATCGAGTACCTGGTCGAGGTGGTGCTGGAGGTCTTCCGGCGGAGGGATCGGGTCCGGGGCCTGCGGTTCCGGCGCCAGACCCAGGTATTGCGGCATTTTACCTCGACCTTCGAGCCCGTTTTGTGACCCGGGCCGCCGGGATGGAGTGGGCCGGCAGGAGAGAGCGGGCGTTGAACTCGGGCGGATTGGTCTCCCCCACCGGCCAGGGGGAAAGGAACCCTGAAGGGGTCCGGACCGGCCCGGCTCGCGCCGCCCAGCCCGGCAGAAGTCATCATAGACTTTGCGGATCCGGTTCGTCAAGAGGGATCGGAAGGAGGAGGATTCGATGGGTCGGTGGATCGGGATGCCGCTGGTGGGGTTCGACACGGAGACGACAGGCCTGTCGGTGACCGAGGACCGGATCTTCGAGATCGCCCTGGTGACCTTCCAGGGAGGGGAGCCGGTGGACCCCTACGCGGTCCTGCTGGACCCCATGCGGCCGCTGTCGGAGGCCTCCAGGGAGAAGACGGGCCTCCGGGACGAGGACCTGCAGGGGCGCCCGGTGTTCCAGACCCTGGCCCCGGAGATCGCCGACCGCATCCGGGGCCAGGTGCTGGTGGGCTACAACGTGCTGGACTACGACCTGCCGCTGCTCCGGGCGGAACTCGCCCGGGTCGGGATGGAGGTGCCCCCCTGCCACGTGGTGGACGTGCTGGTGCTGGCCCGGGGCCTCGGCCTGAAGGACGACCAGGGGCGGCGCATCCGCCTGCGCCTGGAGGACGTGGTGCGCTTCTTCGAGGTCCCGATGGGGACCGCCCACCGGGCCACGGCGGATGCCGAGGCCACCGTGCGGCTGCTGTACGCGATGGCCTCCCGGCTGCCGGAGGAACTGGAGGACCTGCTGAACCTCCAGGCCCAGTGGCAGGCCCAGCAGCGGGCCGAGCGGTCCCGGTGGCGCGGGCGCGGCGAGGGGGACGGGGACCGGGAGGCCCTCCTGCGGACGGGGACGGCGGCGACCGTGCTCCGGGACGGGGAGGGACGCGTCAGCCTGGGCCCCTCCTATCTCTACGGCCGGGACCCCGATCCCCTCCGGGCCGTCCTGAGGGCCTGGTTCGACACGATGGAAGCCTCCGGGAAGGGCCCGGGACGGGGGGGGGCCAACGGGACCGAGAAGTGAGGGGTGGCGATGCGGATGACCTTCATCGGGCATGCCTGCGTGCTGGTCGAGGGAACCGCGGGGACCCGGGTGCTGCTGGATCCCTACCAGCCCGGGGCCTTCGGGGGGCGGTTCGGCCTTCCGGGCTTCCAGGGGGAGGTGGACATCGTCGCCTCCACCCATGAACACCTGGACCACTTCCACCTGGACCCGGCCTTCGGGGACCCGGTGGTGGTCCGGGGCGACCAGGTGGCCCGGGGGGTCGCCTTCACCGGGGTGAGGCTGCCCCACGACGGCGAGGAGGGGGCCCGGCGGGGGTTCGTCACGGCGCTGCGCTTTGCCATCGACGGGGTGACCCTGGTCCACCTGGGGGATGCCGGGAGGCCGCCGTCTCCGGCCGAAACCCGGGCCCTTCGCCCCCTGGACCTGCTGATGGTGCCGGTGGGCGGCACCTTCACGGTGGGACCCCGGGAGGCGCTGGAGGCCGTGCGACGACTGCGGCCCCGGGTCGTGGTGCCGATGCACTACCGGCTGCCGGAGGTGGACCTGCCGCTGCTTCCCCTCGGGGACTTCCTCCGGGAGGTGGAAGCGGAGGGCTGGACCGTCGTCCGGGGGGATCGGGGCCCGTGGTGCTGGCCCGGGGGCCTGCCCGCCTCGGAGGATCCGGTGGTGCTGGTGCTGCCTCCCGTCCAGAGCCGGGGGGATCCCTCCTAGGACCCCGGGGCGGCCGGGGCCTGGGGCAGGGGCAGGTAGCCGATGTAGGGCAGGTTGCGGTAGCGCTGCTCGTAGTCCAGGCCGTAGCCCACCACGAACCGGTTCTCGATGGTGAACCCCACGTAGTCCAGGGGGACCTCCCGGAGGGTGTTCGAGGGCTTGTGGAGCAATGTGCAGATCCGGAGGCTCCGGGGCCTCCGGGCCAGCAGGTTCTCCCGCAGGAACCAGAGCGTCAGCCCGGTGTCCACGATGTCCTCGACCACCAGGACGTCCCGGTCCACGATGGGCCGGGAGAGGTCCTGGGTGATCCGGACCACCCCGCTGGACTCCGTCGCGTCCCCGTAGGAGGACAGGCCCAGGAAGTCCATCGACAGGGGCAGGTCGATCCGCCGGACCAGGTCCGTCAGGAAGAAGATCGCCCCCTTCAGCACCCCCACCACCACCAGGTCCCGCCCCTGGAAATCCCCCGTGATCTGGCGGCCCATCTCGGCGATGCGGGCCTGGATCCGGTCCTCGGGGATCAGCATCCGGAACCGATCGGCGCCCTCCATGGTTCCCTCCTCGTCGGGTCTCCCGCCGCCGGACTACCGCACGGCGTTGTTCAGCACCTCTCCCAGGCCCCCGGCTCCGGGCACGATGTAGTCGTGGTCGTCGAGCCCCCGCTCCTGGTCCCAGGCCTCCCCGGGCACCCGGGCCAGCACCGCCGGGGGGGACAGGCCCCGGTCCACCCGGAGGGCATAGACCTCCAGTTCCGGGCACTCCCGGGTCACCCGTCGCAGGAACTCGGGCGTCACGATCAGGTTCATGCTGACCCATCCCCGGGGGGTGCCCTCGCCGTGGTCCCGGTACCAGCGGACCACCTCGGTCAGGGAGGACCCCGTGGCCCCCATCGGGTCCGGGAACAGCAGGAACTTCCCCTCGATGGGGCCGCCGATCTTGCTCCCGGAGATCGCCGCGCCGGTCACCGATCCCTGGGCGTCGGTGGTCCGGTTCATCACGATGTGGTCCTGGCGCACCCCCGCGGGGTCCAGCACGGTCGAGAGGAGCTCGAAGCACACCAGGGACGGCTTGATGCCCGCCCGGGCGATGTCCACGGTGACGACCTCGGTCCGGGGATCCAGCAGTTCGGCCCGGTACTCGGCCCCCATCCGGGTCCGGACCGATCGCACCTGCTTCGGGAACAGGTCGTTGATGCACGCCCGGAGCAGGCCGTCGTAGAGGGACTGGAGCAGCCAGTTGAGCCGGGGCTGCATGGTCTGGGGCTGGCACAGTTCGGCGAGCAAGGTCCGGCAGTAGGGATCGTCCAGGATGTGGACCCGAGGCCCGTACCGGTGCTCGATCTCCCGCAGGTAGCCGCTCATGCCCCCTCCTCGCCCAGGATGGCCCGGGCCCGCCGCCCCCAGTCCTCCATGCCGGGCCGTCCCAGGAGCCCGTGGGCGAAGCGCTTTCCCGCCTCGACGCCGGGCTGGTCGAAGGGGTCGATGCCCAGGAGGTACCCGGCCAGTGCCGTCTCGACCTCGAAGTGGGCGAAGAGGGCCCCCAGGGCCTCCTCGTCCAGCGTCGGCACGTGGATCCGGTCCACGGGCCGCCCGGCCTCCACCAGGCCGGCCATCGTCCCCGCCCGGAGGGCCTCGAAGACCTCGAAGACCTCGTGGCCCGCGAACTCCTTCAGGTCCGGGTCCAGGTCCGACAGGTCCGGGACCACCAGGGAGGGCCGGGGCCCCCCGACGGTCAGGAAGGTCAGGTGCTTGTCCGGCGATCCTTCCATGAACAGCTGCAGCAGGGAGTGCTGGTCCGTGCTCCCGATGGCCCGCACCGGCTGCTGGCCCAGGGTCCCGTCGCCCCGGGGCTTGCCCAGGGACTCGCCCCAGAGCTGGCAGAACCAGTCGCCCAGGGAGGCCAGCCGGTCGCAGTAGGCCCAGATCACCCGGGCGTGGGACCCTCCCAGCATGTGGGCGACCTGGCTCCGGGCCGCCTGCACCGAGGGGTGGGCGGTGTCCCGGTCCCCGAGGGCCTGGAACACCCGCTCCGCCCCGGCCAGCAGCCGCCGCACGTCGTACCCGGCCGCCCGGATCGGGAAGGTCCCCACGGGGGTCAGCACGCTGAACCGTCCCCCGACCTTGGGAGGGACCGGCAGCGCGGGGCAGCCCAGCGTCCTGGCGACCCGCCGGAGGGCCCCCCGTTCGGGGTCCGTGGTGATCACGATGCCCTCCCGGAGTCCCGCCGGGCCGGCTTCCCGTCTGATCCGGTCCGCGAAGAGGGCGAACTGGGTCAGGGTCTCCACCGTGGTGCCCGACTTGGTCACCGGGTTCAGCAGCGTGTCCGCCGGGTCGAACCATTCGAGTGCCCTGGCCACCGACACCGGGTCCAGGTTCGACAGGACCCGGACCTCCCTGCCTCCCGGCCCGGGAGGAACGGGTCCCAGGGCTTCCAGGGCGGCCAGGGCCCCCAGGCCCGATCCCCCGATGCCGAGCACCAGCACCTTGCGGAACCGGGAGGGCAGTCCCCGGACCAGGTCCTCGACCTCCCCGGGGTCCGACCGGCCGCAGCCCAGGAAGGCGGCGGGCCCTTCCCCGTCCCGGATCAGGCGGTCCACGGCGGAACGGACCTCCGGCTCCGGGATCGTCCGCGGAGCCCGGCGGTCGAGGGTGAAGCGGAAGGGAAGATCCATGGCATCCTCGCGGTGCGGAGAAGGGACGGGACATCGCCGTCCGGCCCTTCCTCTACCAGAGAAGGCCGGCGATGACAACTTGACGGGAGGCTCGATTCGTTTATCATCCCATTCGCTTGAGGCCCCTTGGAGGGATTCCATGACGAAGTCGGACCTGATCGAGGCGGTGGCGAAGCGGACCGGAATCTCCCTGGATCGGGCGGCGGTGGTCGTCAACGCGATCTTCGACCAGATGGTGGACGCCCTGAAGCGGGGCGAGCGGATCGAGATCCGGAACTTCGGCAACTTCATCGTGAAGGAGTACGAGGGCTACGAGGGCCGGAACCCCAAGACCGGCGAGAAGGTCGTGGTGCCCCCGAAGCGCCTGCCCTTCTTCAAGGTGGGCCTGGGCCTGCGGCAGCGGCTCAACGGCGAAGCGTAGCCTCCGTATTGATTCCTCCCGGCACCTGGGGGTCCATCTCCGACTGGAGGTCCAGCGCCAGGCGTCGGGCCCGTCCCAGCAGGGACGGCAGCGTTCCCCCGTTCTCCAGGACCCGGTGGGCGGAAAGGATGCGCGCCTCGTCGGGGAGTTGCGCCGCGATGCGGGCCTGCACCTCCCCGGCGGTCAGGCCGTCCCGGCGGCAGACCCGGGCAATGCGCTGTTCCTCCGGCGCCACCACCACCACGGTCCGGTCCACCTCCCGGGAAAGGCCGCTCTCGATCAGCAGGGCAGCCTCGATCGCCGCCAGGCGGCAGCCGCTCTCGGCCAGCCGTTCCAGGCGCCGGGAGACCTCCTCGATCACCGGGGGATGGACCCGCTGCTCGAGGGCGCGGCGGAGATCGGGGTCCCGGAAGACCAGGGCGGCGACCGCCCGACGGTCGATCCGGCCATCGGGCCCCAGCACTCCGGGACCCAGCAGGTCCCGGATCGCCTCGAACCCCGGTTCTCCGGGTTCCGACTGGCGCCGGGCCACTCCGTCGGCGTCGATCACCGGGATCCCCAGGGCGCGCCAGCAGGCCGCCACCGTGCTCTTGCCCGATCCGATGCCGCCCGTGAGACCGGCCAAGCGCAGCAGAGGGGGGCGTTCCAGCCGCATGGGGGCATTGTAGCAGAGGGCAGGCCCCGCCGCGGGACCCCCGACCCGGGCGCCGGGCCATTGACAGGGGACGGTCCCCGGAATAAACCGGCGCCGCCGGGGGTTTGGTGCCCGGCCGGGTCCGCCGGGAGGGCCGGAGGGTCGGAATCGGAGGGAGGACCATGATCGAGATCCGGAATCTGGTCAAGGACTACGGCCCCATTCGGGCGCTGAATGGGGTCTCCTTCACGGTCGAGAAGGGGGAGGTGGTGGGATTCCTGGGGCCGAACGGGGCGGGGAAGACCACCTGCATGAAGATCCTCACCGGCTTCATCGCCGCGTCCTCGGGCACCGTCACGGTCGCCGGGATGGACGTGGTGAACCGGGGCCTGGAGGTGCGGCGCCGCATCGGCTACCTGCCGGAGAACGCCCCCCTCTACACGGACATGACGCCCCGGGAGTACCTCTCCTTCGTGGGGGACGTCCGGGGCATCGGGCCCCGGGAGTTGCCCGAGCGGATCCAGCGGGTGGCCCTCCGGGTCGGGATCGTCCCGGTGATGGATCAGGAGATCGGGACCCTGTCGAAGGGGTACCGCCAGCGGGTCGGCCTGGCCCAGGCGATGATCCACGATCCAGACATCCTGGTCCTGGACGAGCCCACGTCGGGCCTGGACCCCAACCAGATCGTGGAGATCCGGGAGGTGATCCGGGACCTGGGCCAGGACCGGACCGTGATCCTGTCCACCCACAACCTGCCCGAGGTCACGGCCACCTGCAACCGGATCGTCCTGATCCACAAGGGGCAGGTCCGGGCCGACGGCACCCCGGACGCCATCACGGCGCGCCACGGGGGCGGCAACACCTACCGCCTCGAGGTCCTGGTCCCCGGCGGATCCCCCGAACCCCGGACGCTGCTGGGGAGCCGTCCCGAGGTCGCCGAGGTGACCCCCCTGGAGGTCCCCGGGGCCGCCGGCCAGGTCTTCCGGGTCGCGGCGAGGGGGGAGGAGGACCTCCGCCCGGCGCTGTTCCGGTGGTGCGTGGAGGCGGGCTGGACGCTGCTGGAGTCCCGGCGCGAGCGCCTGGACCTGGAGGCGATCTTCCAGCGGTTGACCCTGTCCTGACGGGACGAACAGACCAGGAGGCCGAGCCATGCGCAACGTGATCTCCCTGGCCAGGCGCGAGATCCTGGCCTACTTCGGATCCCCGGTGGCCTACATCGCCATCGCGGTGTTCCTGCTGCTGCTGGGGGTCGTCTTCTTCTTCCGGGTCCCCTTCCTGCTTCCGAAGGAGGACTTCTTCGAAGCCCGGGAGGCGACCTTGCGCCCCCTCTTCGAGTGGATGATCTTCCTGTTCACGATCATCCTCCCGGCCATCTCGATGCGCCTGCTGGCCGAGGAACGGAAACTGGGGACGCTGGAACTGCTGCTGACGCTTCCCCTGACGGAGACCGAGGTGGTCCTGGGCAAGTTCCTGGGGGCCCTGGGGTTCCTGGGGGTCGCGGCGGCCCTGACGCTTCCCTATCCCCTGCTGGTGACGGCCCTGGGCAGTCCGGACCCCGGACCCCTGGTCGGGGGCTACTTCGGCGTCCTGCTGGTCGGGGCGGCCTACCTGGCCGTGGGACTGCTGACCTCCGCCTGGACCCAGAGCCAGATCACCGCGTTCCTGACCGCCATCGCCCTGTGCGCGGCCCTGACCTTCGTGGACCGGCTCCCCGAGGCCGTGGGGCTGCCGGCCCTGGAAGCCGCCAACATGATGTCCTTCCACCACCACTTCCAGTCCATCGCCCGGGGGGTGCTGGACACCCGGGACCTGGTCTTCTTCCTCTCGGTGGTGGCGGGGGCCCTGGCGCTGGCGGGCCACTCCCTCGAGTCCAGGAAGTGGAAGTAGGAGGCGATCATGGCGACGCAGAGCGGACGTTCGGCCCGGGTCAACGCCACCGTGACGGTGGTCTCCATCCTGGGCATCCTGGTGCTGGTCAACGTGCTGGGGATCTTCCTGTTCGGGCGCTGGGACCTGACGGACAACCGGAGGTACTCCCTGTCGGAGGTCAGCCGGCAGGCCGTCCGGGACCTCGACTCGGTCCAGGTGCAGGTCTTCATCTCGCCGGACCTTCCGGGGACGCTGGACCTGGGCTACGGCCGGGAGCGGGACATCCGGGGAGTGGCCCGGGAGTTCCTGGACAAGCTGGAGGAGTACCGATCCTACTCCGGGGGACGGATGCACCTCACCCGGGTCACCGAGGACGTGGAGAACAAGGCCCAGGCGGCCCGGCTGGAACTCTTCACGGGCAAGGAGGCCGCGGTGGAGGGCGGGCGGCTGGAGTTCCGCCGGTACGCCCTGGGGGCCACCTTCCAGTACCGCAACCAGATGGAGGTCTTTCCCCTGGCCCTGGAGCCGGAGTACTTCGAGTTCGAGATCACCAAGATCCTGATGCGGTTGAAGGAGAAGTACGAGAAGTCCCAGGGGATGCAGGACGTCCTGAACGCCGGGGAGGGCCTCGCGAAGGCCGTGAAGGCCTGCCGGGAGAAGGTCGAGGGCTACCGGAAGTCCGACGGGGATCAGGGGACGGGCCTGGCGGCGCTGTTCCAGGGGGGAGGCGGCGGCCTGGCGGCGATGCGGGCCGACGCCGAGGGATTCGCCCGGACCTGCGACGCGGTGGCCGGGGAGGTGGCGAAGGCCCAGGTCCTGAGGGGCCGGAACGAGTACCTGGACCAGTTGCTGGGAACCGCCCAGGCCTTCGTGCAGCGCCTGGACGAGGTCAAGCGGCTGCTGGGGGACCCCCAGGGCGAATCCCGGGGGATCGGGGAGTCCGTCGAGGCGCTCCTCCAGCTGGCCGAACTGGTCGCCCGGGACCAGGAGACCCTGAAGGACAGCCCGGGAAGGAAGGCCGTCGGGTTCCTGTGCGGCCACCGGGAGTTCTGTCCCTTCGCCGAGTCCTCCTCCCTGTTCCGGCCGGAGATCCTGGGCCTGATGGGCCAGAACAACCCCCTGGTGCAGCAGTTCGCGTCCCAGGCCAAGGCCATCGAGGACCAGATCCAGCAGATCAACGAGCAGATCCGCCGGGCCCTCTTCACCCGCAAGGGCCTGACGCTGAAGCGGATCGACCCGGGGGAGGACGTCCCCGACGACGTCGAGGCCCTGGTGGTCTTCGGGCCCGAAAAGCCCCTGTCGGACCGGGACCTCTACGTGATCGACCAGTTCCTGCTCTCGGGGCGCTCTGTGCTGGTGTTCCTGAACACCTGGGACGTGGCCGTGTACAACTTCCGCAAGGGCGGCGAGTCCCTGGATCCCTCGGACATGACCGCCGACGACCTGCACCGCGAGTCCCGCCCGACCAACCTGGGACCCCTGCTGGCCCACTACGGGGTCCAGGCCAACCAGGACATCGTGGTCGAGAAGCGGGACTTCGGGGACATCACCATCCTGCAGCTCCAGCGCCAGGGGCGCTACACGCTCCAGAGCCAGCGGGACTTCCCCTACCCGCTGCTGCCCACCTTTTCGGACCTGGACCGGTCCCACGTGCTGGTGAAGCGCCTGTCGTCGGTCACGCTGCCCTACGCCTCGACCCTCGCCGTGACCGACGAGGCGCGCCAGGACCCGGAGCGGCAGGTGGTCGAGTTGATCCGGTCCAGCCGGGATGCCAGCGCCGTGAAGGAGAACGTCGAACTCTCGCCCCCGGCGCTGCTGCGCCAGGCGGCGATGCTGCCCTCCAACGGGCCCCACACGGTCGCAGTGGCCATCCAGGGAACCTTCCGGTCCTGGTTCGACGGCAAGGAGATCCCGAAACGCCCGGCGCGGGAGGGGTCGGCGGGGGACAGGACCCCGCCCGAACGGCCCTTCCAGGCCCGGGGGCAGGGGCGCCTGCTGGTGATCGGGTCGAACCTCGGTCTCGAGAACCTCAGCCCCGAGAAGGTCTTCGACGGCTTCAACCTGTCGATGCTGACCTCGGGCCGGGCGGACTTCTTCCTGCGGCTGAAGGACTACATCGCCAACTTCCAGAACTGGCAGCTGCGCCTGACCCAGATCTCCCCCATCGTGATGCAGAACCTGGACTTCCTGTTCAACGCCCTGGACTGGGGGATCCAGAACGAGGCCCTGGTGGACATCCGGTCCAAGGCGTACGTGAAGCGACCGATCCGGGTCCTGTCTCCCGGGGTCCGGACGGCGATCCAGTGGCTGTTCATCCTGGGCCTGCCGGCCCTCTTCGCACTGTTCGGGGTCTTCCGGACCCTGTCTCGACGGAGGAGGAGTTGAGATGAACCGCGGGACCCGCATCCTGCTCGGGGTGTTCCTGGGCCTCCTGGTGGTGGTGCTGGCGGTGGCCTGGTGGCCCCGGGGGCGCGGGGGTGCCGATCTGCGCATCCCCGGATGGGCCTCGGTCCAGAAGACCGAGAAGCCCGAGGAGGAGGCCCCCATCGACCGGATCGACATCGAGACGTCCGAGGGCAGGGTCACCCTGGTCCGGGACGCCGACACCCGGAAGTGGACGATGAGCGCCCCGGAAGGGGCCAGGGCCGACCGCTACAAGGTCCGGCAGATGATCGAGGTTCTGAAGGAGGACCTGGTGTCGGTGATCCCCTCGGTGGCCTCGAAGGACGACGAGAAGGCCTACGGGCTGGACGAGGGGAACCGCATCCGGGTCACCTGGCACCGGGTGGGCCAGCCCGAGGTCACCCTGGAGATCGGGGCGGCCCAGAAGGACGAGAAGGACGGTTCCCCGGGGGCCGCGGACACCTTCGTCCGGGTGGCCGGGGATCCCCGGGTCTGGCGGGTGCTGGAACGGGACCTCCGCCGTCCCTTCGAGGGGGGCCTGAAGGCGCTCCGGGACCGGCGCATCCTGGACTTCGAGAGCGGGGACGTCCAGGCGATCGAGATCCGGGACCCCGGGGCGCCGGACCCCGAGGACCGGGAGATCCGGCTGGTCTCGGAGGTCCGGGAGGGGACCGACCAGGCCGAGGGGGCCGATCCCGGCAAGGCGCCGGCGAAGAAGGAGCGGACCTGGCGGTTCGAGAACCCGCCGGGGCTGGCCGCCGGCGCGGTGTCGGCCTATGTGGCGTCCCTGGCGGGGACCTACGTCCAGGAGTACGTCGATGCCCTGCCCGAGGGCTTCCGGATCGACGACCAGTCCTTCCGGGTGACCGCGGTGCTGGAGAACGGCCGCCGGGTCGAAATCCGGCTGTCCAACCTGAAGGACGACCAGGCCTTCGTGCAGGTCTCCGGGGTCGGGGGGTACGGCAAGGTCGCCCGGTATGCCCATGACCAGTTGCGCAAGCACACCGGGGAGCTGCGGGACACCCGCCTCTTCGGGGTGCCCCGGGACCGGATCCGGGCGGTCGAGATCCGGGACGGGTCGAGCCGGGTGGCCCTGGAACGGGCGGGGAACGCCTGGCGGGCGGTCGAACCGGCGGGCCTTCCCCTGGGCCGGGCGGTCGTGGAGGCGCTGCTGACCGACCTGGAGTCCCTGAAGGCCGACGCCTTCCTGCCCCCCTCGGCCTGGCAGGGGGCCCAGACGGGCCTGGAGGCCCCGGTCGTGACCGTCACGGTGGCGACGGCCGACGGCGGGCGCCGGGTCCTGAAGGTGGGCGCCGAGAAGGGATCCGGGACCCGCTATGTGGCCGTGGAGCCGTCAGGGCAGGTGGCCCTGCTGCCCGGGTGGGCCCTGGGACGGATCCGGAAGGGCCCCGAGGACCTCCGGCAGAAGACCTTCTTCGACTTCGACCAGGCCCGGGTCCGGCGCATCGAGATCGCCCAGCCCGAGGAGACGCTGGTGCTCGTGGACGCGGGGGAATCGGCCCCAGGAAAGCGGGCCTGGAAGGCCCTGAAACCCCGGGAGGCGGCGTCGCTGAAGGACGATGCGGTCGGCCTGGTGCTGGGCACCGTGGCCGGGTGGACCGCCAAGGCGATCGCCCGGGATCCGGCGGCCCGCAAGGCCGCATCGGGCAGGCCGGAGGTCACCGTGACGGTGGAACTGGACGACGGGTCCCGGCACGTGCTGCAGGTCTTCGGGGAGAAGAAGGACGGGGATCCCTACGGGATCGCCCCGGCCGAGCCCGGCTTCCGGGACGTGGTGCTGGTGCTGAACCAGTGGCAGGTCTCCCAGGTCCGCAAGCGCCTCTCGGACCTCGAGCGCTGAGGTCTTTCCCGACCGGCCCAAAGTCCGTGGACAGTTCCTGCGGGATCAGTACCGGCGCCGGTGTTCCCGGGATTTCGTCCCCGGGGACCGGGAGGCATCGGACCTGCCGCCGGGGCGGGTGTTGGTGAGCACCTTGCGAGCCGGACGGGACCCCGCCTTCGAAGCGGCTCCGGTCCGTTCCGGCGAGGACTTCTTCTTCCCGGCGATCGCCTTGGACTTCGGCCCGAGGCGGACCGCCTCCTCGTAGCAGGAGGGGTCGCCGGCGGGACAGGCGAACCGGACGTGGTAGTGGGCCCGGTGGCCCTTCCAGGCCTGGACGATTCCCTTCCGTCCCGGCGTCCCGAACATCCGGGCCAGCAGGTCCGGGTCGAACCCCGCCTCCTCGGCCGCCTGGCGCAGGCCCGGGATCAGCGAACGGTGGATGAAGATGGCCTGGACCCGCCCGGTCGATACCAGCAGCGCCATCAGGTGGACCGTCTTGCGGAAATCCAGCCGCGACTTCGGGAACGGGACGAACCCGTTCGGGGTCTGCCGATCCGCCGGCACCAGGCCCAGGTCCACGTCCCGTCCCGACTGGTGGGACTTGTGGGGGCGCAGGCGCCCCCCGTTCTCCCGGGACAGGGCCCCCACGGCCACCGGGGGGGCGTCCGGGAAGGTGCGGTTCCACTCCTCCAGCGCCCACTGGAGCAGGGACACCGTCTCGTCGGTTCCCCAGGCATTGGGACTGAACCGGAACCAGCCCGGGCCTTCCTTCGGGAACTCCCGGCCCCCCGCGAGGCGGCCCCGATTGGGGCTCCCGACCGAGCGGGACTGGGGCTGCATCTGCAGGGTGACCCGGCGACCTTCGGGGTTCCGGAACGAGATGTGCGTTCCCTCCCCGGCGGCCCGTTCCGGCGGGACTTCCGCATCCCGCCCTTCGATCCCCGAAAGCCCCCGCTGTCCCTGGACGATCCGGTCCTGGAGGGGCGGCGGTGCCGGGGGCGCCGGGGGCGTCTCCCAGGGGGGGAGTTCCTCCCGGAGGGAGGCGGTTCGGGGGCCGGCGGTGGCGCAGGACAGCGCCAGCAGGCTCCATCCCGTCCAGATCAGTCGATGGGTCTTCAGTGGGACCTCCGTGGTTCAGCGTCTCTGGGTCGCCTGGGCGTCTCCCCGGAGGACCTCGGCGGCCTGGCGGATCGAGGCCAGCCGGTCCAGGGAACGCACGTGGTGCCCCCGGATCTTCTCGAGGTCTCCCGGCGAGGGGACCATGTGGACCTTTCCGTCCTCTTCCCGGACCAGTTCGACCTTGGCTCCGGACATGGGGACCAGTTCGTAGCGGCCGGTGCCGGGCGGCTTCTCCTCGATCGTCCGGACCTCCGCGAGCCACCTCCGGGTGGTGGCGCCGGTGATCAGTTCCGGAGGCCGGCCGTCCCGCCGGATCATCGCCTCGTACAGCGCGGCAGGGTCCCGGGCCTCCCGCATCTCCGGCGGAGCCAGATCCTCCAGGGCCTGGCGCTGCAGGGGCACTGGGTAGTGTTTCGCGATCAGGGCCTGGGACTCCTGCAGGTTCTCGAAGGTCTTGCGGATCTGCTCCCGGACCGGGGAGACCAGCAACTGGAAGATGGTCCGGTAGTCCCCCCGGTCCTCGGCCTCCCTCCAGGCCAGGTAGGTCCCCGAGGGCTTCGTGAGGTCGGGTTCCCTGGAGGAGCAGGCCGCCAGCAGCAGCAGGCCTGCGACGAGGGCCCTTCGCGTCATGGGAGACCTCCCGGCCATCGAGGGGGGGCGGATCCCTGCCCTACAGGCCCGTCTCTTCCGGAGCGTCCAGCGCGGCGGCGTCCGGGAAGGTGAACATGCCCGGATTGGAACTCGAGAAGGAGGACTTGGGAGTCGCCCCGTTCTCGGCCCCCTTGCCCGTGGGCGGGGTCGGCCGGGGGAGGTTCTCCTCGCACGCCGTGGCGAACGAGAGGCCCATCGCCACCAGCAGCATCGTCCAGCGATTCATCGAGCCACCTCCTGTCTGCCGGCCATTCTACCCGGGGACGGGGGAAGGGACAAATCCGTGTCGTTCCCGGCCGCTTCCGGTCCGGGGGCTCCGTCGGCGCCTTCCCGGGGTTCCGGGTCCCCGCGGCGGCCCAGGGCCCAGAGGACACCGGCCACCGTGTCGTCGATCAGGTCGTGGAGGAACGCCTGCAGGTGGGAGGTCCCGAAGTCGACGCCCTGGCGGAGCACCTGCCCCGTCACCCGGACCAGGCGCTGGCTCCGGGCCGGCGCCCTCCCCGGCCGGCCTCCCAGTCCCTCCTCCGCCCGCTCGACCGCCCGTCCCAGGGCCCGTTCCAGGCCCGGGCGCACCAGGGGCTCCACCAGCCGGAGTCCGTACTTGACGAGCCCCATCGGGTGGGCCCGATCCTCCCAGGAGCGGTACTGCTTGAACTGGTCCTTGTTGTCCACGAAGCGGACCTCGCAGAGGGGGCGCCCGTCGGGGGCCTCCCCGAGGCCCAGCAGCACGTTCCGGGTCAGGTCCCCCCATTCCCCCATCAGGAAGAGATCCCGTCCCGCCTGGTCCGGCCGGAAGTCCGGGGCGTGTCCGGTGTCCAGGAAGTAGCGGTAGGCCACCGTGAAGAAGACCACCAGCATCGGGTCCAGTTCGGGGTGGCGCTTCCGGATCCGCGGTCCTTCGGGGCCGCGCAGGGCCTCCAGGGGCACCACCTCCGTCAGGCGCCCGCTGCGGGAGATGCCGTACCCGGCCTTCTCCTGGAAGGAATAGAAGGTCTTCCGGTGGATCCGCCAGCGGGCCAGGGTGCCGTCCTCCCGGGGGACGCCGCCCCGCATCGCCATCTCCCACAGCATCCCGTTCAGCAGGTTGCAGATCGGCAGGCGGCGGTCCGGTGGCAGGTCGTCCATCCACCGGGCCAGGGGGGCGGCCCGGCGGGCCATTTCCTCGTGGAGGGCGTTGCGCCGCACGGGCACCGGGATGTCCAGCAGCCACTCCGTCGCGCTGACGGCCGCCCGGAGGGCCAACCGGAGCGTCGTCAGGCTCAGCACCCCCGAGTAGGGCTCCACCTCGTACAGGGGATAGTCGTGGTGGAGTTCCAGGACCGCCCAGGCGATTTCCTCCAGGCGGGCGTCCGAAAGGGGGGCGGTGACGTCCCAGGGAAGCCGCTCGACCATCCACCGGGCGAAGGCACTGGCCGTCTCCCGGTTCTCCCGGGCCATCCATCGGGCCCGCTCGCGATCCACCGCCGCCTCCCGGACGTAGTAGTTGATTTCCGGGGGGAGGAAGTTCTGGCGGCCGTGGGTGGCGAAGGACCGGCGGATCACCTCGTGGGCCCGGTTCCAGTCCAGCGCCGGGTGGCGGCTCCCGTGGAGGTAGCGGAGGACGTCCCGGACGCCGACGGTGATCGGGGCGTCGAAGAAGGGCCTCAGGCGTTCCGTCGCCGCGAGGTCGAGGGGAAACCGGCGGAGGTTCTGCTGGAAGGCGAAGAGGGAATCCGGGGAGTTGGCCGCTTCCCGGAAGAAAGGGTCCTCGTGGAGGATGTCGAAGGCGCTGTGGCGGACCCGCCGTCCGTCCTCGACGACCAGGAAGGTCCCGTCGGGATCGCCGACGGGTTCGAGGCTCCCGCCCAGGGCTCCCCGGATCTGTTCCAGGGGGTCCGGCGCGAACTGGTCCTCCAGGCGGCCGAACCCGAAGTAGGGGATCTCCCGGACGGCCTCCCGGGCGTCGGTCATCACCTTGTCCAGGGTCGGCGCGAGGTTGTAGCCCGCGGGCCCGAAGGCCTCGGACACCAGGTGCCGGGGGATGACCGATTCCCGGTCCTCCCGGAGCTTCACCACGTACCGGTCGATGTTGCCGACCTTGACCAGGAAGCGGTCCGCCAGGGACCGTGCGAGGGACCGGGTCCGATCGGCAGCCTTCGGAGACCCGCCGGCCTCCCGGCAGAGGATCTCCTCCAGGGCCCCGGCTTCGAAGACCATCACCTCGGTGTGGGACCCGCCCGACCCCTCGGCGTTCAGCGGACGCAGGGCGGGCCAGACCAGGCCCAGCAGTTCCTCGTCCGAGGGGAGGGTCCGGTTCATCGGGCCACCCGTCCCGCGATGCGTTCCGCCAGGGCCTCCAACTCCCCCGGTCCGTAGGGGGTGGCGGAGATCGAGAGCCGGAGGCCGTCGCCCGGGGCCCGGGGGATCACGTGGAGATGGTGGTGGAAGACCTCCTGGCCCGAGGCGGGGCCGTTGGTGTTCAGCAGGTTGAAGTCGGTCGCGCCGGTGGCTTCCAGCACGACCCGGGCCAGGCGGGCCGCCAGGGGCATCTCCCGGGCCAGGATCTCCTCCGGGAGGTCCGTCAGGCGCACCCAGTGGGTCTTCGGGATCAGCAGCAGGTGGCCCGGGTGCACCGGCCGGATGTCCAGGAAGGCCAGGAAGTCCCGGTCCTCGAAGACCCGGGCACAGGGCAGCGATCCCTCGACGATCCGGCAGAAGACGCAGTCCTTCATGGGGGATCCTCCCGTCGAAAGGCGGCCCTATCTTGCCACGGACCCGCCGTCAGGGACAGGCCGGGGGTCCACAGAGGCCGTCGGCCTCCAGCCAGCCGCGTCAGGTTCGGGTCGGCGACAGGGGCACCCGGGAGAGGACGAGGCTTTGCCGGGAGGCCGCCAGGGGCCGAAGAAACTCCCGGAACCGATCCATCCGTTCCGCCAGGGGAACCCGGAGCACCGGCTCCACCCGGAGGTCCGGGTCCAGGCGATCCTCTTCGGCGTCCAGGAAGTCCAGCCCGTGGAATTCCACGTGGACCAGCGGGAGGTCCCAGGCCGCGGTCCAGGGATGCCGGGCCACGAATCCTCCCAGGGCCAGGTTCGTGCCGATCAGGGGGAGGCGCAGCCACCCGGCCGCGGTCATCGGGATCTCCCAGATCCCTCCGTGTTCCTGGGGCCAGCGGAAGGGGGTCCGGGGACGGGCCAGGAAGTCCCGGGCCCGGCCCGTGATCGACCGGCTGGGTCGTCCCCGGAGGGCCATCCAGGCGATCACCGAGGCCCGGACAGCCCAGTAGGCCGGGGAGGGGAGGATCGAGGAATCCCATGCATGGCCCGCCGCGGCCACCTCCTGGAGCAGGACCGGGGACAGGTTGTAGCCGGGCCCCCGGAATCCCCGGACCTCGGTTCCCAGGGCGTCCTGGATCCGGGCCCGGGCCTCCCGGACCTCCCGGGCGATGGCCTCCCGGGGCTGGCGGGACAGGTCGTAGGGGTGCGTCAGGCTGTGGGACGCGGCCTCGTGTCCCTGGCCGACGGCCTCCCGAAGCGCCTCCCGGGCCCCCTCGACCCGGTCCAGGTCCTCGGCGATCACGAAGAGGGTCCCGGGGACGCCCAGGTCCCCGGCCAGTTCCAGGAAGCGGGGGACGGCCTTCCGGAAGAGACACTCGTCCTCCTCGGCGGGTCCCGGGGCCAGGGCGTGGATGGCCCGGTAGTAGCGCAGATCGTCCAGGTCGATCGAGAGGCACAGCAGGGGGTCCCGCGACGTCGGGGGCGTCACGCCGGCCTCCCGAGCCGGATCACCACGAAGAGGCGCCAGAGGTTGCGCAGCACGTTCGGGACCCGCCGGAACAGGTTGATGGACGGGGGGCGCTTCTCGACGATGGTGACCGGGATCTCCCGCACCCGGACCGCCCGTTCCGCCCGGATCACCAGTTCGCTGGCGAACAGGTCCTTTTCCACGATGCAACGCTCCACGACCGGCATCAGCCGGTCCCGCCGGAAGGCCTTCAGCCCGTGGGTGTCCGTGCCGTGGAAGCCGACGATCACCCGCAGCAGCAGGTTCAGCACCCTCGTGGCCAGCCGCCGGATGAAGGGCCTCCGATCCTGGGCGTCGGGATGCCGCTTGCTGCCGACCACCATGTCCGCCTGGTCGGCCATCAGGATCTCCAGGGCCCGCTGGTAGAAGTCCACGTCGCAGATGTCGATCTCGTCGCAGAAGACGTGGAAGCCCCGGGCCTCCTCGATGCCCCGCCGCAGCGCCCGGCCGTAGTTCGGTTCCGGGGTGTGGAGCACCCGGAGGTTGCGGTGCCGCTCGGCCAGTTCCTCGGCGATCCGGGGCGTCCCGTCCCGGCTGCCGTTCTCCGACAGGATCACCTCCCAGGTGACCGGCATCTCCCGCTGGAGTCGCGCCACCAGGTCGTTCACCGCGGTGGCCAGCAGCCGCTCCTCGTTGAAGACCGGGATCACGATGCTGACGTGGAAGCGGGGCGGTTCGACGTGATCCGGGGCCATGTCCGCTCACCTCTCTGCGGGGGTTCCCAGGGCCTCCGCGGTTCGAATCCCGTCCAGGATGGCGTCCTCCATCGAGTTGTAGGTCCATCCGCCGTAGCGACCGATGGAGAGGACTCCGCGGCGTTTCAGCGCCGCGAGGATCCGCTCCCGGTCCCGGGAGCAGTGCCGGTCGAAGATCACGTACCCCCAGGGGTGGCGCCGGAAGGCCGCGAAGAGGACCTGGCGGTCCGACCGGACCGTACCGATCTCCTTCAGGAACTCCACCAGGGCCCGGAGGATGTCCCCCTCGGGCAGGTCCTGGTCGTTGGCGATCTCCACATAGAGGGAGGACTTCCCGGCCGGTGCCAGGGAGGCCACCGCGTTGCTGGCCGACCCGACCCGGTAGAAGGGGTACCGGCCCTCCGGGAGATAGATCCAATGCCGCCCGTCCAGGGGCCGATCGACGTCCAGGGCGACGTTGATGTACCGCAGGGGCGAGCACCTCAGGCGCGCCGCCGCCTGGCGCATCGCCGCGGGGGCGTCCTCGCAGAGGGCCACCAGGTCCGGAAGGGCCAGCGTCGAGACCAGCGACTCGTAGCGGAGGCGCTGGTCGCCGAATTCCACTTCCCGGCGTCCCAGGTGGATCCGCCGGGGGCGGGTGTTCAGCAGGAAGCGCCCCGGGTCCAGACGGCGGTAGAAGGCCCGGGCCAGCGTCTCGATGCCTCCTTCCGCCGGGTAGAGGAAGGTCGCGTTGTAGCCCATCGCCTCCCGGGACAGCCCCAGGGCGCCGTCGATCACCTGCCGGATGTCCGGGATCGGGACGAAGCGCTGGGTCCACTCGGCGGTCACCTCCGAGGGGGGCACTCCCCACAGTTTCGTGTTGTACGGCACGATGAAATGGCGGGCGATCCCCTCCCCGAAATGGACCCGGGCGTACTCCTCGAAGTTGCGGGGCCGGGGGGCCGTGCCCGCCGCCCGGGCGACCGCTGCCTCGACCGCCCCCTGGAGGCATTCGCGCAGCACGGCCGCCGGGAGCCCGTGGAGGTTCGCCTGGAAGGGGTACAGCGTGAACACGCCGTGGGACCAGATGGCCGCCTGGCGCACCACCGGGACGAGCCCGCCGGGCAGCAGGTCCTGCACCAGCGCCTTGACCCGGTCGTCCCGGAGGTGGAGCCAGTGCCCGGTGTGGTTGAACAGGAACCCGTCCAGGTCCTCGGTGCGCGTCAGACCCCCCGGGCGGCCCTCCCGTTCCAGCACGATCCAGTCCTGGTGACCCAGGTGGAGGGCCGTGGAGAGGCCCGACAGACCGGCCCCGAGGATCACGCACCGGACTTGCTCCATCGGCCCTGCCGCCCCCGGGGAAAGGCGCGAAAAACTAGCGCATCCGTCCAGTTGGTGTCAATCCCCGGCCGCCGGGAGCAGGGTGGGTGGCAACCGGCCTCCTCGGCGCTCCTCATGCAGCGGGGACCTCCTGGACGACCGGCCGGGAGGTGCGGGAGGCAGACCCCGGCACGGGGTCAGGTGCAGGGGCAGTTGCAGCCCCGGACCTCCACCAGCGCCTCGTCGCCCTCCTTGGTCCTGACGGTGATCGACCCCTCGACGTGCGATCCCCGGAAGGAGAGATCGATCCGCGCGCCGTAGATCTTCGACTCGGTGCCGTCGGGACCGTTGTACCCGGAGCAGCGGAACCCGGTCATCTCGGGGTCGTGGACGTAGGTGCCCAGGATGCGGTTCCGGGTGGTCTGGAAGGTGGTCTCGACCGGGACGGGGCTTCCAGGCGCGCGCGGCCGGAGTCGATCATCCCGGGGTGGTCGGCGGTCGGCGTCAGCAGGGCTTCCACCAGGCACTCGCCGGCGGCGTCGAAGGCGTTCATGCCAAAGAAGACGACGTTGGACATGCGTACCGCGACCACGATCGGGATGCGCACCTCTCCTCCGACAGCCGCACCTCGATGTCGGTGACCGGCACCCCGTTGCTGTACTGGGCATAGGGCGTCAGGACCAGCCGCCGCGTGCAGGTGATCCAGACGCCGGCCTCCTTCCAGGCCAGTTCGGCCCGTTGCACGCAGTCGACCCCGCTCCCGATCTCCGCGATGCCCAGCCCCGTGGCCCCGTAGGGCGTGCCCAGCCATTTCCGGGCGGCCTCGACGGCTTTCGCGCCCCTTTCCGGCGACGCGCCGCGGGGCCTGCGGGCCCCGGCGGAGACGTGCTGGCCCCGGAGGCAGACGAAGGCGCACTCCCCGGTGGATCCCTGGTGATCCACCACGCCGTCGGCCGGCGGGTCGCAGAACCCCGTGGGTGTGGTGGACTCGATGACTCCGATCCGGATCGCGTTGCCGTGGAACATCCCGACCTGCAGAGGCGCCATGGAGGACCTGCGGAAGTCGTTGTTCGCCCCGGCCAGCGTATCGATCAGGTCCCTGCTCCGCAGGTCGCGTCCCGGGATGACCGGGGAAACCAGCCTCTGGGGGACCCAGACCCCGTCCAGCCGCGAGAAGTGCCCGATGCGTCCGGGGAAGCGTCCCGGGGCGCGATCCACGTCGGCCACCAGCGCGGTGCGACTGGCTTCGCTGCCCAGGTCCACCGGGTCGTTGGCGAGGCTCGTGGGCACCGGCGCCACGTCCTTGGGAAGCTCGAGTTTCGAGGCGTCGTCGGGGATCGTCACTTCGACGGGGGTCGAGAAGACCGTGCCCTCGGGTTCCAGGCGCACCGAGGCGAGCCATCCCTCGGGCGAGAAGACCCGCGGCTCCGGGCGGGAGATCGTCACGGTGGTGTCCGCGGCCAGCGCCCCCGGCGGGATGGTCCCCTGGGTGCCGTCCGGCAGTTCCAGGGCGCCTCTCGTGGTGACCGGGATGATCGCCGTGGCCGTGATCCGAACGGCCTCGCCCGGTCCCTGGTCGCCGCCGCATCCCGGCAGGCCCAGGGTCCACGCGAAGCTGCGAACAAGAAGCGGAGCCGTGGTCGGGTTCCAGCGCCGGCTCACGGGGACCGCCCTGTCTGTGGGGCCTTTGCATGGCATGGTTCGCCGATTCCCGCATCGCCTCCGGTTGGAACTGGGCCGCCGACAACACCAACAGCGACGACCACGTGGCCTGCCAGTGCGACTCCTGCCCCTTCTGACCCCGCCCCTGCACTGGGACCCGATGGCGTTGCCCGTCCCGGTTGATGGTCCGGTTCCTTCGTCCCTGGGTCCGGGGTGGCCCTTGGCATCCCCCGGCCCGGGGCACAGAATATCCCCGCGGGGTGTCTCGTCGGAGCGGCGGCAGTTCGCCCGGGAGGTGCGCCATGACAAGGGTCGCCCTGGTGGTCGTCGGGATGTGCCTGGCCGGGATGTCGGCCGCGGCACAGGAAATCCGCATCATCTCCATCGACGGGAAGTTCCTGGACGGTCCCCCGGGCCCCGTCGAGGTCTGGCCCGGACAGGTGGTGAGCCTGGTGGCCGACGAGGTATTCCGGGACCGGGACGGGAATCTGGACTACGCCTATCGCCCCGTCGAGGACTTCCTGTGGCTGGCCCGGGACGGGTCCTCGGCCGCCTGCGATCCCCGGACCGACTGCCGGCGGGACACCCGGTTCGAGGTGACCGACTACGGGGTCAACTACTACGTCCCCCGGAACGGGCCCCGGACCATCCGGATCGAGGTGCGGGCCCGGGAGGGGGGAGGTTCCGACACCCTGGTCCTCCAGCGGACCGACCGGACCGGCGCCTTCGAGGACCGGCTGGGGGGCTTCGGCTGGTGGACCTGGATCGGGGGTGAACGGGTGTTCGTCCCCTACGCCTACGTGGACGACTGGAGCCCCTACACCCGGGGGTACTGGTACTGGACGTCCTTCGGCTGGACCTGGTACTCCTACGACCCCTGGGGATTCGTCACGGACCACTACGGCCACTGGCGCCACCACCGGATCTACGGCTGGGTCTGGGTCCCGGATCCCCTGTGGGTCTGGCGCCCCGCGGTGGTGACCTTCTTCTTCGTCGGGGACTTCCTGGGCTGGTGGCCCTACGACTCGGGATGGCACCACGGGTACCGGCGCGGCTACGCCCACGGCTACGACGACGGCTACTGGGCGGGCTACTGGGCCGGCCGGCGGGACGGCCGCCGGGAGGGGCGGCGGCACCACGGGGCGGTGATGGTTCGCCAGGAGGACTTCTACGCCTCCGGCCGGCACCCGTCGCCCCCGGGGAGGGGCGGCCGAGGTCCGTCGGCCAGCCCGCACGCCACGGCCGACCTGTCGAAGGTGCTGGTGCGGGACCCGGGCCAGGTCGGGCGGGTGATGGAGAGCGCCGTCCAGCGCGGCGCCGTCGGACCGGTGCCGGGTGGCGGCAAGGATCCCGCGGCGGGAAAGGCCTTCATTGCCCAAAGGACCGGCATCGAACCCCAGGAAGTGCCCCTGAAGCGGGTGTCGATCGGCGAGGGCCGGGACGCCCGGCAGCAGTTCGAGCCGGTCCGGCCGGTCTTCGAGGCGCCGGCCGAGTACCGGGATCTCTCCCGGAACATCCGCCAGCGCCTCGGGAGCGACGGGGAGGATCGGGCGGGCGTCCGGACCTCCCTGGCGGACTCGGTGGTCCGGACGGCCGCCCGGCCCGAGCGGACCCGGCCCGATCGGGGCGTGGCGATGCCGCCGACCCAGGTGGGCGAGGACCGGCAGGTGCTGCGGCGATGGACGCCCCGGGACCTCGCCGGTGGGGGGGCGGAACCCCGGAGGGTGGATTTCGGCCGGGAGGCGGGTCCCTCGGAGGTCCGTTCGGGGACCGCGGGTCCCGACCGGCCCGTCCCCAGGCGGGATCAGGGAGTCGTGAATCCCTCTCCCCGGCCCGTTCCGTCGTCGCGGCCGACGTGGACTGATCCCGAGGGTCGCGAACGGCCGGTACCCGGGGGGATCGAACGCTCCGCCGAGCCCGAGGAGTCCCCCTGGCGGCCCTCCCGGGACCCGGGGGTGCGGCGGGAGGTGCCCGATCGTCCGGTCCCGCGCCCCTCGGACGTCCGGCCGGAAATGCCCGATCGTTCGGCTCCCCGCCCGGCGGAAACGCGGCCGGAGGTTCCCGACCGCCCGTCGCCGCGGCCGACCTGGGCCGATCCCGAAGTCCGCGAGAGGCCGGTTCCCGGGAGGATCGAACGCCCCACGGAACCGGAGGAGTCCCCCTGGCGGCCCTCCCCGGCCCCCGGGGTGCGTCGGGAGGTGCCGGATCGTTCCGCGCCGCGCCCGTCGGACCTGCGTCGGGAGGTGCCGGATCGTCCCGTTCCCCGCCCTTCGGAGGTGCGGCCGGAGGAGCGCCGGAGGGTCCCGGACCGGACGGAGACCCCCTCGCGGTCCATCGGTCCCTCGTTCCGGCCCTCGCCCGCCCCGTCCTCCGGTTCCCAGTCCACGCCGCCGCCGACCTATGTGCCGCCCCGTCCCCGGGACTCGGGCCGGGGCCTCCCGGGGCGATCGGGGCCGTTCCGCCGGTAGGGCCCCACGTCCGCCTCCCGGGCCTCCGATGCTTCCATGAGGGCTTTTCTGCGCCAGCGGTGGTAAGATGTGGCCGCGCCGGTTTTCGGTGACGGGATGAGCGGCACCCAGCCCCAGGTCTTCGGGAAGTACCTGCTGATCCGGCGGATCGCCGTCGGGGGCATGGCCGAGATCTTCCTGGCCAAGGTCCAGGGGGCCCAGGGCTTCCAGCGCGACGTGGTGATCAAGCGGATCCTGCCCACCTATTCCGAGGACGAGGCCTTCGTCACGATGTTCATCGACGAGGCCCGGATCGCGGCGCGGCTGCACCACCCGAACATCGTCCAGATCTACGATTTCGACCGGTGCGACGACTTCTACTACATCGCGATGGAGTACGTGAACGGCCGGGACCTCCGGAAGGTCCTGGACCGGGGGATCAGGACCGGCAAGCGGATCACCCCGGTCCGGACCGCCCAGATCCTCGCGGACATCGCCGCCGGGCTGAAGCATGCCCACGAAGCGACGAGCGACGACGGGCAACCCCTGAACATCGTCCACCGGGACGTCAGCCCCCACAACATCATGCTGGCCTTCAGCGGGGAGGCCAAGATCCTGGACTTCGGGATCGCGAAGGCCGCCGCCCGGTCCACCAGGACGCGGGCCGGCACCGTGAAGGGCAAGTGCTCCTACATGTCCCCGGAGCAGGCCCGGGGACGGCCCCTGGACGGGCGATCGGACCTCTTCGCGCTGTGCGCCATCGGCTGGGAGATGCTGACGGGGCGCAAGCTCTTCCAGGGGGAGTCGGACTTCGAGATCCTGAACCACGTGATGAGCCAGGAGGTGCCGGCCCCCTCCTCCCTGAACGGGGAGGTGCCCCCGGACCTGGACGCGATCCTGCTCCGGGGACTGGAGCGGGACCTCGACCGGCGGTACCCCGACATGGCGACGCTGGAGCGGGACCTCCGGAACTTCATCTTCCGCAACGCCCGGGGCCTCGACGAGGTGGCCGTCGGTCCCTACCTCCAGGACCTGTTCGCCGACGAACTGGACCGGGGGACCTCGACCCAGGTGCCCTCGACGAGCCCGCCCCAGGCCACGAGGACCCCCGAACCGGCGGCGGCTCCCCAGACCCCGGAATCCGTCCCGGTCCCCGAACCGGCGGCACCCTCGGCGGCCGCGGCGCCGGAGCCGCCGGCGCGGCCGACCGCGCCTCTGGTCCCTCCCCCGCCTGCTGCCCGGGCCGGCGGGTCCTCGGAAATCCATCGCAGCAACACGCTTCCCCTGGACGAGCAGGAGATCGCCGCCTACCTCCAGCAGAATGCCCGGAAGCGTCCGTCGCCGCCTCCCGGGGAGTCCCGTCCCGATCGGACCGAGGCCGGGGAAGAGGAGAGGGGCGTCCGCGGCCGACCCCGCGGCCTGTGGTGGGGGATCCTGGGACTCGCGGTGCTGCTGGCCGGCGGGTTCGGATGGTGGTGGATCGGTCGGGACCGGGGACCCGGCGAGTCCCCCGGCGCGGCCGTTTCCACCCCGGCGGTTCCTGTGGACCGGCAGGCCTCCGCCGACGCCGTCGGGCAGCCCGCGAATCCTCCCCCGGCGGAGGTCGCCGTGGACGGCCGCCAGCCCCCTCCGGTGGCCGAGGCCCCGGCGGTCACGGGGATCGCCCTGCGGGGGCTGCCCCCGAAGGCCGCGGTCCGGATCGACGGGCAGCCGGCGACGGCCGATGGCCGGGGGGAGGTCCGGGGGAACTGGAAATCCGGGGCCCTGGCGGTGATCGAGGTGACCGCCGACGGGTTCGTCCCCTGGCGCGAGGAGGTGACCCTGGTCGCCCCCAGGACCGAGGTGACGGTCCGGCCGGAGAAGACCGCCCCTGCACCGGTCCGGCCGCGGCCCGAGACCGTCGAGAAGAAGGCTCCCCCGCCCCCGGCCGCCCGGGCCACGGGGCGGGTCTCGATCAACGCGAAGCCCTGGGCGGACGTGTACTGGAAGGGGCGGAAGATCGGCACGACGCCCATCCGGCACTTCGAGGTCCCCGTCGGCCGCCAGGTCTTCGTGCTGCGGAACCAGACCGCATCGACCGAAGTGGTGATCGAGGTGGAGGAGAACGCCGAGGTCTCCCGCCTGGTCGAGCTTCGCTGACCCCTTTCCCCGGCCCGTCCGGTGCGTTTCGTGGCTTCCCGAGGGTCCGCTTCCTATAATGGGGGCGGCGGCTGGGAAGGACGCGACGATGAGCATGCGGTCCTGGGCGTGGTTGTGGGTGCTGGCCGGGTGCGAGGTGTCCCCGGTTCCCGGGGACGTGGTGGCGATCCCGGACCCGGGGCCGGGAGAGGTGGCCGCCGATCCGGGGGACGTCCGGCAGCGCCCCCTCGAGGACTCGGGGCCGTCGGGGGCCGGAACCGAGGCCCCGGCGACCGAACTGCTGGTCCGCATCACCGCTCCCGCCGGGAACGGGTGGACCACGACCCTCAGCAGCGTGGTCTCCCTCTCGGGCGTGGTCTTCGGCCCGGTGGCGTCGATGCAGTGGGAGATGGGCGACCAGAGCGGCCCCATCGAGGTCCCCTCGGGAACGCCCTTCTGGTTGGCCGGGGGGATCTCTCTGAAGGCCGGCGACAACCGGATCCGGGTCCGGGCGACGGATGCCGACGGGAACGCCGTCTCGGACGCGCTGGTGATCACCCGCAACACCTCGTTCATGCTACCGAACCCCCTGGAGGCGAGCCCTCCGGCCCTCTTCGTGGGGTCCTCCCGCCCGGTGCTGGCCACGCTGGCCCTGGGTCCCTTCGGGGTCCTCACCGGGAAGACCCTCCGGTTGCACCAGGTCGATGCGGACGGCAAGTCCCTGAACCTGCTGGGGGAGATGTCGGACGACGGCAAGCTGGCGGAGTCGGGGGACGAGATCCAGGGGGACGGGGTCTTCACGCTGCGGGTGACGCTGACCTGTTCGGCTCCGGGGGCCCTGTATCTCCGGGCGGTGGTGCCGGCCCAGGGAGGCGACGCCTGGTCGGCGCCGGTCCGCTTCGAGTGCCTGCCCCGCCTGGGACCGGACACCTGCCAGGCGCACCGGAAGACCCTGGTCGATGCCCGGGAGGCCTTCCTGGCCGCCCGGACGATCGGGAAGGGAGTCGGCGATGCCCGGAAGACGGCCCTGGCGCTGCTGCGGGCCGATTCCCAGGTGATGCAGGCCGCCGGGGACGAGGAGACCGGGGGGATCTGGGTGCGGTTCCAGGACGGGGTGCTGGGGGCCCTGAACCTGCCCTACGAGGGCGACCGGGGCGGGGAGGGCCCTCCCGGGGCCATCGCCGCCTCGGGCCTGACGGCCCGGGTCCCCATCCGGTCCCGGGACACCCTGCTGCTGTCCCCCTTCGCCGACGAGCTGGGGTCCGACGACGAGACCGTGGCGGTGGCCAGCCTGGCCGCGAAGACCCCCTGCCCGGTGTACAACGTGTCCTCCTACAACGGGTCCGCGGCCAGCCTGGAGCGGTTCCGGGGGCTGACCCGGGCCGGCCTGGCCGTGATCGCCACCCACGGGGAGGTCTATTTCCAGTCCCTGGAACCCGCCGTGAAGGAAGGACTGGGCTGGCATCACCAGGGCCTCGCGGAGGTGATCTGGACCGGGGAGACCGTCAACTGCGGCAACCTGGCCGCCGAGGACCGCACCTGCGCCAGCCGTGCCGACTGCCCCCAGGGGCAGGTCTGCATCCTGACCGATCCGCCGGCGGACAAGGACCAGCCCTCGACGGGCATCTGCCATGACCCGACCCAGGTGGACGTGATGGCGGGCCGCATCGTGCTGGGGGACCGGACCTGGGGCATCCTGCCGGCCTTCCTGGACCACCACCTGGCGAACCGCCGCTTCCCGGACAGCCTGGTGCACCTGGGCGGCTGCCGGACCCTCTACAACGGGTCCCTGGCGGCCTCCCTCTTCGCGGCGGGGGCCTCGGCCGTGACGGGCTTCACCGGCAGCGTCACCTCGGCCTTCGCGGCCCGGGCCGCCGGGGCGTTCTTCGAACGGCTGATGACCGAGGGCCGGGACGCCGGGGGGGCCTACGGCCTGGGCACCCAGGACCCGGACCACCCCGGGTCGTGGTTCCGCCTCTTCGGGGCCCGGGGCCTCTGGGTGTCCGATTCGGCCATCCTGAACGAGTCGTTCGAGTTCGGGGACCTGACGGCCTGGGGCCAGTCCGGGGACGGCCGGGTGATCACCCGCCTGGGGGGCGCGACGCCGGTCCAGGGGAAGTTCATGGGGATCATTTCGACGGGACTGGGCTACACCGTTTCGACCGGCGCGGTGGACCAGCACTTCTGCCTGCAGCCCGGGGCCCGGACCCTGTCCTTCTTCTGGAAGTACTACTCCGAGGAATTCCAGGAGTTCTGCGGTACCCGGTACCAGGACACGTTCAAGGCCGAGCTCTGGACCGGCGACCGGAAGCACGAGATCGTGAACCTGGCGGTGGACGACCTGTGCCCTCCCATCCCGGACAAGTGCCCGGCCTGCGGGAGCAAGGCGGTAGGCCTGAAGCGGGCGGACATCAACTTCGACGTGGGCGACACGTTCATGACCGACTGGCAGAAGGCCGAACTGGACGTCAGCCACCTGGTCGGCAACGAGCCGGTGCCCGTGACCCTGCGCTTCTACTGCACCGACAAAGGGGACAGCATCTACGACACGGCCGTGCTGGTGGACGGCGTGTCGTTCCGGTAGGGCCCCGAACTACTGGGAGACCCCGACCAGCCGGCCCGTGACCACCGTGTTGCCCTTCTCGTGCTTCAGGGTGGACAGGTCGATCCGGATGGTCAGGCCCTGGGGCAGGCTCGGTTCCAGGGCCGAGAGATCGATGGCCGGCAGGGCGAAGGAGACCAGTTCCTTCCCCAGCACGCCCGCCAGCAGCTGGTCGAGCACCTGCCCCTGGAGGATGCCCATCAGGTCCTCGGAGGTCAGGGGGAAGTCCTCGTTGATGCTGACCACCTCGATGTCCAGCACCGGCAGGGCCCGGAGCGCCACTCCGATCCGGGCCTCGCCCGTCGCCGGGTCCCGGGAGAGGGACAGCACCGCCTCGGCGTTCGCCTGCACGAACAGCCCCAACTGCAGCGGGCTCCCGAAGAGGGTCAGGTCCGCGAAGACGTAGAGGTCCCCCAGGTGGGCCTGGACCAGCCCCGGAGGGGCCGGGTTCACGGGGTCCTTCACGATCTGGCAGTCGGTGAGGATCGGGGGCAGGTAGAAGTCCAGCATCACCGATCGGAGTTCATCGACCCCGTACTGGGAGAGGTCGGTGTCCCCGAGGTCGCCGGCGGTCAGGCGCAGATTCAGGCTCCCGGCGTACCACAGCGCGAAGAGCGCCTCGTTGAGCAGGTCGTCGTAGGCCACCAGGTCCACTTCCGGGTCCCAGGGCAGGGGATAGGGGTCCGGTTTCGAGGAGTCGTACCCCGGCTGCAGGCACCCGGCCCTCCCGATGGACCCCAGGGGGTCCCGGGTGATCCCCTTCCGGGCCCCGATGCTGGTGTCGAGCCCCGCGACGATGCCCTCCCCGTGGACGTCCAGGCGGGTGGGCCGGGTCACCAGGCGGATCGATCGGGCCTGGCCGCCCGGCAGCGCCGGGATGTCGATGGACTGGTCGATGGTCAGCTGGTCGAACAGGCCGCCCAGGGTGCTGTTCAGCAGGTCCTTCACCTGGGTCTCCAGGGTCCTGCGCAGCGTCTCGGTGAAGGCGTCCACCAGCAGGTCCACCAGGAAGTCCAGCAGGTCTCCCAGGATGCCGTCGATGTTGACGTCGAGCCCTCCCAGCTGCACTTGGAGGGTCCGGACCGAGACCCTGGGCTTCCCCTGCGCGGTCATGCCCACGTCCATCTGGGCGATCGCCAGCAGGCGGCGCAGGGAGATGGTGCCCGAGACGTCGGGGCACCAGTCGATGATGAAGTTGCACTGGCCCACCGCCAGGATCCCCACGTCGATGTTGGGGATTTCCATCCGGACGACCATGCCTCCGTCGAGCAGGGACAGGTCGAAGCGGGGCTTGTCGTAGCGCAGCCGGGTGATCTTGACCTGGTAGGGGCCCGCCGAGGCCAGGGGATTCGGCAGCATGGCCGCGAGGTTCAGGTTCGCGAAGACGACTTCCAGCAGCGTGGCCAGGTCGTCCGGGGGCATCGAGTGGTCCTGGTCGTCGACGAACTCCTTGGAAAGGAAGGCCTTGATGGCCTCGGGGATCGTCGCGTCGGCGGGATTCCGGTCCTGGGGGGCCCGCCATTTCGGCGAGTAGTAGAAGCCCCGGGTGGCCGACGACCGGATCCCGGCGCCGTTCTCCACCTCGACGGTGACCACGTTCAGTCCCTGCTTCAGGGGGCTCAGCAGGTAGGTGAAGGTCCCGTCGGGGCGGATCAGTTTCAGGGAGGCCTCCTGGCCGTTCACCCGGAAGCGGGTGATCCCCGTCTGGTCGTCGTGGACCTGACCCTCGAGGGTCAGGGACGGCTTGTCCCCGCCCAGCATCAGGCCCCGCTCGGGCACGATCAGCGTCAGCAGCGGCCCGCTGCCCTCCACCCGGACCTCCAGTTCGGCGAAGACCTGGGGCGCGCCGGCCACCCGGAAGGTCATCCGGTAGACCCCCTCCTCCTTCATCGTGAAGACCCGGGTGGGGCTCTGGGTCGAGGGGACGATGCCCCGTGGCGGCGAGATCTCCACCGGGGCCTGGACCCTGGCTTCGGGCAGGAGGTTGCCCCAGGCGTCCTCGATGCGGGCGTTCACGGTCAGCTGCTCGTTGCGCCCGTAGTAGGGCTTCCGGGGAACCGGGTCCAGGAAGATCGCGACCGGGGTGCCCGGTTCCACGGTGACGGTGGCCGGCACCAGGGTGAAGTACTTCCACTCGGCGGTCTGGGGAACGCACCGGACCGTGTACACCCCCGCCTGGGTCGAGGTCAGCGTGCGGCCCGCCAGTTGGAGGCCCAGGGGGACCTGGATGCTGACCGGCAGGTCCGAGACCGGGTTGTCGTACCCGTCCGTCACGCGGCAGGTGATCGTGGCGCTTTCCCCCGCGGGGAACGAGAGAGGATCCACGAGGGTGACGATTCGGCGGGGGAGGTTCGGGATCACCCGGACCCGGGCGGGGGTCTGGTCCTGGAGGCTCGTGTCCTTCACCGCGCAGGCGACCTGGACCTCGCCCGCCCGGGTGGGCTGGAAGGTCAGACCCGTGATCTGGACGCCGCCCGGCGGGGTCACGACGGGCACCATCTCGCTTTCCAGGGGGTTGCCGTACATGTCCTGCCCCGAACAGGTGACCACGACCCATTCCCCCGCCTTCACTTCCTCGCGGTCCACGGCGGTGTCGATGGTCGCCGCGGTCCCCGGGCGCACCAGCAGCCTGGCGGGAGTCGGGTCCAGGAGGTCCGCATCGGAGGCGAAGCAGGCCACGAGGTAGGGGCCGGTGCGCTCGAACCGCAGGCGCATGCCGTCCCGGGTCACGCCGGCAGGGAGGGTCAGGTCCGGGGGGAGATCCGGGGGGACGTCGGCCTGGGCCGCATCCTGGGTCGTCGGCGAGGCGCCGGGATCGGCCGCCGGGGCATCCTGGGCCGGGGGAGCGGCGACCTCCTGGACGACCAGTTCCACCCGGTCCCGGTCGAACCCGAACCCGGAACAGGAGACCTGCACCCACTGGCCCGCCTTGATCGTCGTGGCGTCGAGCAGCGTCTCGATGGACGGGACCGGCGGCGCCTGGTCCTCCGGGACATCGGGGCTGCCGAGGTCGGGGGTGCCGGAGGGGGAACCCCCGCCGCAGGCGACGGCAAGGAGGCACAGGCTGGCACGGACGGCGGCGGGAAATCTCATGGCTCCTCCGGCGGGACGGTCCCGGCGTCGCTCCCTTGCGGGAAGTCCGCGGCGCCGCTACTATTCTAGGGGTCGTTGGCCAGGGCTGCAACCTTCCCCCGCGGCCGGCCGAAGCACGCGGGACGGGGAGGCGCTCCGGAGGGAACGGATGACGAAGCGGGTGTGGGTGTGGTGGGGCGTCTGTCTGTGCGCCTGCTCCTCCGGGAGCGGGGCGAGGGATGCCAGCGCGGTGCCGGACGATGCGGCGGTGGACATCCCCCTGGTGGACCCGGACTACGGCCGGGAACTGCCCAGGGACCCCGGCGGCCGGGACGACGAGGCCCTCGCGGACCAGGCTCCCGGGGATGTCGGGGACCCGGGGGAGACCGGACCGGACCTTCCGGGGCCGGACCTGGTGGACGTCCCGTGCGTCCCCGACTGCCGGAACCGGGTCTGCGGATCCGACGGGTGCGGGGACGTCTGCGGGTACTGCCTCCAGGGATACCTCTGCACGGTGGAGGGGACCTGCGAGCTCTTCTGCCGGACCGACTGCGCCGGGAAGGCCTGCGGAGCCGACGGATGCGGCGGGGAGTGCCCCCCGGGGTGCGCCGAGAACGAGGAATGCGGCCCCTTCTTCACCTGTGTGCTGAAGTCCTGCGTGCCGAAGTGCCAGGGGAAGGTCTGCGGGCCCGACGGCTGCGGATCCCTCTGCGGGCAGTGCGACGAGGGGTTCCTCTGCACTCCCGAGGGGCAGTGCACCGAGGACCGGAACTGCTACGACGTCACCGCGACGGGGCGCTGCGTGGGCAACGAGCGCCAGTGGTGCGAGGGCGGGATCCTGCAGAAGGAGTACTGCGATCCCCAGACCGGGGTGGTCTGCGGCTACGACAGCGTCGGCAAGAAGTTCCTGTGCCGTCCTCCCGAGGTCTGCCAGCCCCAGTGCACCGGCAAGGAATGCGGCCGGGACGGCTGCGGGGGGACCTGCGGGGACTGCCCCGGGGGGCAGGTCTGCTCCACCGGGGGCCAGTGCGGGGAGTCCTGCGGCGACGTGACCGAGGCGGGGATCTGCGCCGACGCCTACCAGCTGGTCTTCTGCCACCAGGGGATCCTGGTCCGGTACGACTGCTTCTCGCTGGTCCCCCCGAAGCGCTGCGGCTGGAATCCCGAGCAGCAGATGTACGACTGCTACCTCTGAACCGGGCGTTCCGGCGGTTCGGGCCGCCGGTTCCCGTCGCGGTTGGATCTAGTCCTGCTTGTACCGGGTCTTGAAGCCCCACTGGAGCAGCAGCGGGCGGCCGTCCCGCAGCAGGTCCAGGCGCACCGTGTAGTCCGTCCCCGCCTTCAGCCGGGCCAGGGCGTAGAGGGCCAGCACCCGTGAGTCGTGGAGATTCGGGTCCGCCGTGACGCCCGATACCGGATCCCCGGCGGCGGCGACGATCAGGTGGGGCACCGGGGTCTCGCCCCTCTCCAGCAGGTCGTGGGACCGGACCTGGAAGGGCCGGTCCCGGCCGAACTGCACGGTGATGATCGTGCCGGAGGGCCAGCCGGCGGGCGGGGCGATGGGGGTCGGGACCTCGGCCCCGTCGAAGGAGGTGGGTACCAGACGCGCTCCATCGGGGGGGTACAGCACGATCGTGTCCTCTGCATCCAGGGCCATGCCCAGGTCCATCACGTCGGCGTTCCGCAGCATCAGCCACGAGCAGGCAGCGGCGGGCCCGGATCGCCCGTAGCCCCCGTGGCGGGTCCGGGGGTCCAGCAGCGGCAGCCGGTGGTAGAGGGTCCGGATCCAGCCGGCCACGGCCTTGTCCGGGTCGTTGTCGAAGGCGATGACCTCGGCCATCCCCACCCCCCGGGCCGGATATCCCATCGCGATCATCCGGTCCCAGGGGTCCCGGCCCAGGAAGCCGGACCACGAGGGATCCTGCTGGTGGGGGCTGAGACCGGTGCGGCGGTAGTCCTCGCAGTGCTCCGTCAGGAAGGCCGCGTGGGCCCGGGCGGCCCGGCTCAGGGACTCGACCGGTTCGAGGGGGGCCAGGCCGCAGGAGGAGCGGACCCCGTTGACCGCCTGGAGAGCCGCCCACTCGGCATCGTCGACCCACGGGGGGGCCTCCCGGAGATCCGGCGGGAGGTCCCCCTCCAGGGTCTCCGGAGCCACGTTCCCGGCGTCCTCCTGTCCGGGGAGGTCCGTCGCCGGCCACGCATCCCGTTCCCCGGCGTCCGTGGCCGGGCCGCAGCGGGCAAGCGCCCAGCACACCAGGAGGCCGATCCCCCATCCCCAGGTCCTTCCGCCGGTCACGCCAGCACCTCCTCCTCCATCTTCCGCTCGCCCCTCCAGCGGAGCAGGGACACGGCCGGCGGCCCGACGGGCCGGTATTCCACCCGGGCGAAGGTGGTCGGGTTCGGCGTGCCCAGGTCCCGGAGGTCCAGGCGCACCATGCGGACCCAGGTCCCGGTGTTGACGTAGGTCTTGTCCCGGGGAAGCCGCCGGATCATCGGGTTGTGGCTGTGGCCCACGATCAGCGCCGAGATGTCCGGGCGGGCCATCAGGTGCTCGACGGCCTTCCGGTCCATGTCGGTGAAGAGCGCCACCTCCTCGGCGACGATCTGCAGCGTGCGCCAGGTGCCCACGTCCTGGCGCCATGCGGGGCGCAATCTGGTCTGGAGCAGGTGCTGCATCATCCGGAGGGTCAGGCGCATCGTGAAGCGCATGTCGAAGACGAGCCCCCAGAGGAACAGGGAGGAGAGGGGGCTCACCAGGTCCACGATGGGCTGTTCGGCCTTGAACGGGGCGATCACCTCGCTGAAGAAGCGGCTTCCCGGGGGCAGGTTCAGCACCCGCGTGCCGTCGGGCCGCTCCAGGAACAGGTGCCCGGGGTCCAGGCGGTTGACCGTCTCGAAGAGATGTCCGTGGGTGACGACCACGCCCCGGGGAAGCCGGAGGAAGGGGTCCAGGGGAAACCGCAGAGGCCCCTCGGGCAGGAGGTCCACGCCCAGGCGCGCGGCGATGAGGCGCTGGACCCGCGGGAAGGCCAGGTCCGGGTCGTGGTTTCCGGCGATCCAGGTCACCCGGTGGTCCGGGACCCGGAGGAACTCCCCCAGGGCGTCGAAGACCGCCGGGTGGCCCTTCAGGCACCGCCGCACCTTGTCCACGGCGATGTCCTCGGTGATCTCCGTGACGAATCGTCCCCGCACCGGGACCTTCAGCAGATCCAGGATGTCCCCGTTCAGCAGGATCTCCACCGGGCGGTCCCGGTAGATGCCCGATGCGTGGTGCCGGATCCACTGGGCCAGGCGAACGTCGTGGTGGAAATCCTCGTAGGGATTCACCCGCCCGGGCCCCTCCCCGGTGCCCAGGTGGAGGTCCGACACGACCACCTTGACCTCGGACGGTTCGTCCATGGGGTGCCTGTCCAGGCCCGCGACGGGAGCATGGTATCATTGCCTTCCGGGCGTTCCAACGCCGGGGGCGGGCCGTCGGGAACCGGGGCTCCATGGATTCCGGGCGGGGGGCCCGGGGTCGGGCGGGGAGGTGGGCGGATGAGAAGCCGGTGGTCGTGGTGGATCCTGGCGGTTCTCGCGGCGGGGTGCCTGCGCCGGGACGACGCGTTGAGGCGCCTGAACCGGCAACTGGCCGACTGCTCGGACCGGGCGGCCTGCGCGCTCGCCGTGAAGGAACTCCGGGGCCTGCCTCAGGAATCCCGGGAGAGTGCCGACGGGGCCGAGGCGCGGATCCGGGCCCTGCGGCACTGCCTGGTGGCGGTGGCCTCCTGGCCCGAGATGGACCGGGCCTTCCTGGAAGGGGCCGGCATGACCCCCGAGCGGGCGCTGGGGACGCTGGAGGAGGAGGCCCGGAGCCTGGAACGCCTGCCGGGCAAGGGGCCCGGCAGCGGCGCCAGGGACGTCCGGACGATCCTCGAGGCCCTCCGGGAGCCCCGGTGCGACCGGATCCAGGCCCTGCAGGCCCTGGAACAGGGCGCCGGGCGGTTCTCCGACGTCGCCTGGCTGGCCGAGGCGGGGCTGCTCGCCCACCTGCTCGGGGCCATCGACCCCCTCCAGGTGCAGGGGTTCGGGGACACCGCCCGGATCTGGATCGGCTGCACGCTGCCTCCCGACGCCGAGGATGCCGAGGTGCTGGTGGCGGCCCGGGACCGCCTGGGACAGGCCATCGGGTCCTGCCCCCGGGCAGCCGGGTCCGCCCCGGGCATCCGGGAGGTCTGCGATCGCCTGGAACAGGCCTTTTCCCGGTGGGAACTGCCCCTGCCCTGGAGCGGCCTGTCCCGGGGAGAGGTCGCCGGGGCCCTGCTGCCCCGGACCCGGGGCGGTGGCCTGTCCTTCTCGCCCCCGTGGGTCTTCGTGATCTCCGCCGGGAGGCTCCTGCGGGCCGAGGCCCCGGTGATCCCGGCCGGCCAGACGGAACGGGTCCCGGAGAAGAAGACGACGCTGCTGGACTTCCGGACCCGCCACGGGGTGCAGGACGTGCGCCTCGTCGTGAGCCAGACCCTGAAGGATCACGCGCCGGTGGAAATCCGGGGACGGAAACTGATCCCCCTCGCGGTGGATCGATCGGAGACCTTCCAGGACCTGGCCGAGGTGCTGGAGGCCCTGCTGGCGGAGACCGACGCCGTGCCGGCCCTGGCGCTGATTCCCGAGGGGGGGCGATCCCTGTCGTTCCTGATGCTGAACTGGCGCTTTTCCGAGCGGCCCCTCTGGGACGTCTGGGGGACGCGCCGGGCCTTCCTGTCGGGCCCCAAGGCCCTGTCGCTGTCCCTGTCGCCTTTCGCCATGTCGCTGGAATCGGGCGACGGGGAACGGGAGGTGGAACTGCTCCCGACGGAGGACGGCGAGAGCCGGGGACTGCTCCCCCTGCGGGCGGCCTACGAGGCCGCCGTGTCCCTGGCGGGTCCCGAGGGGGAGCGGTCCGGTCGCCTGGCGGTCCAGGGAAGCGTTTCGGTGGGACTGCTGGTCCAGGTCCTGGAGGCCCTGGCGGCCCGGGTGGACCGGACCGCCCTGGCCCACGAGTCCCTCTTCGCCTCGGCACCGCCCCTCCGGGACAGGGGCGGGCCGCCACAGGCCCTGCTTCCGGCGCTGGTGCTGCGCCTCCAGGGGATGCCGGCCGAGTAGGGGACGGTCCCGGCCCCGGCGGTCGCCGCGCTCCTTCCGTTTCGGCGGTCGGGTCCCCGGAGATGGTCCGGGGACCGGGCCTTGCCAGATGGGAGGCCGGTGCCCATCCTGGGAAGGCCTTTCTCGAAAGGATCCTCGATGCAGTCCGCGCTGGATTTCGCCCGTTCGCTCCTGAAGCGGAAGGCGCCGGATACCCGGATCGCCGTGATCGGGGCCTCCAACGACCCCGAGAAGTACGGGAACATCATCGTCCGGCACCTCTCGGGCCAGGGCTATGGGGTGCTGCCGGTGAACCCGAAGGGGGGGGAGATCGCCGGCCTGCCGGCCTGGAAGAGCCTGCAGGAGGTCCCCGACCCGGTCCACGTGGTCGATTTCGTGACCCCTCCCGAGGTGACCCGGAAGGTGATCGAGACGCTGGACCCCGCCCGGTTTCCCGTGATCTGGTTCCAGGACGGGTCCTTCGACGACGAGGTGGTCCGCCGGGCCGAGGAGCGGTTCCCCCACGTGGTGCACCACGCCTGCATCATGGTGGTGACCCGGACCCTGTGACCGGGGCCCGGTCGGGGCACTGCCGTCACGCCCTGGGGGTTCTCTCCCGCCAGGCCTCCTCGCCGGGGAAGAGCGCCTGGACGTCGGTCTGCATCCACAGCAGACCGCCGTGGTAGCGGAGGTCCCCCCGGAATCCCACCGCCTCGGAGAACCGCAGCAGAGGATGGTTGTTCGGGTCCACGGTGGACAGGAACCACCGGATGCCCAGTTCCCGGGCTCGGCGGACCATGCGCTGCAGCACCAGGCGCCCGATTCCCAGCCGCTGCCAGGGGTCGCCCACCACGATGGCCAGTTCCGCCTCCTCGGCGCCCACCCGGTGGCACCGGCCGACGCCCAGCATCCGCTCCCGGCCGTCGATCACCCGGCAGGCCGTCACGGCGAACTCGACGCAGGGGTCCAGGTGGGTCAGTGCGTGGATCCGGTTTCCGTCCAGTTCCCGGATCGGCGCCAGGAAGCGGTTGTAGATGCTCCGGGGACTCAGGGCCCGGAAGAGCTCCTCCAGCAGGGGGCCGTCCTCCGGGCCGATCTCCCGCAGGATCACCGGCAGGCCGTCCTTCGCGATCCGGGTGGGGGAGTCGCCATCGTCCATGCCGGTCATGCTGGCACAACCGCCTGCCGATCGGAACCGGGGAACCGGCATCCCCGCGTCGTGCGGGTCGTTTCGGTCCGCGCCCCGATCCTCACCCGGCCTTGGCCCGGGCCTTCTCCTCCTCCTGGAGGACCCGCCGGAGGACCTTCCCGACCGTGGACTTGGGCAGTTCCGCCCGGAATTCCACCATCCGGGGCACCTTGTAGGCCGCGAGCCGGGACCGGCAGTAGTCGATGATCTCCTCCGCCGTGGCCGACTCCCCGGGCTTCAGGACCACGAAGGCCTTCACCGTCTCGCCCCGCTTCGGGTCCGGCACGCCCACCGCCGCCGCCTCCAGCACCTTGGGGTGCTCGTAGAGGATCTCGTCGATCTCCCGAGGATAGATATTATAGCCCCCGGCGATGATCATGTCCTTCTTCCGGCCCACGATGTAGAAGAAGCCGTCCTCGTCCATCCGGGCGATGTCGCCGGTGTAGAGCCAGCCGTCCCGCAGCATCCCCTCCGTCTCCGTGGGGTTGTTCCAGTAGCCCTGCATCACCTGGGGGCCCCGGAGGACCAGTTCCCCGTCCTCGCCGACCCCCATCTCCCGCCGACCCTCCTCCAGGTCCACGATCCGGGCGTCGGTCGAGGGGACCGGGATGCCGATGGACCCGGGCTTGCGCACCCCGTAGAGGGGATTCGCGTGGGTGACCGGAGACGTCTCCGAGAGCCCGAACCCCTCGGTGATCTTCCCGCCGGTCAGCTGCTCGAAGCGTTCCATCACCTCCAGCGGCAGGGGGGCCGACCCGCTGATGCAGGCCTTGATCGACGACAGGTCGATGCGATCGATGCCGGGGAAGTGGTTGATGGCGTTGAAGGTCGCCGGGACCGCCGGCAGGAAGGTCGGGCGATGCTTCCCGATGGTCCGGACCAGTTTCGGGATGTCCCGGGGGTTCGGGACCAGGATCTGGGTCGCCCCCGAGGCCACCGCCAGGTTCATGCACACCGTCAGGCCGAAGGAGTGGAAGAAGGGAAGCATCGAGACGACGGTCTCGCCTCCCTCCTGGAAGCCCGGGAACCAGGCCTGGACCTGGCGGATGTTCACGCCCAGGTTCCGGTGGGTCAGCATCGCTCCCTTCGACAGGCCGGTGGTGCCCCCGGTGTACTGGAGGTTGGCCAGCATGTCCGGGTTCCAGTCGATCCGCGGCGGCGACGGCGGGAAGCGCTGCAGCAGGTCCCGGAACCAGATCACGGGGTCCTGGGGGTCCACGTCCACCACCAGGCCGGTCTTCTTGCCCACCAGCGGGAACAGCAGGTTCTTCGGGAAGGGGAGCCAGTCCGCCAGGCGGGTCAGCACGACGTGTTCCACCGAGGGCAGGCGGTGCCGGATGTCCCGGATCGTCCGGACCCAGTAGGCATCCAGCGTCAGCACCACCCGGGCTCCCGAGTCGTTGAACTGGTGCTCGATCTCCCGGGCCACGTAGAGCGGGTTGGTCATCACCGCCACCGCCCCGGCCTTCAGGACGCCGTAATAGGCAATCACCATCTGGGGCAGGTTGGGCAGTTGCAGGGCGACCCGATCCCCCGGACGGACTCCCAGGGAGACCAGGGCAGCGGCGAACCGGTCCGCCCCCTCCCGGAGTGCCCGGTAGGAGACCTTTCCCCCTTCGAAGATCGTGGCCGGCCGTTCGGGCCAACGGGCGGCGGCCCGGTCCAGCAGCGCCGGAAGCGGGTCCACGTCCGGGGACACCTCCAGGGGGATCCCCTCGGTGTAGAAACGGTGCCAGGGTCGCGTTTCCATCGGGTCCTCCGGTGTCCGGGTCCAGGAATGCAGAATATGGGACTGGGGTCATCCGGGTCAATGGGTCCGGGACGCCGGTGCCCTTGCGCCCGGTGCCGTTCCCGGCGATGCTTGCCTCCATGCGCTGGGGACGATGGTCATCGCTGGCGGCCGCGACGATCTACGTGGCGGTCACCGCCGCCGTGATCCGGGACGGGGACCCGGGCCTCCCGGCTCCCGTGGCCAACGGCCTCCAGTTGCGCCCGGTCACCTGGGTCGTCCAGTGGCTGCCTCCCCCGGAAGAGAACGGCGGTTTCGGCCCCTGGCAGTGGTTGGCCGACGGCCTGGCCCGGGGGATCGGCGAGGTGGCCCACCGGCCCCTGGCCGATCCCGGGGACCGGTGGCGGGGGGCCGCCGCCGCGGCGGGCCTGCGCCAGAGGCACCTGGTGCCGGTCTTCCTGGGGCCCCTGGGGGCCTCGGACCCGGCCGCCGCCCGGGTGATCCACTGGGCCTTCGACCCGGGATTCGAAGGGGCGGCCCTCGGGGAGGAGGACCTGCCGCGGCTGCCCGACGGACTCCGGGCCATGCTGCTGGCCTCCCTGGGAGGCGATGGCGCCGGGGCGGCCCGGGACCGGTGGAAGGCCTTCTCCGAGTCCCGGCAGAGCCGCGCGGGCCTGCTGGCGCTTTGCCTGATCGGGGCCCTCTTCGGAGGGGCCTGGACCTGGCGATCCCTCCGGCGGCATTTCGCCGGGGACGACCCGGCCCTGCGGCCCCGGATCACCGGGGACGCCCTGCTGCCCCCCCTGCAGGTCACGGCCTTCTTCGCCGCGGCCATGGTCACGGCGGGGGTCTTCGGTCCCTCGCTGCTGGCGGGGTGGTCGCCGCCCGGCGGGGTCGGGACCGCGACGCTGGCCCTCTACCTGGTCCAGGCCGCGGCGGGCATTGCCCTGGTGGCCGTGGCCGGTCGAGCCGGTTCCCAGGAGTCGTTTCCTCGCCTGCTGGGATGGAGCGGGGGCTCCTGGCGGGAAGCCTGGACCGCGGTGCGGTGGGGAGTGGCGGGCTGGAGCCTGCTGTGGCTCTTCACCGTGACGGCCTCCATGGCCATGCTGATCCTGCTGGGGGTCGAGAACGACCCCTTCGAGAACCCGGTCGCCCTCAGGATGGTGCTGGACCCCGATCCACCCTCCAGGGCCCTGCTGGGCGTCACCGCCGTGGCGGTGGCTCCCCTCTTCGAGGAGACGCTGTTCCGGGGCTACCTGCTGAACCGGTTCCGTCGCCATCTCTCCCCGATGCGGTCCGCGGCTCTTTCGGGCCTCCTCTTCGCCCTGGTGCACCTGTCCCCCGCGAGCCTGGTCCCGCTGTGGGCGCTGGGGTTCGCCCTGGGGATGATCTACCAGCGCACCGGGAGCCTCTGGACCCCCATCCTGGCCCATGCCCTGTGGAACCTGGGGACCCTGCTCGCGCTGACCTCCCTGTTCTCCTGAGCGGCCGTTTCCGCCCCCCGCGATTGACAGGAGGGACGCCGGTGGATAGCGTCTTTGCGTCTTTCCCGGAGGGGTCTGCCCGGTGGACCTGAAGGTATTCAACACCCTGACGCGATCGAAGGAATCCTTCGAGCCCCTGGAACCGGACCATGTCCGGATGTACGTCTGCGGCGTCACCGTGTACGACCGCTGCCACATCGGCCACGCGAGGGCCTATGTGGCCTTCGACGTCATCCAGCGCTACCTCCGCTGGCGGGGGTACCGGGTGACCTACGTCCGCAACTTCACCGACGTGGACGACAAGATCATCCGGCGGGCCGGGGAGCGGGGCGAGGACGTCCGGGCGCTGACGGACCGCTACATCGCGGCCTTCCAGGAGGACATGGAGCAACTGGGGGTGGCCCGGGCGGACATCGAGCCCCGGGTCACGGACCACATCCCCGACATCATCGCGGCCGTGCAGGCCATCCTGGACCGGGGCCACGCATACGTGGCCGGCGGCGACGTGTACTACGACGTCTCCTCCTTCCCCGGGTACCTGCGGCTGTCGGGCCGTCGCCTGGACGAGATGATGGAAGGCGCCAGTGGCCGGGTCGATCCCGGGGAGCGGGAGAAGCGCAACCCCCTGGACTTCGCCCTCTGGAAGGCCGCCCGTCCCGGGGAGCCTGCCTGGGACAGCCCCTGGGGGCCCGGACGTCCCGGCTGGCACATCGAGTGCTCGACGATGAGCCGGAAGTACCTGGGGGACTGCTTCGACCTCCACGGGGGCGGGGCGGACCTGGTCTTCCCCCACCACGAGAACGAGCGGGCCCAGTCCTGGGCCCTGACGGGGGGCGAGTTCGTCCGCTACTGGCTGCACAACGGGTTCGTCAACGTCGATTCCGAGAAGATGTCCAAGTCCCTGGGCAACTTCTTCACGATCCAGGAGGTGATCGCCCGGTTCCACCCCGAGGCCCTGCGGTACTTCCTGCTGACCACCCACTACCGCAGTCCCATCCACTTCAACGACGGGGCGATCCAGGAGGCCGAGGGGCGGGTGGAGTACCTCTACGAGACCGTGCTGGCCGCCCGGGACTTCCTGTCCCGGAGCCCGGCGGACCCGGACCCGGCCCTCCGGGAGGCGGCCGTGCGGCGGATCCGGGAGGCGATGGACGACGACTTCAACACCGCGATGGCCCTGGGGGTGGTGGCCGACGTGGCCCGGGAACTGAACGAGGCCCTGGCCCGGAAAGGCAAGTTTCCCGAGCGGGGGGCGCGGGTGGCCGGGGGGCTGGCGGCCCTCGGGGAGGTCGGGAAGGTCCTGGGCCTGGCCGAGCGGGATCCCCTCGAGGTCCTGGAAGCCATCCGGGACCGGAGGATGGCCCGGCGCGGCCTCGATCGGGAAACCATCGAGGACCTGGTGTCCCGGCGGTCGGGGGCGCGGGCGGACCGGGACTTCGCCCGGGCGGACGCCCTGCGCCAGCGGCTGCTCGACATGGGGGTCCAGGTGATGGACGGCCCGGAGGGGACCCGGTGGAAGGTCCTGTGAGGAAGGTCCGCGGATCGGGGAGGCGCCCCGGGGGGCCCCTCCCGTCCCCGGCCGAGTGGGAGGTCCTCCGGGACCTGGCCTTCGAGGGGGACTACTTCCAGGTCCTGGGGGTCTCCCCGGGATGCTCCACCTCGGAGGTCCGGGACGCCTGGGTCCGCTTCTCGGCCCGCATCGACGCCCTGAAGCGGGAGGCGGCCGGACACCTGGAGGCCCTGGAGGCTCTGGAGGAGGCGTTGCAGGTGGCCGAGGATGCCTTCGAGGTCCTGTCGGACCCCGATCTGCGGATGCGCTATCGACGGGCGCTGGCTCCCGTCGGGGAGGAACAGGGATGGCCCTTCTGAAGGTGCGGACCTGGCCAGATCCGGTGCTGAAGACCCCCGCGAAGCCCGTCGAGGGGATCGACGATTCGGTCCGGACCCTGCTGCGGGACATGGCCGAGACGATGTACGCCCAGCGGGGCATCGGCCTCGCGGCCCAGCAGGTCGGGGACCTGCGCCGGGTCCTGGTGATCGACGTTCCCGGCGAGTCGGAGGGGGACCCCGGATCGGGGCTGATCCAGGCCGTCAATCCCCGCATCGTCGCCCGGTCCGGCCGGTGCAAGACCACCGAGGGATGCCTGTCGTTTCCCGGGCTCGAGGTGGACGTGGAGCGGTCCTACAAGGTCGTCGTGGAGTGGACCGACCCCGACGGCACTCCCCGGCAGCGGGAATGCGAGGGCCTGCTGGCCATCTGCTTCCAGCACGAGATGGACCACCTGGACGGCATCGTCTTCCTGGACCGGGTCGGGCTGGTCCGCCGGCGCCTGGCCCTGAAGGAATACCTGGCCCGGAAGGCGTCGGAAGGGACCCCCTAGGGAGTACGCCCCGTGCGCATCGTCTTCATGGGATCGGCCCCCTTCGCCCTCCCTGCCCTGGAGGCCTTGATCGGGGAAGGCCACCGGATCGTCCAGGTCGTCACGCGGGTCGACAAGCCCGTGGGCCGGGGACGGGAACTCGCCTGGACCCCGGTGAAGAGCCTGGCGATGGAACGGGGACTCCCGGTGTTCCAGCCGAAGACCCTCCGGGATCCCGCCGTGCACGAGTTCCTTCGGTCCCTGGATCCCGACGCCATCGTCGTGGTGGCCTACGGGCGGATCCTGCCTCCCGAGGTGCTGGGGATCCCCCCCCTGGGGTGCATCAACGTCCACGGGTCCCTGCTGCCCCGCTGGCGGGGGGCCGCCCCGGTCCAGTGGGCCGTGATCGCCGGGGACCCGGTCTCGGGAGCCACCGTGATGCGCATGGACGAGGGCCTGGACACGGGCCCCATCCTGCTCCAGGAGTCCGTGGACGTCGGCCCCGAGGAGACCGCCGAGTCCCTCTATCGCCGCCTGGCGGTTCTGGGGGCGCCGCTGCTGATCCGGGCCCTCCGGGGAATCGCCGAGGGGACCCTGGCCCCGAGACCCCAGCCCGCCGAGGGAGTCACCCTGGCCCCTCCCCTGACGAAGGAGGATGGCCTGCTGGACTGGACGCAATCCCGGAAGGCCCTGGCGGATCGCATCCGGGGCGTGGAGCCGTGGCCCGGGGCCTTCTCCTTCGGGCCCGGGGGACTGCGCCTGCGATGGTTCGCCCCGGCCTGTCCGGGACCCGGAACCGTGGGTCCCGGGATGCCGGGAACCGTGGCGGCCCTGGACCAGGGAATCCTGTGGGTGCAGGCGGGGGACGGCCTGCTCGGCCTGCGGGAGGTCCAGCCGGCCGGAGGGCGCCGGATGGCGGTCCGGGACCTGCTGGCGGGGCGCCGCCTGAAGATCGGGGACCGGCTGGGACCCGGACCCGGGGGGCCGACGGGCTGACGGAGAGGAAGTGATGGCGGCGCGGGCGCGGATGGTGGCGATCTGGGGGGCGATCCTGGCCCTCGGGGGCTGCTCGCCGAGCCCGCCGCCGGTGGCGGTTCGCCCTGGGCCGGAGGGGACCGATCCGGTTCCGGGGCCCGTGGGACCGGCCCTCTGGAAGGGCGGGCGAAGCCTCCGGTGGCAGGCCGAGACGACGATCCGGGTCCAGGCCGAGGGGGAGGAACCCCGGGTCATCGAGGACCTGCGGCAGATGGACCGGACGGCGGAAGGGGATTATCGGGTGGTGGTCCGGCGCCGCGTGCCCCTGTCCGCGGGGGACGTGGCCGAGGAGTCCTTCACGGCGATCTCCGTCGGAAAGGCGCTCTGGACCCGGGGGAGCGGCGGTCCCTTCGTGGCCTGGGAGGACCCGGCCGCCGCCATCCGGGAATTCGAGGGAATCGCCCTCCAGGGATCGGCGGACCTCTACCGGATCGCGTCCGCCTGCGGCCGGGCGAGGCCCGAGGACGGGCGGGAGCACTGGGTGCTCGAGGGCGGAGGCTGCGAGGTCCCGCCGGAACGGGGAGGAGGACCGGGGCGCGTGGATCGCCTGGACCTGGTGGTCGAGCGGTCCGGCGGGGAGTTCCGGGCCCTGTCCGCCCGTGTCGAGTGGACCGTCCGGACCGAGGGCGGGCCCGTGGCCGCGCTGCTGGAACACCGGGCCCGGGCGGACGATCTTCCTTTGGGGAACGCCCCGAAGGCGCCCGAGGAGGCCGTTTCGGCCAGGCGGGAACGGCCGGTCCGGATGGCCCGGCAGATCCTGTCGGGACTGGGGGAATGGGCGCCCGGGGCGCCGTGGCGGGACCAGGAACCGGCGGCGCCCGGATCGCCTTGAGGGGGGCCGGCATGTGGGTGGAAGACCTGGAGGACCTCCACGTCGAGCAGGAGCAGGACGGGGAGGTGGTCGTGCGGGAGGAGGGCCGGGCCGTTCTGTCCCGTGGGACGCGGCCGCTCGTCTGCTTCCGGTTCCGTCGCCGGGGATCCGGCGGGGAGTTCGGTCCGCCGATGCTGGCGCTGGTGCGCCTCCGGAAGGTCCACGGCGGGTACCAGCCCGAGGCCCGCCTGAACCTCTCCCCGGAGGAGGCCGCGGCCCTGGCCGCCAGCCTCGGGGACCCGGAGGACTTCCGGGCCCCGTGACCCGTCGCCCCCCGTTGCTGCCACCCGGCATTGCGCACCACGCCCGTCGCTCCGGGGACCCGACTACCTGGGATTTCCGCTGGTTGCACGGTCCCGGTGGAAACCTCTTGACAGGCTTCTTTCGCCTGTCTAAACTTCGCCCCCGTTCGCCCGAGGCGGATCCCCGGGCGGGCTCCTTGAAACGGTCGTTCCGGCCTCCCCTGAAAAGGACTTGACAGGGGTTCCCGGATCGACTAAATTGCTTTTCCGCTGTCGCCGGACGACGAGTCCGGGACGGGCCGGCCGCCGACGAGGACAAGGAGGCGGTCGGGCTCGAAAAAAAGATCTTGACAGCGGAGGCGGAAGGGGGCATAGTTCGCGCCCCGGGCCCGAAAGGCCCTCGCTCCTTGAAAACTGGATAGCAGTTGCCGTAAAGGAGACCCCTGCGAATCTGTCGAAAGGGTCCGGGCTCGCCCGGCACCTTTCAAGATTCTTTCGGAGAGTTTGATCCTGGCTCAGGACGAACGCTGGCGGCGTGCCTAACACATGCAAGTCGAACGCGAACGGGGGGCAACCCCCTAGTAGAGTGGCGCACGGGTGAGTAACACGTGGGTAATCTACCTTCGGGTGGGGTATAACAGTTCGAAAGGGCTGCTAATCCCGCATAAGACCACAGGGGCTTCGGCCCCAGGGGCCAAAGCAGCAATGCGCCTGAAGATGAGCCCGCGGCCCATCAGCTAGTTGGTGAGGTAATGGCCCACCAAGGCTTTGACGGGTAGCTGGTCTGAGAGGACGACCAGCCACACTGGGACTGGAACACGGCCCAGACTCCTACGGGAGGCAGCAGTGAGGAATTTTGGACAATGGGCGAAAGCCTGATCCAGCAACGCCGCGTGGGTGATGAAGGCCCTCGGGTTGTAAAGCCCTTTCGGGAGGAACGAGAAAGGACGGTACCTCCAGAAGAAGCACCGGCTAACTCCGTGCCAGCAGCCGCGGTAAGACGGAGGGTGCAAGCGTTGTCCGGAATTACTGGGCGTAAAGCAGGTGCAGGCGGCTCGTTATGTCGGGTGTGAAATCCCAGGACTCAATTCTGGAACTGCGCCCGAAACTGGCGAGCTTGAGTGCGGGAGGGGGTGGTGGAATTCCCGGTGTAGAGGTGAAATTCGTAGATATCGGGAGGAATACCGGTGGCGAAGGCGACCACCTGGCCCGTAACTGACGCTCAGACCTGAAAGCGTGGGTAGCAAACGGAATTAGATACTCCGGTAGTCCACGCTGTAAACCATGGACACTAGGTGTTGGGGGTAATAACACCTTCAGTGCCGTAGCTAACGCGTTAAGTGTCCCGCCTGGGAAGTACGGCCGCAAGGCTAAAACTCAAAGGAATTGACGGGGGCCCGCACAAGCGGTGGAGTATGTGGTTTAATTCGACGCAACGCGAAGAACCTTACCCAGGCTTGACATGTGGGGAACCGGGTGGAAACACCTGGGTGCCTGGCTTGCCAGGAGCCCCAACACAGGTGCTGCATGGCTGTCGTCAGCTCGTGTCGTGAGATGTTGGGTTAAGTCCCGCAACGAGCGCAACCCTCGCTGGTAGTTGCCATCATTCAGTTGGGCACTCTACCGGGACTGCCGGTGTTAAACCGGAGGAAGGTGGGGATGACGTCAAGTCCTCATGGCCTTTATGCCTGGGGCTACACACGTACTACAATGGCCGGTACAAAGGGCTGCAAGCACGCGAGTGCAAGCCAATCCCAAAAAACCGGCCCCAGTTCAGATCGGAGTCTGCAACTCGACTCCGTGAAGGCGGAATCGCTAGTAATCGCTGATCAGCAGGCAGCGGTGAATACGTTCCCGGGCCTTGTACACACCGCCCGTCACACCATGGGAGTTGCTTGCTCCCGAAGTCACTGGGCCAACCCGCAAGGGAGGCAGGTGCCGACGGAGTGGGCAGCGACTGGGGTGAAGTCGTAACAAGGTAGCCGTAGGGGAACCTGCGGCTGGATCACCTCCTTTCTAAGGAGTGGGCGACCGGAAGGTCGACCCGACCGGGGTCTCCTGGCACTGCTATCCAGTTTTCAACGAGCGAGGCACGGGCCTCGTTCTTTGAAGACTGGAGTTGCCCGCGGGGCTGATCTTCGCAGGTCCTTGATGGCCGCATCGGCCTGGCTCAGGGCCTGTAGCTCAGATGGCTAGAGCACGCGCCTGATAAGCGCGGGGTCGGCAGTTCGATTCTGCCCAGGCCCACCCGTGACGGGGATCGGCGACGCCGTTCTCCCATCGGGGCTGTAGCTCATCTGGGAGAGCGCCGCCCTTGCAAGGCGGAGGTAGGCGGTTCGAGCCCGCTCAGCTCCACCCCCGCGAGCGCCGACGGCACCTGGCCGTCGCCCGGTTTCGGTCTTTGACAAGTGAACCTGTTGATGCAATGACCTTGGTCACAACACCCAATCTGTGAAATGGCGTGGTCAAGCTACTAAGGGCATGTGGTGGATGCCTTGGCACTCAGAGGCGATGAAGGACGTGGGTGGCTGCGATAAGCCAGGGGGAGGAGCTAACCATCCCGTGATCCCTGGATCTCCGAATGGGGAAACCCGGTGCCCGTCGTGAGTGACCCTCACGCCGGAGCATCAACCTCGCAAGAGGTGGCAAACCCGGGGAACTGAAACATCTCAGTACCCGGAGGAAGAGAAATCAAACGAGAATCCGCTAGTAGCGGCGAGCGAACGCGGACGAGCCCAAACCGGCCCAGTGCAAGCCTGCCGGCGTTGCTGGGTCGGGGTTGCGGGATCTCGTCGGAGGAATCGGCAGGTTCCTCGGGGAGTTACAAACCAGAGCCTGGGAGGGGAACGTCCCTGGAAAGGACGGCCATAGAGAGTGACAGCCTCGTACCCGAATCCGCATCTGGCTCCCTGGACGAGACACCCAAGTACGGCGGGACACGTGGAACCCTGCCGGAATCCGGGAGGACCATCTTCCAAGGCTAAACACTCCTGAGTGACCGATAGTGAACCAGTACCGTGAGGGAAAGGTGAAAAGTACCCCCGCTAGGGGAGTGAAATAGTACCTGAAACCGCATGCCTACAAGCAGTTCGAGGGCTATGGCCGCAAGGCAATGCCTGAGAGCGTACCTTTTGCATCATGAGCCAACGAGTTGCGACTCTGCAGCAAGGTTAAGCCGAAGGAGGCGTAGCCGTAGGGAAACCAAGTCTGAACAGGGCGTTCAGTTGCAGGGTGCAGACCCGAAACCAGTCGATCTATCCATGGGCAGGGTGAAACGTGGGTAAAACCACACGGAGGCCCGAACCCACCGTCGTTGAAAAGACGGGGGATGACCTGTGGATCGGAGTGAAAGGCTAATCAAGGCTGGAGATAGCTGGTTCTCCCCGAAACATATTGAGGTATGGCCTCGACGAAATCAGGGGCGGAGGTAGAGCACTGGATGGGCTAGGGGGCCTACCAGCTTACCAAACCCAACCAAACTTCGAATTCCGTCCGCTGTTACGTCGGGAGACAGTCCACGAGCGATAAGGTCCGTGGGCGAGAGGGAAAGACCCCAGACCGCCGGCTAAGGTCCCCAAGCACGCGCTAAGTGGTGAAGGATGTGAGACCGCGTAAACAACCAGGAGGTTGGCTTAGAAGCAGCCATCCTTTAAAGAAAGCGTAATAGCTCACTGGTCGAATGTGGTCTTGCGCCGAATATTCAACGGGGCTCAAGCGCGTCGCCGAAGCCGCGGATTGCCACCTCTGGTGGCGATGGTAGGGGAGCATTGGAGTTGCCTGCGAAGGTCGACCGTGAGGACGGCTGGAGGTACTCCAAGAGATGATGTTGGCATAAGTAGCGATAAACCAGGTGAGAAACCTGGTCGCCGAAAACCCAAGGGTTCCCTGGCTAGGCTAATCCGCCAGGGGTTAGTCGGGTCCTAAGCCGAGGCCGAGAGGCGTAGGTGATGGAAATCAGGTTAATATTCCTGGACCACTTCGAGGAGGTTGAAGCGAGGGGGGACGGAGAAGGGTAGGCCATCCGGGTGATGGACGTCCCGGTTCAAGGTTGTAGGGGGATCTCCCAGGAGGCCTCGTGCCGCAAACGGGAGGTCGCCAACCCCGAGAACTGATGAGCGTGTCAATCCTTCGGGTGCGATACGACTGGTCGATCCCATGCTTCCAAGAAAAGCCCCGCGTGGACGAATCGGAGTGCCCGTACCGGAAACCGACACAGGTGGGTGGGGTGAGAAACCCAAGGCGCTTGGGTGACTCCTCCTTAAGGAACTCTGCAAATTGCCACCGTAACTTCGGGAGAAGGTGGGCCTGGTCGGGTCAGGGGACTCGCTCCCGCAGCCTGACCGGGTCGCAGAGAGCAGGGGGTAGCGACTGTTTACCAAAAACACAGCACTCTGCCAAGTCGTAAGACGACGTATAGGGTGTGACGCCTGCCCGGTGCCGGAAGGTTAAGGGGAGATGTCAGGGCAACCGAAGCATTGAACCGAAGCCCCGGTAAACGGCGGCCGTAACTATAACGGTCCTAAGGTAGCGAAATTCCTTGTCGGGTAAGTTCCGACCTGCACGAATGGCGTAACGACTTCCCCACTGTCTCGAGGAGGATCCCAGCGAAATTGGAGTCTCGGTGCAGATACCGGGTTCCCGCGGCTAGACGGAAAGACCCCGGAACCTTTACTGCAACTTGGCAGTGAATATTGGGCGGGTTTGTGTAGGATAGGTGGGAGGCGTTGAAGTGGGGGCGCTAGCTTCCATGGAGCCGTCCTTGAAATACCACCCTGATTCGTCCGGTGTTCTAACCTGCGTCGGTCATCCCGACGAGGGACACTGCCTGGTGGGTAGTTTGACTGGGGCGGTCGCCTCCCAAAATGTAACGGAGGTGTGCAAAGGTCCCCTCAGCCTGATTGGAAACCAGGCGTCGAGTGCAAAGGCATAAGGGGGCTTGACTGCGAGACTGACAGGTCGAGCAGGTGCGAAAGCAGGCCTTAGTGATCCGGTGGTCCCGCATGGAAGGGCCATCGCTCATCGGCTAAAAGGTACTCTGGGGATAACAGGCTGATCACGCCCAAGAGTTCACATCGACGGCGTGGTTTGGCACCTCGATGTCGGCCCATCGCATCCTGGGGCTGGAGTAGGTCCCAAGGGTCCGGCTGTTCGCCGGTTAAAGCGGTACGCGAGCTGGGTTCAGAACGTCGTGAGACAGTTCGGTCTCTATCTGCCGCGGGTGTAGGAGTCTTGAGGGGACCTGCCCTTAGTACGAGAGGACCAGGGTGGACGAACCTCTGGTTTGCCGGTTGTCGCGCCAGCGGCATTGCCGGGTATCCACGTTCGGAACGGATAACCGCTGAAAGCATCTAAGTGGGAAGCCGACCCCAAAACAAGGACTCCCAGCGCAAGCTCTGAAGGCCCGTCGGAGAACACGACGTTGATAGGCCACAGGTGTAAGCGTGGTAACACGTTCAGCCAAGTGGTACTAATCGGCCGTGCGGCTTGACCATTCCATTTCACAGTCGGTGTTGCGGCCAAGGTCATTGCATCAACGCGTTCCCTTGTCGTTCCAGACGAGGGGCTGGTGACCATACCGGAAGGGCCATACCTGATTCCATCCCGAACTCAGAAGTCAAGCCTTCCAGGGCCGATGGTACTGCCGGGGGGACCCGGTGGGAGAGTAGGACGTTGCCGGCCCCTTTTTTTTATCCTCTCGGAGTCGAAGTCGAAGGGGTTGCCGACCCCGGGCCCCATGGGAAGGCCCGATCGGCGGCCCAGCGGGGCCCGCATGGGCCGGATCGCGCCTTTCTCCGGCGTCACCCGGGGTTGCGACGGCCCAGGCCGGCGCCCACCGGTTCCGGACCCGGCGCTTTCGTCAGGCCCAACTTCTACAGTTTCTAACGGATCGGGGGCCGCGGCCCCGCATCGCACCTTGTTTTGGCATCGGACGGTCCGCGAAATGCGGTGCCATAAACGACCGCCGGCAGGACTTGCGATAGTTGCAATGGTGCCGGCGCAGGTGTAATGTTGCGGTGTCCCTCGTGG
>JAGOKF010000005.1:66357-76305 GCA_017994695.1 Myxococcota bacterium | reverse complement strand
AAAGGTCAAGCCGTCGCCGACCGGAAAGGGTGCATTCGAATGGCCGGACCAGACTGGACGGCGGGAGGTTTTCTGATAAGAGCGTCTAACAAAACCGTGTCGTGAGCTTGGCGTTCGTGGGTGAGGGAGGCTACATGAGGGGGCATGGCAAAGCCCCTCCTTCCCGACGAGTTGTGGATCCGGATCGAACCGCTGCTGCCGCCCGAGCCGCCGAAGCCGAAGGGCGGGAGGCCGCGCGTGGACAGCCGGATGGCGCTGACGGGCATCCTCTTCGTGCTGAAGACGGGATGCCCGTGGGAGTACCTGCCCAAGGAGATGGGCTGCGGGTCTGGCATGACCTGCTGGCGTCGCCTTCGGGACTGGCACGAGGCGGGGGTCTGGGCGCGCATCCACCAGGTTCTGCTGGACGAGTTGGGGCAGGACGAGCGCATCGACTGGGCGCGGGCCTCCCTGGACTCCAGCAGCATCCGGGCAAAAAAGGGGGCCCTGAAACTGGCCCGAATCCTACGGACCGGGGGAAACTCGGGACGAAGCACCACATCCTCGTCGATGGCCAGGGCATCCCACTCGCGGCGATGATCGGCCCGGCCAACCAGCACGACAGCATGGCCCTGGAGCCGCTCCTCGACCGGGTCCGCCCCGTCCGGGGCCAACGGGGACGCCCCCGGAAGCGCCCCGACAAGCTCCACGCCGACAAGGGCTACGACTACCGACGGTGCCGCCTGGCCTGCCGCCGCAGACGCATCCAGCCCCGCATCGCCCGCCGCGGCGTCGATTCCAAGGAACGCCTCGGCAAGCACCGCTGGGTCGTGGAGCGCTCCATCGCCTGGATCCACGTCCACCGCCGCCTCGCAATGCGGTGGGAGCGCAGGGCCGACATCCACGAGGCATTCCTCCATATCGCCTGCGCCCTCGTCTGCCTCAACCACCTACTGGGAGGGTAGTTTTGTTAGACGCTCTAAAGTAGCACACGGTGTCATGAGAGGGCGGATGTGCGGGATCGTGGGAATCTTCCCGGCCGGGAGAGAACCGGGACCCCCTGACGTCGCGGATGTCCGGGCGATGCTCCGGGCGCTGCACCACCGGGGACCGGACCAGGCGGCGGTGCGGGTCCTGGATCGCGCCGTGGTGGGCAACTCCCGCCTCCGAATCCTGGACCTGGATCCCCGGGCCGACCTGCCGATGGCTTCTCCGGACGGCCAGGTCGTGATGGCCTACAACGGGGAGGTCACGAACTTCCGGGAGATCCGGCGGAGGTTCCGCCTGGACGACCATCACCCCTTCCGGACCGGCTCTGACACCGAGGTGGTCCTGGCCCTCTACCTGGCCCAGGGCATCGATTTCCTGGAACACCTCACCGGGCATTTCGCCATCGTGATCGTGGACCAGCGCCTCCGCAGGGCCTGGGTCATCCGGGACTTCTTCGGCATCCGGCCCCTGTTCTACGCGGTCCATCGGAACCGGCTCCTCGTGGCATCGGAGATCAAGGCCTTCCTGGAACTGCCGGACTTCCCCAGGCGGATCGACGAGACGGGGATCTGGCACTATTTCACGCTGGCCTACATCCCCGGGGAACGCACGCCCTTCCGCGACGTCCGGGAACTCCGGGGGTCGCACCTGTTGGAGGTGGACCTCGACACGGGGGGCTTCCAGGAGAGGGAATACCACCGGCTGGTCTATCGGCCGGACCGGGCGGCCCGGGAGGAGGACCTCGTGGGTCCCCTACGGGAGGCCATGCGGGACTCGGTTCGCCGGAACCTGGATTCCGATGCCCCCGTGGGCCTGACCTTCTCCGGCGGCTTCGACACCGGGAGCATCCTGGCCCTGGCCCGGGAAATCCGCCCTGCTTCCGAGATCCACACCTTCTCCATCGTGATGGAGGAGCCCTCCTTCGACGAGTCCCGGTGGCAGCGGCTCCTGGTGGATCCGGCCCAACACCCCCACCACGAGATCCGCGTGGGGCCCCGGGAGGTCGAGGAGGCCCTGTTCGAGTCGATGGCCTTCCTGGACGAACCCTCGGGCGATGGCGCGGTGATTCCGTTCTACCTGCTGGCCCGGGAGGCCTCCCGCCACGTGCGGGTGCTGCTGTCGGGGGAGGGTGGCGACGAGACCTTCAACGCCTACGAGACCCACCTGGCGAACAAGATGCGGCGCTGGTACCGGAGAGCCGTTCCGGCGCCCCTGCGCAGCCTGGTCTACCGGGGGGCCCACGCCCTCCCCTGCGACTACCGGAAACTCTCCTTCGACTTCCTGTCCAAGCGGTTCACCGAGGGGGCCGAGATGCCGGTGCCGGAGGCCCACATCCACTGGCGCCACGTGCTGCCGGAGGAGGACAAGCGCGCCCTGATGCCGGGATGCCGGGATGCGGAGCCCACCGGGAGGCTCTTCGCGCGGGAATACGATGCGCTGCCCTTCGAGGAGGAACTGGACCGCCTCTCGGTGCTGGACATCCGGTACTACTTCGAGGCGGACCTGATGGTGAAGAACGACCGGATGCTGATGGCCCACTCCATCGAGGCCAGGCTTCCGTTCATGGACCGCCTGCTGTGGGAATTCATGGCCCGGGTGCCGGCATCGCTGCGCATCCGGGGACTCCGACGACGGTACTTGCAGAAGCAGGCGATGGCGCCGCTGGTCCCGAAGGCCCTCTATCGCCGACCGAACATGGGGCTGGAGATGCCCCATTCGATCTGGTTCCTGGGCCCCTTGCGTCCGCTGGCCGAGCGGATGCTGCTGGGTCCGGCCGTGGAACGCCCGGGCATTCTCGACCCGCTGGTGGTGAGACGACTCTGGAACGAGCACGTGGAGCGTCGTCGGGATCATGGACGGGCGCTCTGGTGCATCCTGGAACTGCTGGCCTGGTTCGATCTGTTCGTCGATTCCGATCGGTACCGGGAGTTCCTTCCCGGACTCCGAGAGAGGCGGGCCGAATGAGCCTCGGGATGGCCACGGGAACGCCGTCCGGTGGGGCCTGGCACGGACTGGTCCGGGCGATGCCCTGGGTCGTGACCGTCGTCCTCGCCCTGGCGCTGCTGGCCCAGATCGGACCCGATCTGCGGGACTTCCTGTCGCTGCGATGGGGATGGGTCGGCAGCGCCCTGACGGTCTCGGTGGTCGGCAACGTGTTCCTGGCGTCGGTCAAGCTCTGGCTCCTGATGCGCTGGACCGCCGTGCACTCCCTGGGACTCTGGGGCACCCATCGGATGATCCTCGGGCTGCTGGCGGCGACCTTCTTCGCCCCCTTCCAGTCCGGTCATGTGCTCTACGTGGCGGCCCTCGGGCGGCTGGCGAGGATTCCCCTGGGGCGGGCCCTGGAAATCATCGTGCTGGACAAGTGGCTGACGGTCTGCGCGACGGCGGCCTGGATGGCCGTCGGAGGCGTCTTCGTCCCCGAGGGGCCCCTGCCGGGTGGTCCCTGGTGGACCGCCGCGGCCCTGGGCGTGGCCACGTCGCCCTGGTGGCTTCGGGTCTTGAGGCCAATCGGCCTGCGCATCCCGCGCCTGGCCGCGACCTTCCGGCTGGTATCGAACCCGATCTCCCCGGGCCGCGTGGTGGTCCTGATGTTGCTGGCGGTGCTCTACCAGTCCACCGACATCCTGGCGACCTGGATGGGGTCCAGGGCTCTGGGCGCAGAGGTCTCCTGGACCACCGCCATGGCCGTGGTCCCTCCGGTGATCTTCGCCTCCTGGATGCCCCTGTCGGTGAGCGGGATCGGCATCCGGGAGCGCGCGTTGGCCTTCCTGCTGGGAAGCGGCACGGAATGGCACGAAGGCCTGCAGATGGGGGTCCTGGTGGACTTCACGGAGTACCTGGCGCCGGCACTGCTCGGACTCTGGGCATTGCCCTCGCTGCTGCGGCGGCTGTCCGAACCGGACGGGTCGGGGGGGAGGCCATGAAACGGGTTCGATGCCGCCTGATGTCGCCTCGCCCGCCGGGACGCCGGATCCTGCTCCTGGCTCTCTGCCTGTCCGCTCCGTTGCCAGGGCGGGCGGCCGAGACGCCCGACCCCTTCCTGACACCGCGACATGCCGCGGCCATCCAGGAGAGATTCCAGGGGGCGTCGCCCTGCGGGTGCTCGGTCGGGGACATCCACGTCGATCGGGCCCTGGGCACCCTGTCCGTGGAATGCCCGTCGATGACCGGATCCGGAGAAGCCCGGAGCCGCTTTCTCGAGGTGAGATTGTGGCTGCGACCTCGACCCGGAGCGCCCGGGCCGGGAGAGACCCGGAATTTCCAGGTGGAATTCCGAGAACTACCCGGTTTCTTTGGGGATTTAGAGCAGGTCCGCCGGTGCCTGGCCGAGTGGTTCGTCCAGAGGGATGGCCCCCTTACGGAGGACCTCGTGACCGCCATCACCCGGGACGATGGCGAGCCCCGAGAGGAACCGGTTCTGGTGGCGCCGCTCCTCGGGGGGGAGGTGCGACGGCCGGTTCCGGAACAGGACCTCACGGCCCTGTGGGTCCCCAGGGAGGAGCCCGGGCCCATGCGCCTGTGGCTGCTCGGGCTCGCGCTCGCGGTCTTGCTGAGCGTCCGACTGTTCTGGCTGCGGCGCTGGAAGGAACACCGGCTGGCCCCGCGATGGGGGCTGCTGATGATCTGCCTCGTGGCGTTTGTGCTGCGATTGCTCCTGGACGGCAGGCTGGGAGACGTGCGGCCGGTGTTTCTCTCCTCGGTGGGACCGGACCCGGGGTTCCCGCACCGGTCTTCCGCCGTGGCGGCGTTCCAGTGGACGCTGAGCGCCGCGTTGGCCGACTGGCTGGGCCTGCCCCGATGGGATCTGATGGTCATCGGCAACCGGATCCTAGGGACCTGGGGAGTCTGGAACCTCGGAATGCTCGCCTTCGGGCTGTTCCAGCGCCGGCGAATCGCTCTGCTCACGGCGGGCGTGGTCGCCCTGTTCCCTCCGCACCTCTGGGCCTCCGTGACCTCCTCGGACGCCCCGCTGGTGTTTCTGCTGCTCAGTTACGGTCTCACGGATCTCGTCTATGCCTTCCGGTTTCGCCACTTCGTGTCGGGCGGGCTCGGGTTCGCCAGCATGGCCATGGCCACCGAGGTCCGCGTGGAACTGCTGGCCTATGTGGCGGGATCCGTCGCTCTGGTGTGGGCTGCCTTCCCCGACCGGTTCCGGGATCGGGGCCTGAGGCGGACCTTCCTGGCGGGGATCGCGCTGTCCCTGCCGCTGATGTGGCCCGCCTTCGGGAAGGTCTGGACGGTGTTTCGCGAGACCGATCTCGCGCAACCGGAGCGGCTGCTCGATCTGGGGTCCCTGGTGCAGGGATGGTGGAGGCTGGCCTTCCACACGCCCTTCGTGTGCACGATCTGGACGCTCCTCTTCGTGCATGGATTGCGGGTGAGCCGTCGGTGGAACCGGATGTACCCGGTGGGCGTGGTCGTCGCGTCGGGCCTGTCCACGGCCGCGCTCGTGTCCGGATTCATGCCCGCCCCGCAAATGCTCACGGATCACCGGTATTTCATCCCCCTGCTGATCCTGGTCGCTCCCGCGGTGGCCATCGGCCTGGACGATGTTGGAGATCGCCTGTTGTCGCGTGCGCTGCACCCCGTGAGCCGCCTCATGGCCCTTCTATGCCTGCTGATGATCCTGCATTTCCCCGCCTACCCCGGCCTGGTCCCCGTGTCCATCGAAACCAGGGAATTTCTCTACTTGCGAGAGCACCTGGTGGTGATTCCCGAAGGGGCGACGGTGCTGATCCCCCGTCCGGCCTCGGTAGCCGATGCCCTGGAGCCCGGCAACTGGCTGTCCTGGCTGGAGCGGCGGCGCATCCGGTGGGTCAAGGTCTCCGGGGACGCGTCGGAACCGATGCCTTCCGGGAGCGGTCCGTTCTACTGGTATCGAGGCGGACAGTGCCTGGCGGTTCCGGAGAACCGTGTCGTTCCCCCGGAGCCCTGTCTCGCCATCGAGCGACGCTTCGACAGGATGCAACCGGTGAGTCTGACCCTCGTGGAGGGGCAGTCGCTGGCTGGGGCCCGGTATGGACGACTCCCGGTTCCCCTGGGCCTGTTCGAGGTCCGGCTTCGGCGGGAGACCTTGGACCTCGGAGGTTTGCCCGCCTTCCCGGATCGATGAGAGCGTGCGCCGGCGGAAGTCCGTTTCTTGAGAGACACGCGGAAGGAGGCTTCGGGGACCCCGCTCGTCACCTCTCCCCGTCCCAGGTCCGCACCAGATCGCAGTCCACCCAGACGGCGCCCGAGGGGTTGCGGAAGGGGGACCAGCAGGTTTCGAAGACCTGGGCCAGGTCCTCGACGCCGAACCAGCATTCCTGGGCATCGCCCTCGCCCCGACAGGAGGGCGGCCGGTAGGAACCCAGGTCGCCGTCCGGGACCGACGGGGCCCACGGGTCCCAGTAGGGCCAGGAGGACAACTCGTCGATGGAACGCCGAAAGCGGGCCTGGATGTCCCGGGCCTCGGTCCAGGTCAGGGGCATCCCGAAGGCCTCGGACTGCACCCGGAACAGCGCGAAGTCCTGGTCCCAGCGGCCCTTCGTGTAGTGGGTCTGGGTCCTGCCCAGTTCCAGATCGACCGCGAAGCGTTCGTCCAGGCCGTCCAGCAGCAGGGCGGCCCCGGCCATGTCCCGGTTCACCAGGGCGTTGGCCAGGTGCGCCACGTGGAAGAAGCGGGCGATGCGCTTGTTGTATCCGTTCGCGACGAACGAGATCTCGTCGTAGAGGTTCGGCTCGCCCCGGCCGCAGTTCTCCTGGAGGGGCCGGTGGTAGGCGATCAGTTCCGAGGCCCGGCGGGCGTTGCACTCGCCCTCGGGGATCACGTCCCGCCACCAGGTGAAGGTGCTGATGTCCCCCCATTTCGCGTCGCGCTCGGCATCGCCGGTGTACCCGGGCTCGTAGGGGTTCCCCTGGGCGTCCTTGGTGCGGATGTGGAAGTCGTGGTCCACGATGTCCTTCGTGAAGGCCTCGAGCATCCGCAGGGTCTCGGCGCAGGCCTCCCGGGCCGATCCGGGCGGGGCGCGGTCCGCCGCGTAGCGCAGGACCGGCACCAGGCGGAAGACGTGGGGCACGTCGTCCTTGGATCGCTGGCTCGTGACCCACGTGGGGCCGTAGTGGGGATTGTCCGCGTATTGGAAACGCTCGCAGTTCCACCGGGTGTAGTCCGAGAACCAGCCGCTCGGGTCCACGGCCTTGCGCTTGCCGTCGTGGGTCCGGAACTCCTGGGCATAGGCCGGGACGACGTTGCGGGACATCAGGTGCGGCAGGGGATCGCGGTCGTCGTGGACCATGCCGAGCATCGACGCGGTCATGCCCCGACACAGCCGCTCGGCGGCCAGGGCCGTAATGCCGTCGCCGGTGACCAGCCAGGCCGCCACGGCGTCCCCCAGGACCCGGCTCATCGGGATGTGGAGGTTGTGGCCCCCGTCGGTGGGGTTCGGGGGATGGTAGAAGGTGACCAGGTCGCCGTCCTTCCGGAAGCGTTCGTTGTACCAGAACTGCCAGCCGGGATGCCCCGAGGACTCGTCCACGCCGTGGGTAGTGTAGAGGACATGGTCGAAGTAGCGGATTTCATCGAGGAATGCCAGGAGCCGCATCGTGAAGTCCCGCGTCTCCCCTTCCGGGATGAGGTCGCCGTCGGGGGTACGCGTGAAGGCGAACGGCAGGCCGTCGGGCAGGCCCTCGGGGACCTCCCAGGCGTCGCCCGAGGCGGGGTCTGGGGAGGCGTCGGTCCCGAGGTCGGCCGATCCCGGCAGGTCGGCTCCCGGGTCGATCCCCGCGTCTTGCAGCACGGGCAGGTCCCTCCCCGGATCGGCCCCGGAGTCGGGAGTCCCGCTGCCGCCGCCGCAGCCGGCTGCCAGGGCCAGCCCCGCGACCAGGGCCAGGAACCCGGTCGGCCGTGCCGGGGACAGGGTGTCGGATGGGATCCTGGCGGTCATGGAAGGTCCTCCCGAGCCCTGGGCGGGCGTCCAGACAGGTTCCCGATCGTGGCACGGAACGGCCACGGATTGGAACCGCCTGGCGGCCCGGTGCCGGGGCCCCGGAAAGCGGCGGGGAGACCTGGACGCACCCGGGCATGTCCGGGGTCGATCGGGCCGCCCGGCGTGTCGGGAGGCTAGCGGACGTAGCCGAGGACGGCCTCGTGGCGGACGCCGGGAAGGGCGGGGCACTGCTCGCCGAGCCAGTGGAAGTGGACCGTGGCCTGCTCGAAGAAGCAGCGGCAGAGGGGACGGGGCGAGGCGCTGGTGCGGGCCTGGGAGACGTAGCCCAGGAAGCGGACATGGTCGCGGCCCTCGCAGAGGGGGTCCGTCGAGAAGAAGTTCGCGACGCCGGACCAGCAGCGATGCAGGCCGACGCGGCCCGGGCCGGGCTGGGCGAAGGTCTGGAAAGGCCCGTCGGCGGTGAGATTGCCGTCGGACCGGGCACAGATCCCGGGAACCGACACGATGGGATTGCACACCTCCTCCCAGGACCCCGAGGCGAGCAGCACGCTGCGCTCGTGCTCGTCGTCAGTGAGCACGTGGTGGGTGTTCAGGGCGTTCGAGGGGTCCTTGATCCGGAGACTCCGGATGAGCATCAAGGTGTCCCGGACGTCGCAGCAGGCCTCCGAGGCGGCACCGGGAGCACCGCAGCCCCCCAGGCGATAGACCCGCAGGCAGGACCGCAGCAGGTCCAGGGTGCGGCCCTGGTCCACCACCGTGGGCTCGACGTCCCGGGAGAACTCGTCGCCGTAGCCGTCCACCCAGAGCCAGCCCCGGCTGCCGTCCGCCGCGCCGCCCACAACGCCCATGCTCGTGGCGAGGTCGCCCATCGTCGAGAGCCACGGATTCGTCTGGGGCTGGGCGATCTGCTCGTTCCAGGAATTGACGAGGAGCCAGTCCCAGGGCCGGGCGAAGGCGGCCTGAAACTGCTTCTTCAGCGTCAGGCCGTCGTTCTTGCCGGCGGCCCCGAAGGGCAGGCTCGCGTAACTCAACTGGTAGGTGGTGCTCACGGACAGGGCGGACCCGAGGGGGCTCGTGGCCGTACCGGCCTGGCCGCAAGGCGCCGTGGCCCGGATCCGGGTCGTGAACTGCCCGCCCTCGGTGCAGGGCTGCATCCAGGACCACTTGCCGGCCTGGAGGTCCGAGGCCGGCAACAGGCCCCAGAGGCGGACCGTCACGACGTCGTGGCGACCGCCGTTGGCGACGACCTGGGCCTCCTTGACCGGGTCCACGGGCAGGTCGCCGTGGTCGGTCAGGAAGATCACCTTCCGACCGGACCCGGGGTCCCGCAGGACCAGATCCTCGAAGCGGGGGTCGTTGTAGACCGAGGCCAGCAGCCGGTCCACCGTGTAGGTCCAGGACTCCTGGCCTGGCTGCTTCGCCGGGATGGGCACCCAGACGGCGATCTGGGGCGTCATGATGCCCTGCTGGCGCAGGGCGTGCCACTCCTCGGCCAGCACCTCCACGGGCCGGGTGCCGATCACGTCGGCGAAGGGGCTGTCGAAGGGGACGTTGGTCACGTCCATGAAGACGAAGTCGATGCCCGATTCCCAGATCTGCCGGGCGTGGCGCCGGGCGGTCTGGGCGATGCCGGCGCAGTCGGGGGCGTAGTTGGGCTCGGGGTAGGGGGCCTCGCCGGGCCGACGCCGATAGAGGCAGTAGGCCCCGTCGGCAGGGAGGACCTGGTAGTGGAACCAGGCGGCCTCGGGGGCGAGGCCGTGATTGAGCAGCATGTCGCCGAAGGTGGGCCCCGGCTGGCCCTGGAGGATGTCCTCGATGGTCCGACGCAAGGGAGCGGAGATCCGCAGGAAGGCGTCCGCCGCGAAGGCGTGCCAGCCCAGGTAGAAGATGCCGACCCGCCGGGTTGGGTAGGCGGGCTGGCAGTATCCCAGGATGCACTGGCCCCCGGAACCGCAGGGGCAGTCTTGGGGGCAGGAGAGGCAGTTCTCGGCGCCGTTGCAGGAGCGGTCGCCGCACCAGGGCTGCAGGATGCAGAGGCCGCCGATGC
>JAGOKF010000005.1:0-66257 GCA_017994695.1 Myxococcota bacterium | reverse complement strand
AGGCGTGGTGGTCGGGGCAGGTCCCGCAGAGTCCGCCGCAGCCGTCGGGACCGCACTGGCGGCCCGTGCAGGCGGTGAAGCGGCAGGTGCCGGCGTCGCAGGACTCGCCGCAGCCGCAGGGGCAGTCGGCGGGGCAGGAGAGGCAGTTCTCGGCGCCGTTGCAGGAGCGGTCGCCGCACCAGGGCTGCAGGATGCAGAGGCCGTCGATGCAGGCGTGGTGGTCGGGGCAGGTCCCGCAGAGTCCGCCGCAGCCGTCGGGACCGCACTGGCGGCCCGTGCAGGCGGTGAAGCGGCAGGTGCCGGCGTCGCAGGACTCGCCGCAGCCGCAGGGGCAGTCTTGGGGGCAGGAGAGGCAGTCCTCGGCGGCGTTGCAGGAGCCGTCGCCGCACCAGGGCTGCAGGATGCAGAGGCCGTCGATGCAGGCGTGGTGGTCGGGGCAGGTCCCGCAGAGTCCGCCGCAGCCGTCGGGACCGCACTGGCGGCTCGTGCAGGCGGTGAAGCGGCAGGTGCCGGCGTCGCAGGACTCGCCGCAGCCGCAGGGGCAGTCTTGGGGGCAGGAGAGGCAGTTCTCGGCGGCGTTGCAGGAGCCATCGCCGCACCAGGGCTGCAGGATGCAGGCGCCGTCGATGCAGGCGTGGTGGTCCGGACAGAGGCCGCAGAGGCCGCCGCAGCCGTCGGGACCGCACTGGCGGCCCGTGCAGGCGGGCACGCAGGAGTCGGGCCCGGGGTCGGCATCGGGACCCGGGTCGGGCGATTCCGCGACGTCCAGGTCGTTTCCGGGGCCGGAGTCCGGTTCCTCCAGGTCCGGTGTCCAGGGACCGGGGTCTCCGGGGGGTAGATCCCCGGGCGCGACCTCCTCCTGGTCGTCCCGGGTCTCCCGGGCCAAATCGGCCGGGTTCCCCGGGTCGGCCGGAGAAAAGTCCGTCCCGGGGGCGTCCGGATAGGCCAGGTCGGTTCCCGGAACGGCGTCCGGGAGGGCGTCCCCGTGTCCGCCCGGATCCTCCTTCGGGCCGTCCGCGTCGGGCCGGCCCGGATCGGAGGGGCCGACCTCGGGGAACATCACGCCGTCCGGGTCCAGGGCCGCGTCGGGGGACAATCCGAGGTCGGAACGGGTCCCCCCTCCTCCGCAACCGGCGCAGGCGGCGGCCCAGGCGATCCACGCGACGAACAAGAGGCGGTGTCTGGACATGGCACGTTCCTCCAGGGGCTTCCGGAACCGGAACGCCGAGAGGGATCCCAGGACCACGAGCATCCATCCGAACCCGCCCACCGGGTCCCGGTAGGGCGTCGCCAGGCCGGCGCTGCATCCGCCGGCCCCGGTCCGGGCCTCCGGTTCCCGGTCACCCGGGGAAGACGCATCCCGGCGGGGCGGGCCGTCCGGGTCCGGAAGGACGCCTTCCGTTCCGGGGTCCCGCTCCGGGACTGGGGGATCGGCCGGACCGGCTTCCGGCGGGCCGAGTTCCGTTGCCGGGCCCCCGGGATCCGGCTGCTCCGGGACGGGGATCCCGGGTTCCCCCGGTTCCACCGGCGGGGCCGGGGCGCAGCGCCCCAGGGGAGTCCCCGGGTCCCTGTCACAGGGACCGACCGCGCAGTTCACGTCGTCGGCGCAGGTCCCGCCGGGGGCGACCGTTCCCAGGCCGAACCGGGCCGCCGCCACCGCCCGCCGGGCGTTCAGGCGCCCGTGCCCGTACCGGTCGTCGTGGCCGTCGGCATCAAAGGACACGCCGCCGGGACGGTCGGCGGTGGCTTCGAGGATCCGCCGGACCTCCCCGGGGGACAGGTCCGGGGCCACCGACAGCATCAGCGCGGCGGTCCCGGCGACCAGCGGCGCGGCCGCCGAGGTGCCCGCGAAGAACCGCGTCGTGTCGCCCGTCGGGTCGTCCTCGGGAAGGTCGGCGGCCTTCTTATCCACGTACACCGCCGAGGTGTAGTGGGCGCCGTCCCCCTTGTTCGCCCCGGCGGCACCGGTGGTGTCCGTTGTGACGAGCCCCTCCCGGAGGATCCCGTCCACCCGGAAGTCCTGGGCGTTGGAGGGGGCGGTGATCGACAGGTTCGGTCCTCCCTGGGAATAGGGCAGCACGGCGTCGTCCGGCCCTGTGGCCCCGACGGCGATCACCTCGGGGAGGGCGGCCAGGTCGTCCTCCGCCATCGGCTCCCCCCGCTCGTTGCCCGACGAGAAGACGACCACGGCGCCCCGGCCGTTCCGGCCCGTCCGGGCTGCGTAGCGGGCCGCGTCCAGCAGGGGCACCATGTCCACGCCGTCGGGGCGGAAGGGCTGCTTGTTGACCGGCTGGATGCCCCAGGAGTTGGACAGGACCTCGGCTCCTGCATCGGCCGCCCTCCGGAGGGCCTCGGCCCCGGTGGACAACTGCCCCCAGTACTCGGGCAGCCCGAACCCCTCCAGGAACCGCACCCCCATCAGGCGGCATTCCGGGCAGACCCCGACGACCCCCCGGCCGTCCCGGGCCGCCCCGATCAGCCCGGCACAGTGCGTCCCGTGGGCGTGGATCGCCTTGGTTCCGGGCCAGGGATCGGGGTCCTGTCCCAGCGTGTCCCAGCCCGGGACCACCCGGCCCGCGAACTCGGCGTGGGTCGTGTCCAGGCCGGTGTCGATCACGGCCACCGTGATCTGGGCCCGGCCGGGCGCCCCCTCGACCAGTTCCCAGGCCCCTTGGACGTCGATGCCCCCGGGGCCCGGGAGCAGGTGCCACTGGCGCGGAAAGAGGGGATCGGCCGGAGCCCCGTGCAGCACATAGGGGATCACGAAGTCGGGGACCGCCCACCGGACCTCCGGCCGTCCCGCCAGGGCCGTCGCGGCGGCCAGGGCGGCGTCGGCGTCCCGGGTCCGGGCGACGTGGACGAAGCCCCGTCGATCGATGGGGCGGGATGCGAGGATCCCCTTCCCGGCGGCCAGGGAGTCCGGGAGAACAACGGAGGGCTCCCGCAGGGCGAGGACCACCTCCCGGTCCAGGTGGAAGACTTCCGCACCGCCGCTTCCGAGGAAGGAACGACCGACCCGGGAGACCCGGCCCAGACGTTCCAGCGTCCTGGCGGCGGCCACCGGATCGCCTGCCCGGGAAGGATCGAACCGCAGTACCGCCTGGGCCTCCGCCGCTGCTCCCAGCCACTGCACCCCCGCGACTCCCAGGGCCTGAAGGACCGGATCCCCGGGTTCCAGGCGTCCGGGGGCGGCGACCACCAGCACCCGGTCCGGGGCCTCCCGGAGCGGGACCCGGCGACCCCGGGAATCCACGTAGAACAGGGGCGCCGGGTCGTCGCGGCCGGAAACGGCGGGGCCATCGGGGACCCGGGCGCGCCCGGGGAGGCAGGGGAGCAGGAACAGCCCAAGCAGGATGAAGCCGACCCGGAACCTGGACACGGGGATGCCCTCCGGCAGCGAGAATCGAACGGGCCTCCGGAGGTGTCAACCGGGGACCGCCGAGGGGATCAGCGGGCCGCCTTGCGATCGACCTTCATCGTTCGGCCGGGCCTCCGTCAGGGCAGCCGCTGGCACATCCCGACGCCGTTGACGCCGCCCGGCTTCTCGAAGTCCGCGGACAGGTCCCGGCCGTATGGCGTCTCGCCCAGCCAGTAGAGCACGATGCCCTCGGTCCGGAAGGCCAGGCGGCCTCCCCCGTAGGGCGACGGCCCTCCGTCCTCCCCGTAGAGCCCCTCGACCTTCGTGACCCGGATTCGGCCCCCCACTCCCACGGCCATCAGGCACCGGCGGGTCCCGTCGGGGGTGCCGCTCCCGTCGGGATTCGTTCCATCCGAAGTCCGTGCAGGGGTGCGTCTCGAAGCGCTCGCAGGCCTCCGCCGGGGGCTCGACCGTGCCGTTGCCGCATTGCCCCGAGGAATCGGGGGCCGCCTCCGGGTCCCCCGGGGCGTCCTCCGGGAAATCCCGAACGGATGCGTCGACCCCTCCCGGGAAGTCGGCCGACGGATCGGCCACCGGCAACGCGTCGCCGCCGTCCGGATCGGGGTCCGGGGTCTCCCCCGCGACCGGCACGTCGTCGGGAACCACGTCCGGGACCGCCTCCGCATCCCGGCCTGCCGTCCCGGCCCCCCCGGCCTCAGGCCGCTAGGCTCACCATCGCCCAGGCCGCGGCGACCGCGATCCGTCGTGCCATGGGTTCCTCCTTCGCCCGGGCCCCCGCGGCCTCGGCCAGGGGGCGCCCGCGGGCACGAATGCTCCGGAAGACCCCCCGGCCGGGCCCGCGGTGTCCGGGTCCGGGGCCGGTGCGCCGGGAGGGCCCCCCGAAGTGTCCACCGGCCGGGAGGCACTTGCAATATCACCGACCTGTGCTATGTTCCGCCAGGTTTGGCATCGCCGCTCGGACGGCAAAGGAGATCGAACCCGATGGTGAAACTGAGACTGGCGCGTTTCGGCATGAAGAAGCGGCCCTTCTACCGCATCGTCGCGATGGATTCCCAGGCGAAGCGGGATGGTCGGTACCTGGAACTGCTCGGAACGTATGACCCCAGGCAGGACCCCCCGGCGGTGACGCTGAAGGCCGACCGGGTCCGGTACTGGCTGTCCGTCGGCGCCCAGCCCACCGAGGCCGTGGACGGGCTCCTGAAAAAGCACCTGGCCGAGGGCCCCGCCCAGTCGTGAGGGGGGTAGTCGATGGCGCTGGAACTCCGGGAACTGGTCGTCTTCCTGGCCAAGGCCCTGGTGGACAACCCCGACGAGGTGGAGGTCCACGAGGTCCAGGCGGAACAGACCACGGTGCTGGAACTCCGAGTGGCCAAGGGGGACATGGGCAAGGTCATCGGCAAGCAGGGCCGGACCGCCAAGGCCCTCCGGACCGTCGTCAACGCCGCGGCCACCAAGATGCGAAAGCGGGCGGTCCTCGAGATCGTCGAGTGATCGGCGGCGCCGTGCAGCCCGAACGCCTCGTCGAGATCGGTCGCCTGGGGTCCCCCCACGGACTCCGGGGCGAGGTGACCCTGCACCTCCACTTCCCCGCGTCGGACCTGCCGGAGGTGGGCATGGAGGTCACCGTCCGGCTCCCCGCCGGCCGGGAGACCCGGCTGATCGTCCGGGGGCGCCGCCTGGCGGCCAAGGGGGTGCTGGTCGCCTTCCGGGGGATCCCGGACCGGACCGCGGCCGAGACCCTCCGGGGCGGCGTGCTGCTGGTGCCCCGGGCCGCCCTGCCGCCCCTGGACGACGGGGAGTTCTACTACGACGACCTGCCGGGCCTGCCGGTCCGGCTGCCCGACGGCACCGAGGTGGGCCGCGTCCGGGGCGTATTCCGGGGCGCCACCGACGTGCTGGAGGTGGACGCCCAGGGGACCGAGGTGCTGGTCCCCGTCGCCGCGGGCTTCGTCCGGGAGGTCGGGCGGGACCGGGTGGTCCTGGAGCCCGGGGCCCTGGAGGACCTGAGGTGACGGGACCCTATCCCATCACGGTGATCACCATCTTCCCGGAGATGATCCGCCAGGCCGTCGGGTGGTCCATCACCGCCCGGGCCATCGCGGCGGGGCTTCTGGAGATCCGGACGATCCAGGTCCGGGACTTTGCCCCGGATCGGCACCGGACCGTGGATGACGTTCCCTACGGCGGGGGACCGGGGATGGTGATGAAGCCCGAGCCCCTGGCGGCGGCCATCCGGGCCGCCCGGGAGGCCCAGCCCGGGGGACGGGTCGTGCTGCTGTCGGCCTCCGGGGCGATCTACCGCCAGGAAACCGCCCGGCGCTACGCGGCGGACCCGGCGGGGATCATCCTGGTCTGCGGGCACTACGAGGGCGTGGACGAGCGGATCGCCCGGCACTACGTCGACGAGGAGGTCTGCATCGGGGACTACGTGCTGAGCGGCGGCGAGCCGGCGGCGCTGGTGGTCCTGGATTCCGTCGCCCGCCTCGTGCCCGGGGTGCTGGGCAACGAGGGGTCCCTGGCCGAAGAGTCCCACGAGCACGGCCTGCTGGAGCATCCCCAGTACACCCGGCCCCCGGAGTTCGAGGGGCACCGGGTGCCCGAGGTGCTGCTGGGGGGCAACCACCAGGAGGTCGCCCGGTGGCGCCGGGAGGCGGCCCTGGAGAAGACCCGCCGGATGCGCCCGGACATCGCCGCCCGGGTGATCGAGGTCGTCGTGGAACGCCCCAGGGGGTCCCCGAAGGCCCCCCTGCCCCTGGGACGGCCCCAGGCCGCGCCCGACCGGGAGGACGGGCGATGAACGACCGGCCCGGGACCCCGCTGGCGGTCGCCCTGGTGCACCATCCCGTGCTGGACCGGACCGGGGCCGTCGTGACCACCGCCTTCACCTCCCTGGACCTCCACGACATCGCCCGGATCTGCCGGACCTACGACGTCGGCCCCTACTACCTGGTGACCCCGGTGACGGCCCAGCGGGAGATGATCGAGCGCATCCTGGGGCACTGGGTCACCGGCGAGGGCTACAAGGAACGGCACCCGAGGGTCCCGGCGATGGCCCGGGTCCGGACGGCCCCCTCCCTGGAGGCCGCCGTGGAGGATTTCCAGGGCGTCTGGGGCCGCCCGGTCCTCCAGGTGGTCACCAGCGCCCGGGCCGAGGGGAACCTCACCCCGTTCCAGGAACTGCGACAGCGGATCGCCTCGGAGACCGGGCGGTCCTGGATGCTGGTCCTGGGGACCGGCTGGGGGCTCGCCCCCGAGGTGATGGACCGGGGGGACGTGCGCCTGGAGCCCATCCGGGGCCGGGCCGGGTTCCACCACCTGCCCGTCCGGGCAGCCCTTGCAATCATGCTTGACCGATTGCTGGGACCCCCCGTATAATCAGCCGCCTTTTCGGCCGCCCCTGCCGGGGCCATTACAGAGGTGCCGCATGCACAAGACGATTCAGAGGCTCGGGACGATTCACCTGCGCGCCGATCTGCCGGACTTCCATCCCGGCGACACCGTGAAGGTCCACTTCCGGGTCCGGGAAGGGGACAAGGAGCGCATCCAGGTCTACGAGGGCGTCGTGATCGGCCGGTCCGGCAGCGGGGCCCACGAGACCTTCACCGTCCGCAAGATCAGCTACGGCGTCGGCGTCGAGCGGATCTTCCCGGTCCACAGCCCGATGATCGCGATGCTGGAGGTGATCCAGGAAGGGCGCGTGCGCCGGGCGAAGCTGAACTACCTCCGGGGCCTCCGGGGCAAGGCGGCCAAGATCCGCGAGAAGCGGCGCCACCTGCCCGTGCCCCCGGTGACCGGCACGGCCGAGTCCGCCGAGGACGAGCCCACCGCGTGAGATCCGGTTCCTCCCGACAGGCCTCCCTGGACCTCGGGGAGGAACTTCCGAGGACTCCTGGCGTCGTGGAAGCCTGGGCCGCCGCCCGGGGGATCCGCCCCCTGATCGGCGTGGACGAGGCGGGGCGGGGCTGCCTCGCCGGGCCCGTGGTGGCCGCCGCCGTGGTGCTCCCCGAGGGCTTCGATCCCGAAGGACTCCGGGACAGCAAGACCCTGTCGGCCCGCCGGCGGGAAGTCCTGGCGGCCCGCCTGTTCCGGGAGGCCCGGGTCGGGATCGGCCAGGTCGCCGCCGACCGGATCGACCAGGTCAACATCCTCCAGGCCACCTTCGAGGCGATGCGCCTGGCCCTGGAGGCCCTCCGCTGGGAGGGTGCCGTGGGGCTGGTGGTCGTGGACGGCAACCAGCCCGTGCCCCGCCTGGCGTGGCCCCAGAGGGCCTGGCCCCACGGGGATGCCCTCTCGTGGACCGTGGCCGCGGCCTCGATCGCGGCGAAGGTGACCCGGGACGCTTGGATGGACCAGGCGGACCGGCAGTGGCCGGGCTACGGGTTTGCCCGGAACAAGGGCTACGGCACCGCCGACCACCTGGCGGCCCTGGACCTCCTGGGCCCCTGTCCCTGCCACCGGCGGACCTTCGCCCCGGTGGCCGAACGCATCAGAAGGCATCCTCCAGCAGGTCGATGACCGGGCCCCGGCGGTCAAAGACCACCGAAGCCACGAAGAAGCGGACCTCCTGGTAGTCCACCGGTCGCCCCGCCAGCCACAGTTCCATCGCCCGGCGCACGTGGTTCCGCTTGCGTCCCTGGATGCTCTGGAGGGCGTCCTCGGGGCTTCCGTTCCGCCGGGAACGGACCTCCACGGCCACCACCTCCCCGCCCCGGCGGCAGACCAGGTCCAGTTCCCCCAGGCGGAATCGGGAGTTTCGGGCCACCACCCGGTAGCCCCTCCGCTCCATCTCCCGGGCCACCGCCTCCTCGGCCGCCGCGCCGACCTGCCGCCGATCCTCCATCGTTTCCTGGTTCCTCCGGTGCCCCCGCTCCTATCGTGGCCTTCCGCTCCTTTGTTACACTCGCATTCCCCAGGGGAGGGAACCGGGAATGGACGGGTCGGGCTTTTCCAGGACCCTGTCGGTTCTCCCGCGGCGGCTCGCGATGGGCGGCCTGGCCCTTGCCCTGGCCGTTCCCGACGCCGGTCCCCTCTCGGTGGCGCCTCCCTGGATCTCGGTGCCGCTGGCGGCCGGGTGCCTGGGGGCGCTGGTCGCCCGGGAGTTCGCCCGGGCCGGAGGCCTCCTGGCCCGCATTTCCGCGGACTGGTGGGAGGGACTGGCGGTCGGGTGGGCGGTCCTGGTCTTCCTGCTGCTGAAGGTCCCGGGGATCCACCCCTCGGGGACCGACGACAACATCTACTTCTACATGGCCGCGCGGTTCGCCCGGGGGGCGATCCCCTACCGGGACTTCTTCTTCAGCCATCCGCCGGTGCATCTGCTGGTGCCGGCCCTGGTGTTCCTCCCCGGGGGGTTCGACCTGGCCCTGGCCAAGTCGATCCCGGTGGCGGCCCAGGTGGTGGCGGCCATCCTCCTCTGGCGGGCCGTGCGTTCCTTCTCCCGTCCCGTGGCCGTGGCGGCCCTGGTGCTGCACCTCTTCGCCTACCAGGTGCTGATGGGGTCCACGGACATGAACGGCGAAAACCTGATGACCGCCTTCCTGGCCGGGTCCCTCTGGGCCGTGACCCGGCGGAAGCCCCTGGTGGCGGGAGTCCTGTCCTCCCTGGCCCTGGGGTGCGGTCTCTACGCCCTGGCAGGGGTCGTCGCCCTGGGGATCGGGGTGGCCTGGGTCTCGGGGCGCCGGGGGTCATGGCGGTTTCTCCTGGGACTGGCGGCGGTCACCGGGCTGTGGGTCGGCGTCTTCTGGGCCCTGGGCGGGTCAGGCTTCTGGGAGGGGGTCGTCGCCTACCACCTGGGCAAGGCGGTGTCGGACCCGGGCAAGGTCTCGCTGTTCCGGTCCGGGACCAATCCCCTGGCCGCCTGGGTGCACAACCTCGGGGCGTTCCTCTTCTCGAAGGAGTTCCTGAAATTCGTGCACTACCACGCGGCGCTCTACCTGGGGCTGGCCGGGACGGTCGCGTGGCTCGGGGTCCGTTCCCTGGGGGGCCTCTGGCGCGACTCCCCCTCCCCTCCGGCCCGCAGCCGGCGGGAACGCCGCCGGGAGGCCCGGAAGGCCGAATCCGCACGCGGTTCGGACCTGGACGCCCGGAAGGCCGAATCCTCCCGTCCACAGGACCGGGACGCCTCCGGGGGGGACCGGACCTGGATATTGCCGGCCCTCGGCCTGGCGGGGGTGGCGATCTTCGAGGGCCAGTGGGCGGCCCTGGCCGAGACCTACGATTTCTACCGGGTGCCGATGACCCCGTTCCTGGCCATCGCCGCGGCCTGGATCCTGGTCCGTTCCTGGGAACACCTGCACCGGGAGGGGCCTCCGGGCTGGCTGGGGCTGGCGGCGGTGGCGCTGCTGGCGGCCCATCCGGTCCTGCACGGGCACCTGGCGTCGCTGCTGTGGCCCGAGGAGGAGGCGGCCGCCGGGGAGCGGGTGGAATACGTCTGGAAGGACCCCTGGGTACCCCGGCCCCTGGCCGACGTCAGTCGGTGGGCCTTCTTCCGAGATCACCGGGTCCGGGGCCGGGAGGAGCCCCCCTGGCGCCATGCCCTGTGGAACAAGCAGCTGACCTTCGGCACGGTGGACGAGATCGCCCGGGAGGTCGCCGGGCGCAGCGATCCCGACGAGACCCTGATCGGGGCCTCGACCCTGGCGCCCCTGGTGGCCCTCCAGGCGGGACGCCGCATCTCGGCCGACGAGGCCGACACCAACGCCAAGCGCTTCACGACGGGCCAGTGGAGCGAGGCGGACCTGGCCCGGAAGGCCTGCGGGGACCGGGTCCGGTGGCTGGTGGCCGCGCCCCGGAGCCGCTTCGAACCGTCCCGGGTCGAGCAGGATCCCCTCTGGTCGGGCCTGTTCCGGCGGGACCGGGAGTTCCAGGACCCCTCGCTGCTGCACCGCCGGCCGTTCCCCATCGTGCTGTTCCGGCTTCGGGACGATGCCCGCCTGCCCGACGGCACCCCCTGCCGCCCGGAGCCCGTCCGATGACCCGGACCTCCGGTGGCCCATCGCCCGAACGGGAGCGCCGTCGCCCGGCGGGGGACCCCGATCCGGGGCGCTTCCTTGGGGCGGTGGTGGACCGGTTCGGCACCCCCGAGGAGGTGGCACGGGACCCCCTGCGCTTCCCCAGGGCCTTCGCCAGGGGGATCGACCAGGAGGCGGCCGGACTCGTGGCCTCCTCCTTCGCCTTCGGGCGGGTGGCGGCCTTCCTGCCGGTGCTGGACGAGGTCTTCCGGCGCCTGGGCCCGTCGCCCGGGGAGCGGATGGCGGGGCTGGAGGAGCGGGAGGCCCGGCGGCTGGCCGAGGGAATCCTCTACCGGTGGGTCCGCCCCGAACACCTGGCGGCCCTGCTCCTGGGAACGGGCCGCCGGCTCGCGGTCGAGGGGACCCTCCGGGGTCCGGTGGTGCGGGCCTGGCGGGAGGGGCGGGGCGTCACGGCGGGGCTCCGCGACCTGGCGGACGGAATCCGGCAGGCCGCGGGAACTCTGGACCCGGGCTTCCTGCTACCCCGGCCGGAACGGGACAGCCCCTGGAAGCGATTGCATCTGTGCCTGCGCTGGATGGTCCGACGGGACTTCCCGGACCTGGGCCTGTGGCGGGAGATCCCCGCTTCGGACCTGGTGATGCCGCTGGATGTCCACGTGCACCGGCTGGCGATGGCGATGGGACTGCTGCCCCCGCGGCGGAGCGGCCCCCGTCTCCGGGACGCCCTGGACCTGACGGATCGCCTCCGGGGGCTGGACCCGGGCGATCCCCTGCGGTTCGACTTCGCCTGGTCCCACCTGGGCATCTCCGGGGGATGTCCGGGACGGCGGGGCCCCCGGTGCCGGGGGTGCTCCCTGGAGGGTTCCTGCCGACTGAAACAGGCGTAGAATCAACCCCCGGCTGGATCGTGGAACGGAGGGATGACATGAAGGTGCTGCACGTCGTGGCGATCGCGGGCCTGTTGGGACTCGGCTGCGACTCCTCCCGGGACCAGTCCCCGGACATTCCGGCGGCGGACCCGGGCCCGCTGGGGGACCTGGTGTTCCCCGATGCCTGCGAGTGCCGTGTCCCTGGGGACTGCACCTCCCTGGCGGGGGCCATCGGGGTCTGCGAGGAGATCCTCTGCGAGGCCTGCATCTGCCGGAAGGCCCCGAAGGAGAAGGGGGCCTCCTGCTCCGACGGCAACGACAAGACCTTCGGCGACGCCTGCGACGGCCGGGGCGTCTGCCTGGGACGGCCCGCCTCGTGCGGCAACGGGTCCTGCGAGGCCCCCCAGGAGGACTGCTTCAACTGCCCGAAGGACTGCGGCTGCAAGGACGGGGAGTGGTGCCAGGACCGGACGTGCCAGAAGAAGCCCGTGGTCGGGGACGGGACCTGCGACCCCTACGAGAACTGCCGGAACAGCCCCGGGGACTGTGCCTGCGGCCCCGGGAAGGGATGCTCGGGGACCGAGTGCCTGGCCTGCGCGGACTACTGCCAGGCCGAGGGGATCCAGTGCGGGACCCCTCCGGGGCTGACCGATTGCGACTGCGGCCGGTGTCCCGACGGCTGGCAGTGCAGCGACCTGCACCAGTGCTTCGACCCGGCCACCTGCGGCAACACGGTCTGCGAGCCCACCGAGAACTGCGGGTCCTGCGCCCAGGACTGCCTGTGCCCCCCGGGGAAGATCTGCCTGAAGGGGGCCTGCTCGGATTGCGAGACCTTCTGCCGGGAGAACGGCAAGGAGTGCGGGTTCTACTTCGCCTGCGACTGCGGCAAGGCCACGGTCTGCCACAAGTGCCGGGACAACGTCCTGGTGCCCGACTGCGAGTGCCTGTGCTACCCGTCGGCCCAGAAGCAGTGCGGATCGGTGGAGGGGTGCCCCTGCGGACCCCTGGGCGGCGAGTGCCCCGAGAACAAGGAGTGCGTGGGGTTCCAGTGCCTGGAGAACTGCGACACCCTCTGCGAGGGCAAGGAGTGCGGCTGGGGCGAGGACTGCATCTGCGACTGGTGCGCCGGCAGCGACGTCTGCCGGGGGAACGTCTGCCAGCCCGGCACCGAGGAACTGGACGAGTACGAGTACAACGATGCCCCCGAGGAGGCCACGGACCTAGGCGCGGCCACGGACAACGACCAGGACTCGACCCGGAACCTCGACGCCAACATCGACTCGGGATACGACATGGACTGGTTCCGGATCCACGTCCAGGACGTGGTGCTGGAAACCCTGGCGGCGACGATCACGCTGACCGGCCTTCCCGAGGACAAGGACGTGGACCTGGCCCTGTGCTACCTCTGCGACCAGGACCGGGAACTGGCCGGGGCCAAGGCGGACCCCGCGGACAGCGTGGCGGAGATCGAGAGCCCCATTCCCGGTGCCCGGTGCTTCGTGTCGCTGAACCTCTGGGGCCAGGACGAGCGCATCGAGTTCAAGCCCACCTGCGCCGGCGGCAACGACGACAGCGGCACGGCCTGGGTGATCGTCTTCCCGGCCACGGACCTGGACTACGGCGGTACCTACCACCTCTCGTTCCACTTCTAGAATCGGCCTGCGGGGCGATACCGGATGCAGGGGAGGACCCCGGCGGCGGATCAGCCGGGGCGGTCGGGGAGGGTCTCCCGGACCAGCACGTCCAGGGCCCCCTCCGACAGCCACACCTGGAGCCCTTCGCCGGGCGCCGTGTCCGAGGAACGCCGCACCAGCGTCCCGTCGGGGCGCCGCACCAGCGCGTAGCCCCGTTCCAGCGGCCGAAGCGGCGACAGAGGTTCCAGGCGGGCGAACAGCCTGGCCAGCAGGTTCCGGCCGGGATCCAGCAGCCGGGGACCCAGGGTCCGCAGGCGGTCCCCCACCAGGTCCAGGTGGCGGCGCTCCTGCTGGAGGTGCCGGACGGGATGGATCGCCTGGAGCCTCGTGCGGGCCATGGCCAGCCCGTGGCGGTGGGGTTCCAGCAGGCGGGCCGGGAGCCGGTCCAGGCGCTGCCCCGCGTTCTGCAATCCCAGGCGGGGTCCCTGGAGGACCCGGTCGGGGATCCGGGACAGGCGTTCCTCCCACTCGTCGATCCGCTGGCCGGCGGTTTCCATGCGACGGCGGATCGCGGTGTCCATCCGGTCCCGCGCCTGCCTCAGCCGGTCCTGCAGTTCCTCCATCGAGGGGCACGCCGCGACCGCGGCGGCGGTGGGCGTGGCGGCCCGGAGGTCGGCCGCCTCGTCGGTGAGCACTCGGTCCACCTCGTGCCCGACCCCGGAGATCACCGGGATCCGGGAGGCGGCCACGGCCCGGACCAGCACCTCCTCGTTGAAGGCCCAGAGGTCCTCCAGAGATCCGCCTCCCCGCCCCAGCAGGATCACGTCCACGTCGGGCACCAGGTTCAGCAGTTCGATGCCCCGGGCCAGGGCCTCTGCGGCTCCCTCCCCCTGGACCAGGGAGTCCACCAGCAGCACCCGGGCCGGGTAGCGGGCGAAGAGGGTCCGGACGATGTCCCGGACCGCGGCGCCCCGGAGGGAGGTGACCACGCCGATCCGCCGGGGCATCGCGGGGATCGGGCGCTTCCGGGACTCGTCGAACAGCCCCTCGGCCGCCAGGCGCCTCCGGAGTTCCTCCAGGCGCCGCAACATCTCCCCGATGCCCGACTCGGCGACGGAATCGACGCTCATCTGGTACCGGCTGGCGCCGCCCCAGGCGGTGATCCGCCCGGCGCAGACCACCCGTTTCCCGTTCTGGATCTCCAGCCCCGCGGCCGCCCGGGAGTGGCGATAGACCACGCAGTCCAGCTTCACGGTTCCCCCGTCGGGGTCCCGTTCCGAGAGGGAGAAGTAGATGTGACCCGACGCGGCCCGGTGCAGGCCGGTGACCTCGCCCTCCACGCGGATCCGGGAGAAGGAGGACTCCAGCAGCGTGCGAACCCGCCGGCTCACCTCGGTGACCGACAGGACGTCATTTGGAATGGGGACGGTTTCCATGAGTCGAGTATCCTTCGGGCCCGAGAGGGAGGTCAACGGCATGACCCTGTGGAACCGGTTCCTGCAACAGGTCTTCCGGATCGGGAGTGCGGTGGTCGAGGCGGCCGACCGGAGCCGGCTGCCAGGCCTGGACGGCGAGGTGCGCCTGCCGGGCCTGAAGGCGCCGGTGGAGGTCGTCCGGGATCCCTGGGGGGTGCCCCACCTCCGGGGCGAGACCGCCGAGGACCTCTTCATGGCCCAGGGGTACGTCCACTGCCAGGACCGCCTGGGGCAGATGGAGATGGGGCGCCGCTTCGGCCTGGGGCGCCTGTCGGAGTGGTTCGGACCGGCGGCCCTTCCCGCGGACCGGGCCTCCCGGGTCCTGGGATTCCTCCGGACCGCCCGCCTGGACCTGGAGGGGGCCTCGCCGTCCCTGCGATCGGTGCTGGAGGCCTACTGCAGGGGGGTCAACGCCTGGATCCGGAACCCCCCGAGTCTGCCTCCTCTGGAACTGGCCCTCGCGGGCTGGAAGCCCGAACCCTGGACGCCCCTGGACTGCCTGGCCTGGGGGCGGGTGATGTACTGGCAACTCTGCCGGGGATGGTCCCACGAGGTCGTCCGGGCCCTGCTGATCCAGGCCGCGGGACCTGAGGTGATGGCCGAGTGGGATCCCGAACCCGTGCCAGGGGAGATCCCCCACCTGCCGTCGGGCATCGAGATCCGGCCTGCGGATCTCGGGGGCCTGGTGCCGGCCCGGGGGCCGGCGTCCCGCCGGGGCATGGGCAGCAACGCCTTCGTGATCTCTCCCGCCGGGACGCGGACCGGGGGCGTGCTGCTCGGCAACGACATGCACATGCCCCTGATGCTGCCGTCCTTCTGGTACGAGAACCACCTCAGCGGGGGCGGCATCGACGTGACGGGGGTCAGCCTCCCGGGGCTCCCGATGGTGCTGGTGGGCCACAACGACCGGATCGCCTGGGGATGCACGCTGGCCCACACCGACGTCGAGGACACCTTCCTCGAGCGGACCCATCCGGAGGACCCGGACCGTTTCGAGGTCCCGGGCGGCGGCTACGCCCGTGCCGAGATCCACCTGGAGGAGATCCGGGTCCGGGGCCGGCTGCGCCCCCACCGGGAGAAGGTGGTCGTGACCCGCCACGGGCCGATCATCTCGGGGATCTTCGGTGGCGTGCCCCACCGCCTCTCGCTGTGCAGCACGGCCCTGAAGCCCTCCCAGGCGGCCGAGGGCTTCCTGCGGTTGAACCTCGCCCGGAACCACCGGGATTTCGAGGAGGCCCTGCGGTTCATCACCACGCCGGCCCTGAACATCGTGTACGGGGACGTGGAGGGGAACATCGCCTACCGGACCGCGGGGCTGGTCCCGATCCGGGCTTCCGGCCTGGGGGACCTGCCGTCGGAGGGGTGGACCGGCGCCGGGGACTGGCAGGGCTTCATCCCCTTCGAGGAGATGCCCCATGCCCTGAACCCCTCGGAGGGCCACGTCGTCTCGTGCAACCACGCGATCACCGGCCCGGACCATCCCCATTTCCTGGGGCGGTGCTTCATGCCCGGGACCCGTGCACAGCGCCTCCACCAGTTGATCCGGGAACGGGGACCCCTGTCCCTGGAGGACTGCCGGGACCTCCAGGCCGACGAGGTCTCCCTCCGGGCGAGGGACCTGGTGGCGCTGCTGGAGGACCTTCCGGAAGACGACCCGGACGTCGCCCTGGGCCTGTCCCTGCTGCGGACCTTCGATGGGGATCTCCGGCGGGACTCGGGGCCCGCGGCCCTCTACGCGGTCTTCCGGCACCGGCTGGCCCGGCGCCTGCTCCTGGCGGTGATCCCGCCTTCCCTGGTTGACCGGGCCCTGGGCCAGGGGTTCGACCTGTTGACCAACATCACCAGCGAATTCTATGGCCACGACACCGGGACCCTGATCCGGCTGCTGTCCCGGGAGGACTCCCGGATGGTGCGCGCCGCCGGGGGACGGCAGCGGCTGCTGGCCGGGGCCCTGGGGGACGCGGTGCGGGAGATCCGGGGCCGCCTGGGCCCGGACCCGGCCCGGTGGCGGTGGGGGGACCTCCACGGGGCGATCTTCCAGCACTTCCTCGGGGACCGGCCGCCGCTGGACCGCCTGCTGAACCTGGGGCCGTTCCCCGTGGGAGGAGACGCCGACACCCCGAACCAGCATGCGATGCTGCCCGATCGACCGTTCCACGCCCGGGCCTGGGCCCCGACCTTCCGGCAGATCGTGGACCTGGCGGACCTGTCCAGGTCGGTGGTGATCCATGCCCCGGGGCAGTCGGAGCATCCCGCCAGTCCCCACCACCGGGATCTCCTGGGTCCCTGGCTCGAGGTGCGGCATCACCCGATGCTCTGGACCCGGGACCAGGTGGAGACCCATGCCCGGCACCGCCAGCGGCTGCTTCCCTCCTGACGCCTCTCCCGCCGGGGCTGCACCGATTGTTCCCCCGGGGAGGAATGCGGATAGACTCGCCTCGGGATCCATGGGGAAGGACCATGGACTGGGAATGGCTCTCCTCCCGGGAAGAGGACGAGGTCGGCTACCACTGGAGCCGCCTGGCGACCCCCGATGCCAATCCCCTCGGGGCCTTGACCGGATCCTCGTCGAGGTACCTCTACGGCGTGCTGGGGGCCGAGGGCGTCTCCTGCGACCTCCTGTCGCTCCAGGACGGCAGGCCGTGCCTGGTGGCCCGGCTTCCCGGGGCCGACCCGGGGAATGCCCTGGTGCTGTCGGCCTCCACCGATCCCCGGGACACGTCCTCATCCCGGAAGGCGCTGGAAGGGGTCAGCCTCGCGGTCGGGGCCTGGGTCGCGATGGCCCTGGCCCGGAGGCGCCGCTGGACGTTCCGGAGGGACATCGTGCTGGTCGCGATGCCGTCGGTCCGTCCCGGGGACCTGTCGTCGATCCCGGGATCCCTGATCCGGGACCGGTGGCCCCTCCGGACGGGGCTGCTGCTGTCGGAGGGGTGCGGCGGGCCCCGGAATCCGGGCCGAGCCCCGGTGGTACCCGTCCAGGTGGCGGCGAAGGGATGCCTGCGGGTCCGTGTGGCCGCCGAGGCCGCCACGGATCGCCCCGACGAGGCCATCTTCCGGCTTCTCCGGGCCCTGTCGTCCCTGGAAAGCGGGGTGCTGGACCGCAGGATGACCCGGGTCGGATCGATGTTCCTGGAGGCGATGACCCGGGTCCTGCCGCCCCGGAAGGCCGCCCTGATCCGGGGCTGGTCCTGGGTCGGGACGACTCCTCCCGGGCGCCTGGGGGACCCCGAACTCCAGGGGATGCTCCAGGGGATGCTCCAGGAGGAGGTCCTGGTCCTGTCGCTGCGGGCGGGGGCCGGGAGCGGGCTCGCCCCGGGGCGGGCCGAGGCCGAGGTGCTGGTGCGCGTGCTGCCCGGCAGGCCCCTGGAGGACCCCCTGACCCGGATCCAGGGCTACCTGGGCGACGGGGTCTCCTGCACCGTGGTCGAGGCGGTGCCGGCCCTGGAAATGGACGGGGCCTCGCCGCTCTGGTCCGCCCTGCTGCCGGTGCTGGAGGAACAGTGGCCCGGGATGGTGCCGGCCCCGGTCCTGGGCGAGGGACCCTGGCATCTCGGGGCGGGCGTCGAGGGCCTCTCGGGGATGGGGTTCTCGCCGATGAGCCTGGTTCCCGACGAGGCCGTGGCCCGGGGGATGTCCCGGGAGGACCTGCTGCCGGGGCTTCGGACCTGGCTGGACCTGGTCTTCCGAGTGTGCCGTTCCGATTGACAAACCGGGGGCGGGTCCCTATTTAGGAACCCGCGAACAGCGCCCTGGAGGGAGGGTCCGGATGGTTTCAGATCAGGACGAGGTCCGCCTGCTGGAGGAGTTTTCGACCGACGGGACGGCGGATGCCGGCCGGGCTGAAAACGGGGAGGAACCCCGGAACGGCGGGGAGAACAATCCGGCCGAGGAGCGGGCCGCCCGCCTGGAGCGGGAGATGCAGGAACTCCGGGACTGGGCCGTCCGGGTCGCCGCCGACTTCGAGAACTACAAGAAGCGGGTGGAGCGGGACCGGCAGGAGCAGTGGCGCTTCGCGAACGAGCGGCTGCTGCGGGAACTGCTCCCGGTGATGGACAACCTGCAGCGGGCGCTGAAGGCCTCCGAGGGCGCCCAGGATGTCCGGGTGCTGGTATCGGGGCTGCAACTGGTCCTGGGGGACTTCCGAAAGGTGCTGACCCGGGCGGGGGTGGAGGAGATCCCCGCCGACGGGCTGGTCTTCGACCCGACGGTCCACGAGGCCCTGCAGCAGGCGGAGTCCGACTCGGTGGAGGCCGGGCGGATCCTGGAGGTGCACCAGCCGGGCTACACCCTCCACGGCCGCGTGCTTCGACCCTCCCTGGTCACGGTGGCGGTCCGCCCCGAGGTCACCTCCCCGGGCCGGATGGTGGACGAGGAGGAACCGCCCGTCCAGTAATCCCGGAACCCCCGGCGCGACCCGGCGGACGGATCAGGCCGCGAGGTCCTTCAGGGCCTTCAGGGCTCCCTGGGTGTCGTTGACCTTCAGGAACAGCGTTCCGGTCCGCTCCCCGATCCGGGTGCCGCCGTAGGCGTACTCGATGTTGATGCCGGCGTCGCTGAGGGCCTTGGAGAGGTTCATCAACTGCCCGGGCTCGTTCCCCAGGTCCACCGCCAGCACGTCCGAGTCCAGCACCAGCAGCCCCGACTCCCCCAGGACGTGGACCGCCGTGGCGGGCTTGTCGACCACGAAACGCAGCACCGCGTGATCCATCGCGTCGGCCACGCTGATTCCCAGGATGTTGATGTCGTTCTGGGTCAGGGACCCGCAGATCTGGGCCAGGGTTCCCGGACGGTTGGCCACGAAGACCGCCAGCTGCTTCTTCACTTCGATCATGCGCCCTCTCAATGCGTGATAGACTCGCCCCCATGCTAGTGCCGGGTGGACCCTGCGTCAAGGAGGCCCCGTGGGAAACGACTTGTCCCGGACCGAAGCCCTGGTTCGCGCCCTGGAACGCTACCGGGGGCAGCGGGGGTTCGTGGCCGTGCTGGGCAGCCCCGACCCGGACGGCCTGGCCTCGGCCTGGGCGCTGAAGGTCCTGGCCCGGCACGCGGGGCTCGAGATGGACATCCTGACCTTCGAGGAGATCAGCCGCCCCGACAACCACCGGTTCGTCCAGCTGCTGGACATCGAGTTCCTCGCGGTCCGGGAGGCCTTTCCCCGGCGGTCCTACAGGACCTATGCCGTGGTGGACCGGCAGAACGCCCGGCTCCCGGTGCCCTTTCCCCGGAAACTGCCCCTCGTGGCCCACATCGACCACCACTCCCCGACCCCGACGCCCGCCCTGTTCCGGCAGCAGGACGTGAGCGTCGGGAGCACCTCCTCGCTGATGGCGGTCCACCTCCAGTGGCTCGTGGAGCAGGCGCCCCAGGACCCCTCGGAGATGTGCCGCCTGTCCACGGCGCTGCTCTGCGGGATCCGGACCGACACGCTGGATTTCGTCACCGCCGGTCCCGCCGACCTCCGGGCCGCGGCGTTCCTGTCCATGCACGCCAGCCCGGAAATGACCCGGGCCATCGTGGAGACGCCCCTGGCGCCCTCGTTCCTGGAGACCCTGGCCCATGCCATCGGACACAAGCGCCTGGACGAGGGCTTTTTGGTGGCCTGGGCCGGGCGCCTGGGCGTCCAGAACCGGGACGTCATCGGCCAGACGGCCGACTTCCTGGCCCGCATGGCCGGCGTGCGGACCGTCGTGGTGGTGGGCCTGGTGTCGGGAAACTTCGTGGGATCCCTCCGGTCGAAGGACCCGGACCTGGACCCCTATGCGTTCCTGGACGAGGCCCTGGCCTCCAGGGTGGGCCGGCCGGTGGACTGCGGGGGAAGGACCTTCTCCGGGGGCTTCTCGGTGCCCGCATCCCGGCTGGAGGGGAGCGGCGAGGAGGGGGGCTTCCGGATCCTGGAGGAGGCGCTCCACCAGGGCTGGTCCCGCCGGGTCGCTCCTCTGCGCCGCCGACCTGCACGGTCCCCCCGCCGCAGGAAGGAATCCTGACCCTCCCGCTGGCCGGAAGAAATCGGTTGCCAACAGGAACAAGTGCGGGTACAATCGCGCCGCTTTTGCGCCAACAGGGCCCGTAGCTCAGTTGGTAGAGCCACCGGCTCATAACCGGTCGGTCCCCGGTTCGAGCCCGGGAGGGCCCACAGGACCCGAGGAGGACCATGCCAGCGGTTCTCGAACCCCCGGTTCCAGTCCCCGAGGTGACAGGAGTCCCTTCGGGGCTGGTGGTTCGAGGTGACAGGCGCCCGCAACGGGGCGCCTTTTTTGTATCCGCGGGTCGGGTCGGGATCCTTCCCCTCCCGTCCCTTCCCCCCCATCCCCAGGAGGTCGAGTCTTGAAGAGCCTGATCAACGCCCTGCGTGCGCTCCAGAACGTGGATCGCCAGCGGATCGAGGTGGAGCGGGAACGCCAGTCCATCACCGAGCGGGTGGATCACCTGGCGGCGATGGTGTCCGACCTCGAGCGGGAACTGGAGGACAAGCGGGAGAAACTGAAGGAGGCCGAGCGCTGGTACAAGGAGCGGGAGCGGGAGGCCCGGGAGGACAACGAGAAGGTCAAGCGCCTCCAGTCGCGCCTCAACGCGGTGGCGAAGGCCAAGGAGTACGCGGCCATCCAGCGCGAGATCGAAATCATCCGGCGGGGCAATGCCCAGCGCGAGGAGGAAATCCAGAAGCTCCTCTCGGTGATGGAGGAGTTCCGCAAGGCCGTCGAGGAGGAGGAGGCGAAGCTCCAGGAGATGCGGGAGGAACTGGTCCGGGAGCGGGAGGCCACCGAGGCCCGGGTGCGACGGCTGGACGAGCGGATCGGGGAACTCGCGGTCGAGCACCAGACCTTCGAGAAGGGGATCCCGGCCGAGGTGCTGTCCCGGTACCGGAGGCTCCAGAAGGCCCTGATGGGCCTCGCGGTGGTGCCGGTGAGGAGCAACGAGGCCTGCGGGGGCTGCCACCGGAAACTGCCGCCGCAGCTCTACAACACGCTGCTCCGGGGGGATTCCCTCCAGGCCTGTCCGTACTGCAGCCGCTTCCTCTACCTGGAAGAGGAAGGGGGCTGACCAGGGTCATGGGACCCTCGACGACCCGTGACGAACCCCGGTACCTGGAACTGCACCGGGCCGGCCGCCTGGCAGCCCTGGCCCGTCGCCTCGAGGAGTCCCTGAGGGCCTGCCGCCTCTGTCCCAGACGGTGCGGGGTGAACCGGCAGGCCGGGGAACGGGGACGCTGCGGCGAGGGGACCGTGCCCCGGATCGCGGCCGCCTACCCTCATTTCGGGGAGGAGCCCTGCCTGGTGGGGCGTGGCGGATCGGGGACGGTGTTCTTTTCCGGCTGCGGCCTCGGGTGCCGGTTCTGCCAGAACGACGCGATCCGCCGGGGAGAAGAGGGGATCGGGAAGGACCCGGCCGCCCTGGCGGACCTGTTCCTGGCGCTCCAGGAAGCCGGCTGCGAGAACCTGAACCTGGTCACCCCGACCCACCAGGTCGCGGGCTGGGTGAGGGCCCTGGACCTGGCCGCGGCCCGGGGCCTGCGGATCCCGCTGGTGTACAACACCGGCGGATACGAGGAGGCCTGGGTCGTGGAGGCCCTGGAGGGGGTCGTGGACCTCTGGCTCCCGGACTGGAAGACCCGGGATCCCGATCGCGCCCGCCGCTGGATGGATGCCCCGGACTATCCCCAAGTGGTGGCCGAGGCCATCGGCCGGATGGTCCGCCAGAGCGGGGTGCTGCAGGTGGACCGGGACGGCGTCGCCAGGCGGGGAGTGCTGGTGCGCCACCTGGTGATGCCCGGGGCGGCGGACGACGCCCGGGACTGCCTGGAGGCCATCGCCGCGCTGGCCCCGGGAATGGCCGTGTCGCTGATGGACCAGTATCGGCCCGTGGCGAGGGACCCCGGGGATCCGGTCCTCCTGCGCCGCCCGGGACGACTCGAGCAGGAGGCGGCGGTCGAGGCGATCCGCCGGCTGGGACTGCGCCGGTGCTGAAGTCTGGTAGGATCCCCCTCGGTTCTGTCTCCCGGGGGGCTTCATGGTCTGTCCGGCCTGCGGTCACGAGCAGCCCGAGGGATTCGAGTGCATCCGCTGCGGGATCGTCTTCGCCAAGTGGGAGGATCACCGCCGGCGGACCGCCGGGATGCAGAGGACGAAGGGGTGGAGCCGTCCCTTGGGTCGGGCGGCCCGGTGGAGCCGGGTGCTGGTGGCCCTGCTGTCCCTGGGCCTGGGCGTCCTGATGTACCTGAACGGGGTGGCCCTGAAATCCTTCGGACCCTTCGTGGCGCTGGTCCTGTTCCTGGGAGCGGCGGCCTACCTGCTGGTGACCTTCCGGGAGCGGATCTCCTTCGGGCGCATGGCCATCGAGACCGGGGCACTGGCGGTGGCATCGCTGGTGATCTTCGCGACGCTTCCCGAGGTCTTCTCGCTGCAGAAACCCCTCTATCCAGAGGCCATCCACGAGCCGCCGCCGGACGCGGCCCGGGAGTTCCTCGACAAGGCCCTGGCATACCGGGATGCGGCCCGGCGGTTCCTGGAGACCGAGGAGATGGCCAATGCGACCCAGGCGGCCGCCATGCGGCTGTCCCTGGATCCGGCCACCGAACTGGATCCGGCCTTCCGGGCGATGCCCCCGGGGGACCAGGCGATGATGCGGGGGGCCTGGATGGGCCTCCGGGCGCTCCACCCGCTCTTCGAGCAGGTGGGGGCCCGGATGGGCGCCGGCGACGGCCCCGCGCGGTTGCTTCCAGGACCGGTGGCGAAGGAGGTGGCCGCCCGGCTGGACCGGGCCGCCGAGGAACTGGCGGTGGCCGAGGCGGAGATCGCCCGCCGGGAACGGGTCTTCCGCGAAGGAGCGACGATCCCCGGGGACCGCTAGCGGCAGGTCAGCAGGTTCCGCAGGAAGGTCAGGGTCCGCCCCTCCCGGTCCAGCGTCACGACGTCGGGGCACCCGTTGTCGTCCAGGTCCGTCACCACCATCCGGCTCGGGCCCGCTCCCACGGGGAACACGAAGGGTTCGGAGAAGGACCGGGACCCCAGGTTCACGTAGACGCTCACGGTCCGGTCGGCGCCATCGAGGACCACCAGGTCCAGGTAGCCGTCGTGGTTCATGTCCGCCAGGTCCAGGTCCACCGGCCCGGAACCCGAGTGGTGGAGGGGGAGGGGAGGCTCGTAGGACAGCAGTTCCGGGCTCAGGCTCAGGTCCTTCAGGACGGTGTTCGTGTTGAAGAGGACCAGAACCTCCCGGTCCAGCATCACCACGACGTCCGGGAAGACCTGGACGGCCTCCTCGTCGGGGACCGACCCGTCCATCGGGTGGCGCAGGTATCCCGCCACCAGGGCCTTCGGATTGGACCCCACGGCGAAGGACTTCTGCCGCTCGGGGCTGCTGGCGAAGAAGAAGCCGCCTCCCTGGGCGGGGAACACCGTGAAGTCGCCGGTACCGCCGTTCACGGTGATCAGGTCCGTGTAGTAGGGCTGGGACTTCACGGCATAGGAGAGGGGCCGCCGGAGGGGGAACGCCACCAGTTGCTGCGGATTCCTTCCCGGGCTCACCAGGGGCCCCTCCACCGGGACCCCCTGGAGGTTCTTCCGCAGGTAGTCCCCGGTGCCCAGGTGGTAGAAGTACGGCTGGACCCGGGTGCGCTTCTCCGGGGGGGTCCCCTCCCAGAAGGACGTGACGAAGGCGAGGTCCTTCAGGGAGGTCCCGGTGGAGGAGGGGGACCAGTCCAGGTCGCCGACCGCCACCAGGTTCGGCGAATCCCCGAAATCGAAGGCCTTCTGGGTCGTGGCCACTGCCGTGTGGCTCTGGGCGTCGGCCTGCAGGAACAGGACCTCCCCCGTCGCCGGGCGCTCGCCCCCCGACCCGCCGGCCCGGGCCGTCGTGATCACCAGGTCGGTCAGGGAGGTGTTGTCCGAGGTGGAGTCCAGCTGGGCTGCCACCATGCCGGTGACCCCGGTCACGCTGGTCAGCAGGGTCGGAAGGGCCGTCGCCACGGGCAGCCGGAGCGTCGCGTCGGCGGCAAAGACGGCCACCTGGGGGAGCCCTGCGGGGTTCGGGCCGAGCATCGCCAGGTCCTTCAGGTTCTGGTTCGGCGAGGCCAGGGCCTTCGTGAACCGCCCCGCCTGGAGGGCCAGGACGTCGGTCATCGGGTTCAGCAGCATCTCGGCGCCGGTCAGGCGCTTCCGGGCGGGGTCCATCGTCAGCAGGTAGACCCCGGTGCCCGCCTGGTCCAGCAGCACCGCGTCCAGCACCCCGTCGCCGGTGAAGTCCAGCAGGGCCAGGTCCTGGACCGGGCCCGCCAGCACCTGCTGCAGCGTCGTCGAGGGCCCGTCCGCCGCCCCCTTCAGGACATGGAGCATCCGGCTGGTGGAGCACAGGGCGACCACCTCGGGGACCCCGTCTCCGGTCAGGTCGCCGATTGCGAACCGTTCCGGCTTGACCCCGGTCTGCCAGGCGCTGGCGACGTTCAGGGTGGGCTGTCCCCCGGCCTGGGAAAGGACCTTCACCAGGTAGATCCGGTCGGTTCCCGTGTCCCCCAGGACCAGGGACTCGGGGCGGCCCGGATTCCCCTTGAAGGCGGCGGCGACGGCTCCCTCGATCTGCTGGAGGGGCTTCGTCGCGTACTGGAGGGAGTAGTTGGTGCCGGCCAGGACGCTGCCGTCGGAGGCGACGGGAAACACCGTGACGACCGGGGAGGACGACCGGCCGGTCCAGATCACGTTGCGGTTGGTTCCGGCCAGGTACTGGCCGATGGCCACCATGGTGGGCTGGATGGCCCCCGCGTAGGTCTGCACCTCGGACCACCCGGGACCGCCCGAGGGGTTCGACAGGATCAACCCGAGGTTCTGGGTCGGGGCGTTCAGGGCCATCACCAGGTCCAGCGCCCCGTCCTCGTTCAGTTCGCCGAGGGCCAGGGCCGTGACGTCCCCGGGAACCGGGAAGGCCAGGGGCTTCGCGAAGGATCCGTCGTCCTTCTGCAGGAAGACCCGGACCGCGGCCGGCTGGTCCCCGGAAGTCTTGCAGTAGGCCGCCACGTCCTCCCGGCCGTCGCCGTCCAGATCGGCGGTGCCCGCCGGTCCGCAGGGGCTCTGCGCCAGGCTGGCCAGGTGCTCCACCTCAGAGGTGTCCGGGTCGATCCGGAAGAGGGCCACTCCCGTGTTGCCCGCCAGCACGAAGCCCCAGCGTCCCTCCTCCGGGTCTCCCAGCCGGATGGGAACGATCGCGGTTCCGGAGTTCCCCTCCGGGAGGGGGCGGAAGCGGCCGCTCTGGAACGACGGCTTCTGGACGAAGTGGAACCGGCGCTCCATCCGGGTCAGGTGGTCGGCGACCCCGTCCCAGGCCTCGATCGTCAGGGCCTTTTCGCCCGCTTCCCACCCGTCCGTATCCACAGGGAGGTCTCCGGTGTCCAGTTTCGCCCGGACCTGGGGCGTTCCTCCCGGCCACTCGTAGGCGAAGTCCTCCACGACCACCCGGATCCGGGTGACCCCCGTCCCCTTGTCCTCGGCCACGGCCCGGATCTTCAGTTCGCCCAGGAAGTCGGCGCCGTCCTCCGGGGTGGGCGCCAGGAGGTCCACCTTGGGTCCCTGGTTGTCCACCGTCACGGACAGCGTGGCGACGGCGGTGCGACCGTCCTCGGAGGTCGCGGTGGCCCGGATCTTCCGTTTCTGTCCGTCGGCCACGTTGCGGGTGTCCACCTGGACCACGAATGCATCGGGTTTCGACAGGTTCTGCTGGATCGGCACGAAGGTCGCCACTCCGGGGAATTCCACCACGACGGAGACCGGGAGGGGGGTGTCGTCCCGGACCCGGATGCCCACCTCGACGACCCCGGTCAGGACGGGGTCCACGGTCCCCCCGCCGGGCTTCGTGAACTCGACCCGGAGGCCCTCCAGCACCTCCCCCGGCTCGGAGATGTCCTCTTCTGCTCCGAAGTCCGGCCGGCTGGGACCGGACCCGCCGCAGGCGACCAGGGCCAGGGGGACCAGCAACCATCGCAAGGACGGCATTTCCAGAAGCCTCCCGTTCCCACGCGGTTCCATTGTCCGGGAGCGGCGGTTGCGGGTCAAGAAAACCTTCCGCCCGGGGAGGTGGTCCCGTCGAGGATCTGCACGATCGCCGCATCGGCGAGCACGTCCCGCGATCGGGCTTCCAGGGCGTTGCGGGCCCCGCTGCCGAAGGCGACGACGACGGGGTCGCCCGGCCCCGCGTCCAGCGGGTCCGCGGCGACGAGGACCCGGCCGGTGAACGACTCGCCCTGGTCCGTCGCCCGCACCTCGGCCACCAGCAGCCATTTCCGCCCTTCCATGCGGGGATGCCGCCGGGTGGCCCAGACCTCCCCGATCACCCGACCCCGGGTCATGGCGTCTCCTCCAGGCCCTCGGGCCGCCGGTCCCCGGCGAACCGGAAGAACGGTCGGGCCGCCGCGCTCCGGGACAGGGAGACCCGGTCCACGATGGCGGCCACCGAGGCCTCGACCGGGTGCCGCGGGTCCCCCAGGGCCAGGCGGGCCGGGAGCCCCAGGCACACCACGACGTCCTGTCCCACCTGGGCGCCCACGGGGTCCACGGCGACCAGGTGGTCCGTCGGGTGGTCCGGGCCGTACCAGCACAGGGGACGCACGATCAGCATCTTCTGCCGTTCCAGCCGGGGGTGCTTCCGGGTGCCCCAGACCTGCCCGACCACTCTTCCCAGGATCATCGGCCGCCTCCGGTGCCCGAGGGGTCCAGGAAGGCCTCGTCCACGATGGCCACCACGACGTTCTTGGTGGGCACGTCGGGTCCCAGGGTCAGGTCCCGGACCCGGCTCCCGACGGCCACCAGCACCAGTTGTCCCGCGTCGGACCCCAGGGCGTCCACCGCCAGCAGCGTCGCCGGCTGCAGGTGCCGCTCGTCGCAGTCGGCGCGGATCTCCTCGCCCCCGGAGGCCCGGCCCAGGCCCAGGCGCTGCACCTCCAGCACCCGGCGGCCCTCGAGGGCGGGGCATTGCCGGGCCCCCCAGACGGGGCCGATCACCCGGGCCAGGATCATGACCCGCTCCGGGCCAGGTCCGCCAGGTGACCCGACAGCGCCCGGGCCTCCTCGTCCACGATCTCCTTGGCGTAGGCGAAGATCAGCCGTTCCGCCAGGGACCCGAGCAGAAAGACCTCGACCCGGAGTTCCCCCGACAGGATCCGCCTGGTGCGGTCGGGCCCGAGGGACACGAACTCGACCGTTCCCCGGTTCTTCAGCAGTTCGGCGACCCGGGACGTCGAGGGCACGTTGACGTACTGCGCCGCGCCGGTATCCAGGCGCACCTCCGATTCCTCGATCCACTCCATCCAGCGGGGTTCGACCTTCTTGGGACCGACGGAGGAGATCTTGGGCACGGGGAGGTAGCGCACTCGCCGCCGCACGATGCCGTTCTTCTCCTCCCAGGAGAGGGTCTCCGCCTCGAGGATCGTGGTCATCCGGGGCTTCAGGGTCTCGATGATCCCGTTGCGGAACATCTCCTGCAGCAGGGTCTTCCGGTCGCACGGGAACTCGTGTTCGAGACGGTATTTCATGGAGGGTCCCCCCTTGCCAGGAATCGCCGGGCCGCCGGACCGCCCCCGGGATCGCCCCGGCCGGTCGGCCCGGTTGCCCGGAGGGTGCCGCGATGATACCGTTGCCGCCGCCGGAGTGGCAACGATTTCCCACGGCAGGGGCCCGAGGGAGGGGAGGATCCGGGATGATGATTCGGCTGCAGAGGTTCCTGGCCGACGCCCTGGGGATTTCCCGGAGGCGGGCCGAGGAACTGGTGACCCAGGGGCGGGTGACGGTGAACGGTGGCCCGGCGGAGCCGGGACGCCAGGTGGACCCGGCAGTCGATCGGGTCCGGGTGGACGGGGAGCACGTCCGCCGGAAGGAGGATCGCCTCTACCTCGTGCTGCACAAGCCCCGGGAGACCATCTGCTCGGAGCGGGACCCCGAGGGGCGCCGGAGCGTCTTCCACCTGTTGCCCCCGCTGCCCGTCCGGGTGCACGCCGTCGGGAGGCTGGACTTCCTGAGCGAGGGGCTGCTGCTGTTCACGAACGACGGGAACCTGACCCGGGAACTGACCCGCCGTTCCCGGGGCGTCGAGCGGGTGTACGAGGTGAAGGTCCAGGGGGGGGTTCCCCAGTGGGCCCTGGACCGGCTGGTCCGAGGGGTGCGCCTGGACGACGGGATGGCCCGGGCCCGGGAGGCGGTGCCTCTCGATCGACCCCGGGTCCGGAGCAACGTCTGGGTCCGGCTGGTGCTGGACGAGGGCCGCTACCGGGAAGTCCGGCGGATGTTCCAGGCGATGGGCTTCAACGTCCTGAAACTGAAACGGGTGCAGTTCGGGCCCATCCGCCTGGGTTCCCTGCCCCCGGGGGCCTTCCGGCACCTCCGGGAGGCCGAGGTGGAGATGCTGATCCGGGCCGTCGAGGACCCGGGGGCCTTCGTCGGGGGGCCGCCGCCTCCCGAGGGGAAGGACCGGGGGCACGGCCGACCCCCGGGCTCGGGGACCCGATCGGCTCCGGCGGCCCGCCCGCGGGCGACCGGTCGTGGGCCGGCGCGGACTTCCACGGGACGGGGGGCCTCCCCGTCGCGGCGGCCTGCCTCCACCACGCCGGATCGGGACCGGAGGAGGACGGTGGTCGAAGGCACCGGGAGGCCCTCGGCTGCCCGCGGCCATTCGAAGGGGGAGTCCCCGGTTCCCGGCAAGGCGTTCGAGGCCCTCGTGGAACGGGCGGTCCGGCAGGCGGCCGCCGGCAAGCGGCCCCGGTCGGCGGCCGGTTCCCTCCGGACCGGGACTCCCGCTCGCGGTCCGGCGAAGGGAACCCGGCGTCCTGCCGCTCCCGCTCCCAAGACCCCGGTCCGCCGGGACCGACCCGGCAGGCGGCCTTCCGGGCGCTCCCGGTCCCCCCGTCAGAAGGTGTAGAGCACCCCGAAATGGATGTTCCCGATCTCCTCCCGGCGGGAGCAGGCCCCGGTGGACGAATCCACCTCCTTGCACCGCCGGTCCAGGACGAAGCCGTAGTCCAGCCGGAGGGGGACCACCCCGCCGATCATCCACCGGATGCCGATGCCGGCGCCGTGGCGGAAGGACCGGCCATGCAGGTCCAGAAAGTCCTCCGACAGCGCTCCCACATCGTAGAAGACCGCCCCGTTCAGGTGCAGGGACGCCAGGAGGGGGAACCGCAGTTCGAGGCTCCCCGCCAGCATCGCGTCGCCCCCCTGCACCTTGCGGAATCGGGAGGAGGTGACCGGCAGTCCGGTGAGGGGGTCCACGACCGGGCTCCCGTCGGGGTTCCGCTCCGCCACCTGCTCCACGGTGGTCCGCAGGCTGCCGTCGGGGAGGTACTGGGAGATCCCGTCGTTGGAAAAGCCCCGGATTCCCCGGTTCCCTCCGAGGGAGTAGCGCTCCTGTTCCGGCAGGTCCCGCGCCCCGCCGAAGGCCCGGGATCCCCCGAGTCGCGCCGAGACGGCGATGGTCAGGAACCGCTTGATGGTCAGAAAGCCCTTGCCCAGGACCTCGTATTTCAGGAAGTTCCCCTGTCCGAGGGCGTTCAGGTAGGTCAGCGACACCTGGACCAGTCCCCCGTTCTTCGGGTCCACCGGGTGATCCAGCCGGTCCCACGTTACCGTGGGGATGACCTTGTTCTCGTAGCGCCAGGGTCCCCAGGAAGAGGCCACCGGGTCGTCCGGATCCCGGATGCGCAGCCCCGATGTCTCCCAGAGCAGCGACCCGAACAGGTGGGGAACCAGTTCCCGGGCGATCTCGAACTCGCCGCCGATCCGCGCCTGGTCCAGGCGGGTGGTCGCCCGGTCGTACTCGGCGAAGGGGGTCACCCGGAAGACGAGGTTCCGGACGAAGAAATGGGGGTCCAGCCAGGTCGGGGCGAAGGAGGCGAATCGATCCCACGCGGTGAAGGAGAGGCCGTACTTCACCGGCAGGTAGAGGCGTTTCGCCCGCCCCAGGAAGTTCTGGTCGGTGTAGCGGGCCTCCAGGGTCAGCAGGATGTCCGGCAGCCCCAGTTGCAGGGACCGGCCGTACCCGCCGACCTGCCGGTCCGAGGCCGAGACGCCGTGGGAGATGCCCTGCCCGATGCCCGGGACCAGGGTCGCGGCCCTCGAGTCGTTCAGGGTCTCGAAGCCCACCGCGAAGTCCAGGAACCGGTTGGAGGCTTCGCGGGTCTCGACCACCAGCGCGACCCGTTCCCTGGGAGGCGTCTCCTCGGCGCCCACGGCCGTCACCTGCACGCTGCTGAAGATGCCGAGGTTGTTCAGGAACCGGACGCCGTCCGCCACCAGTTCCTGGTCGTTCCGATCACCGGGTCCCGGGAACCGGTCCAGCACGACCCCGGGCACCGTCCGCCGCAGCCCGAAGGGGAGAACCGCGCCGACGGTCGACGGGGGGCCCTCCTCGACGCGGATCACGAGGTCCGCCACCGTGCCTTCCAGGGCATCCAGGTCGCAGGGCCCCGAGGGGGATTCGGCGCCGCAGGAGACCTGGATGCGCGTGCGCAGGAAGCCGTTGGCGGCGTACCAGCGACGGAGGCGGTCCATCGCGTCCCGGATCCGGACCGGGGACAGAGGGCTGCCCGGGCGGAGGTCCAGCACCTTCTCCGCCTCCGCCACGGGCCGTGAGAGGGATCCCTCCAGTCGCACCGTCCCGATCGTTCGACGGGGGCCCTCCTCCACGGCAATCCGGACCTCGATGCCCTCGGTGTCCCCGGGGGGTACCCGGACCTGGAAGGACCGATCCCCCTGGACGAAGGTGTGGACGGTCCAGTCGCCTTCCCGGGTCGTGACGCGCCGGGCCGTCGCATCGGGCCGTCCGGGAAAGCGGACCTTCCAGAAGCCCTCTTCCTGGTAGAGACGGGCGATCCGGTCCAGGTCCGCGAAGAGCTGGTCCGGGAACAGGAAGCCGCTGTCGCCGAAGAAGTCGTATGGCCTGGTCGCCATCGCCTCCCGGATGCGCCTTTCGGGAAGGGAACGGACGCCATCGAACACGATCCGCCGGATCTCGGCCCGCTGGTTGCGGGTGATGAAGTAGTCGATCCGTCCTGCGACGGGGCCCTGGCTGGAGGGGTCGTCCCGGGCGGTCCGGTACTCCCGGTATTCCAGGATGACCTCGGCGAAGGGGTATCCCTGGGACTCGAGCCACTGGCGGATGGCCTCCTGGCCCAGCCGGGCCTCGGCGAGGTCGAAGGCTCCCGAGTCCCCGAAGGGCATCGAGAGGACCAGGTCGTCGTTCCCGAAGGGACGGTATCCCCGCTGGCCCGGCTGGGAACGGTCCCGGGCGTGGAACCGGATCCGCCAGCAGGAGTCGTAGGTCACCTGGAGGCGCAGTCCCTGGCTGGACTGTTCCAGGAAGGCCTTCACCTGGACCCGGGTGAACCCGAGGCTCCGCAGGGCCCGCACGATCCTCCGGCTGGCCTCGGGGATGGTCCGTTCGGTCAGGGCGTTCCCGATCGACAGGCCGCTCAACCGGCGCAGGTCCCGTTCTCGGAGCCGGGGGCACTCCTCCTCGGCGGAACGGGGGGCGTCCCCGGACGACGGTTGCAGCAGGATCGCCAGTTCCCGGATCTTGACCCGCCTTCCCTCCTGGATGCGGATCTCGACGTCCAGCAGGTTCTCGCCGATCTCCTTCGTCCGGACTTCCACGGCAGTTCCCTGGTATCCGTCCTCCTGGTAGGCCTTCAACACCGCCTCCCGGGTGCGATCGATGGCCTCCCGGGACCGGGGATCCCGCGGGTCCAGGGGGTCTCCGGGCAGCAGGCCCGCCCGGCCCAGGACTTCGCTGTCGCGGAAGTGGGAGTTCCCCCGGACCTCGATCCGGCGGATGCGCCGTTTCCAGTCCACGTCCAGCAGGGCGGCGACGCCTCCCACCACCGGCTCGCAGGTGATGGAGGCCGACAAGAACGCCCCGGTTCCGAGCACCCGTTGGAGTCCGGCGGCCCGCTGCGCCCGGGAGAGGACCCGCCCGACCTCGAGGTCCGCCAGGTCCATCAGGGCGGCCCGGAAATCGGGACGGTCGCAGGGCGATCCGTGGCAGCCGCGGAGATCCCGGTCGACCAGGGGGCCTTCCAGGCAGGGGTCCGGACCCTCCCCGTCGGCGGCCTCCTCTTCCGGGGGCCAGGCGGCCGGAGGTTCCGAGGGATCCTCGGGGGGCGGCTTCGAGGTCCCGGCGTCCGACTGGACGGGATCCTCGGATGGGGCCATCGGGACGAATCCCTCCTCCTCCCAGGCCGGGAGGTCCTGGGACCAGGAATTCCGGGGCATCCCCGCGACGGCCACGACGATGATCCCGGTCATCCAAGGTCGCATGGCCCCGTCACTCCAACGGAATCCGAAGACGCAACTTCGTCTCGTACCGGTTGCCGATCCGGGAGGGATCGGGGTCCCGCTCGATGGCCCGGACCCGCCCGATCAGGGAGAACAGATCGGACAGGCTGATCTGGAACCCGGCCTGGTATCGGCTGCTGGTGCCTCCCTGGAGCACCTGGGTCTCGAATCGGAGGCGGGATCCCAGGTGGGCCATCAGGTCCAGGTTCACCCCGCCCTCGGGGCTGACGCCCAGGTTGATGGTGTCCAGCAGCGACCCCAGCAGCATCCTGGCCGCCAGCCCGGTGACATCCTGGGTCAGCAGTCCCAGGGAAATCACCTGGCCCCCGCCCGAGGCGGCCTGGCCGCCCTGGGGAAGCGACCCGGTCAGGATCAGGGACTGGAGATCGGTCTGGCTCAGGCCCCGGGAGTTGGATGCAAGGGCGATGTCCATGTCCGGGAATCGTCCCGAAAGAGTCAGCGTCACCAGCAGTCCCTCGTCGATCCCCGTCGTGCGCGTGGCGTCGGGCCCGAAGCGGGACGAGAACGTCGGACTGTCCCCGCCGGTGCCCGGGACGTCCAGCAGGGTCCGGGCCAGCAGGTCCACCCGGGGCCGGGTCGCCGGCCCGTCGAAGTCCAGCGTTCCCCGGACCACCTCGAACTCCCGCCGGACCACGTTGTAGATCATCTTTCCGCCCGGGAGGACGACCACCCGGTTCCAGACCTCCGGTTCGGCCAGGCGTCCCCGAAGGCGAAGGTCGGGGCTCACCTCCAGGTCCGTTTCCCCGATGGGCAGGCGCGTGCGCACCTCCAGGGGTCCCCCGGTCACGGCGACGTCCAGTTCGGCCTCGGCCAGCCAGGGGACGGTCTCCTCCAGCGAACGCCCCTCTCGCTGGACCTGCCGCGTGCCGGTCATCTGGGAGAAGGCCCGGGAGATGATGTCGAAGTTCCGGTGATAGGACCCCTCGGGGATCTGGATGCGCCCCTGGATCCGCGTCCGGACGTCTCCGTCCTCCGTCGTCTCGAAGCGGGCCTCCAGGCTGGGATCCAGGACCAGGCGATACTCCCCCGGCCGGGTCACCTCGATGCCCGCCCCTTCCATCAGCAAACGCCCCTGTTCGGGCACCAGCCCGTCCAGCAGGGCTTCGCCGAACAGCGAGATCCGCCCCGTTCCCCGGAACCCCCGGATCGGGGCCTCGGGGGGAATCTCCATCAGAAGCCGGCGCTGCCTGGGGGACAGGACGATGCGGCCCCCGGCGGGAAGGCGGATCGATTCCCCCAGGCCCCGGATTCCGATCTCCAGGTCGCCCAGGGTCACGGTTCCTTCCGGCCTGGGCCGTGCCCAGGTGCCCAGGACGCGGAAGGGGTGGGGCATCGCCCCGGAGTCGCATCCCTCGGGCAGAGGAGCGGCCGCGTTGCCGCCCGATGCTCCGAGCCGCAGGACTCCCTCGGCGACCGCCACGTCCCCCGTGAAGGTCCGGACCCAGTGCACCGGCAGGTCTCCCTCGGCCCGGAGATCCACGCCGCCGTTCGATCCCAGCACCACGCCGCAGACCCGGAGGGTCCGGGCCCCGTCCCGGAGGGTCACCGGTTCGGCGACCACCGATCCCTCGGGGGTGAGCCGGAGGCGCCAGGGATCCTGGTTGGTCACCTGGATCTCCCCTCCGACCCAGTCGAGGTCGATGCCTCCGGCGGGGCAGGTCCATTCGCCCTGGAGGGCCCCTCCCGGTTCCAGGTCGTACCGGACCAGCAGGTTGCCCCGGACGGTCCCCGAGACCCGTTCGGGGGGGATCGGCGGCCAGAGGTCCTGGGGCGAGACCCCGTCCATCGCGACGGACAGCACTGCCTCCCGGAACCGTCCCTCCCTCCAGGTGAGGCCCGTGGCCGGGAGCAGCCGGACCCGCGGAAGGAAACGGGGGGCCTCGATTCTCACGTCCCCGGAGGGTTCCCTGCCGGCGGTCAGTTCGAGGTCCGGGTAGGCCTGCCGGAGCACCCGGGGTTCTCGAAGGGTCGCGCGGGCCTCGAAGGACGGGTCCACCCAGGACCCGGTGGCCCGGACCTCCAGGTCCAGCGATCCCGAGGCCGTGTCCTGGCTCAGCCCGGTCAGCCAGTCCAGAGGCAGGCCAGAGGCGTCCAGGGAGGCCTCCATCCGCCGGGAGGCCAGAGCCAGCGACCCGCGTCCCCGGACCTTCCCGGTCCCGGGGGACCGGGCTCCGAGATGTTCGAGGGCCCACTGCTGTCGGGAGAAGGCCCAGCGCATCTCGACGTCCCGGAAGGGGCGCTTCCACAGGGTCCACGAAGCGGCGGCAATCCGTGCGGTTCCCTCCAGGACCACGCCCGACGGGGCGAAGGCGAGGGTCAGCAGCGGGACCTCCGCGGAGGTTCTTCCCCGCAGATCCAGGGTCCGCAACGGCGGCAGCCGGGACGGGTCCAGGGAGGGGGCCTCTCCGTCCCGGACGACCAGCCGGGCAGGGTTCCCGTTCCCCGGAAGGTGGAGCGTCACCTCGGCGGCCCGGATCTCCCCCGCCGGGAGGGTGGCCCGGGGTTCCCCGGCCAGCAGGCGGGAACCGTCCCAGGAAAGGGATGTCTCGCCCCGGGTCACGATCCAGTCGTCCCAGGCCAGGTTCTCGACCACCGCCTGGGCGCCGATGCGGGGGGACTCCAGGGACCCGGAGAGGCGGAGACCCGACAGGGCCAGCATTCCGGATCCCGGCTGGCCGGCCAGGCGGAACAGGGGCTTGAGGTCCTTGGCCGCCGATCCCCGGAGGTCGAGGATCCCCTCCGGCAGGACGAGGCGTCCCTGGATCGACAGGCGGTCGGGGCCCGCCTGCATCCGGGCCTCTCGGACCTCCAGGGAGGGGCGACTGACGGATCCCCGGGCCAGGAGGTCCAGAGACAGGCTCGCCTGGTCGCCGGCCAGCAGGGATCCCGGCGGGAGGGAGGCCTGGACCTCCCCGGACAGCGAGATCAGGCCATTCATGCCGGCCCAGTCCTCGACCTGCCACCGGGCCGAGAGGCGTCCCGAGAGGGTCCGGGGAACCGGCAGCGGCGGGGGGGGCACCGCACGCCCCAGGACCCGCAGCCACGAGGGGACGTCCAGGTCCTGGAAGGTCAGCGAGAGGGATGCCTCCGCTGCCGGGCCCCCGGGGACCCCGAATGGGGTGAAGGTCCCCCCCACCAGGGCAAGGGTGCCCAGGGGTCCCTCGGAAGCGGCATCGATGCCCGAAAAGAGATAGACCCCGCGCTCGTCCCTTCCCCCCTCGACCTGGACCCGAATGGAACCCAGGGGCAGCGATCCCGCCACCAGGTCCGGGCTCTGGAGGACGACCGAGAAACGGGGGTCGTCATAGTCTCCCCGGGCACGGACCTGCACTGCCAGGGGGCCCCGGATCAGCCCCCGGGTGCCCAGGGCCAGCAGGGGGCTGTCGGGGTCGAACCGCAGGTCGGCCATCCCTTCGTGGCGAAGGTTTTCCGACCATGCCAGCCGGCCATCCTGGGCGTCCACGGCCAGGCCGGGCAGGGAGAAGGAGGCCCGGTCGAAGGCGATGCGGTCCCAGTCGAAGACGAAGCCCCGGACGTCTCCGGGGCCGAGGGCCACGATCCGGGGGATGACCGGGACCTCGGGGCCCGCCCGGACGTGCCCGATGCCGTGGGTGAAGGTCACCGAGGACGCGTCCACCCGCACGTGGGTCCTCGGGGCGGTGATCACCGACAGGCGGGTATCGAGGGCGACCCCCTCGACCCGGATGTCCCATTCCGGGAAGCCGACCCGGCAGGCGCCCCGGCGGCCGACGATGCGGTCGAAGGTCAGGCGGACGGGGGTCCCGGGGGACCCGTCCCCGGTTTCCGCAGTCTCCGGTTCCGTCGAGGGACGGGAGAACGCATCGACGAGGTGCAGGTGCCCCTGGTCGTCGAAGTCCACGAGGGCCTCATAGTCCTCGAGGTCCACGTGCCGGAAGTGAAGGTGCAGTTCCCTGGCGGCACCGGACAGGAACTTCAGCAGCGGCCCCAGGTCCAGCCGGGTCCGGACCCGCCCGGCGGAGATCACGGCCTCCCCGTCGGGGGCCCGGATGCGGACGTCCTGGACGTCCACCTGCCAGGGGATGGGGGCCACCTGGATCCGGCCGAACTCCAGGCGGCCCGGCAGGACTTGCTGGAGCAGCCGGGTCAGGCGGTCCGGGAAGGGGCTGGCATTGATCAGGAAATGGACGCCGGGGAACAGGAGCAGCAGGACCAGCAGGGAACGGGTCGCGAAGAGGTAGGCCCCGATGGCCAGCGACCGGACGAGTCTTCGCAACCGGTTCATGGAACTCGCGCCCACCAGATGAGGCCAAGCATAGCAGAGGACTCCCCTTCACCGGACCCGGTGACAGGACCGCCCGGAGTCGCTATGCTACGCCCCATGAGTGTCTGCCCGGAATGCGGCACCACCACCCAGGCTTCCACGTGCTCGCGGGACGGATGTCCCACCCTCGATCCGGCAGTGCTGGCGACTCCCGATCACGGGGACATCGGGAGCCTGATCGCGGACAAGTTCCGGGTGCTGAACGTCGTCGGCCGGGGCGGCATGGGGGTGGTCTACCGTGCGTGGCAGAGGGACATGCGCCGCCTGGTGGCGCTGAAGGTCGCGAACAGCCAGTCGATGGACGAGGCGGGGACACGGAGGTTCCTGCGGGAGGTCCGGGTGGTCGCCGGATTGGCCCATCCGAACACCGTGCGGGTCTTCGACTACGGCCAGTTGCCCGACGGGAGGCTGTTCTTCACGATGGAGTTCCTGGAGGGCCAGTCCCTGTCCCGGCTGCTCCGCCGCAAGGACCCCTTCGACGACCGACGCATCCTCCGGGTCGGGAGCCAGGTGCTGAAGTCCCTGGGCGAGGCCCATGCGGCCGGCATCGTGCACCGGGACCTGTCGCCGGACAACATCTTCCTGTGCCGGATGTTCGGCGAGTCGGATTTCGTGAAGGTGCTCGACTTCGGGGTCGCCAAGGGCATGGCCTTCGAGGCGGGAGAAGAGAAACTGACCGTCGCGGGGGTCTTCGTCGGCAAGCCCGCCTATGCCTCCCCGGAACAGGTCGAGGGAAGCGTCGAGCTCGACGGGCGTTCCGACCTCTATTCCCTGGGGATCGTGCTCTACCAGATGTGCGCCGGACAGGTGCCCTTCCAGAGCACCACCCCGATGAAGGTGCTCATCGCCCACCTCCGGGAGCCTCCCCGGGACGTCCGGGAGGCGGCGTCCCGGCCGATCCACCCGGATCTGGCCGACCTGGTCATGCGCCTGCTGTCGAAGGACCGCGAGGACCGCCCCAGGGACGCCGCCGAGGCCCTGGAGGCCATGCAGCGGATCGAGGAGCAGCTGGTCCGGACCCCCTCCCCGGACACTGCGGGGATCCGGATTCCACCGGTGACGACCGGCACGTCCCTGATTCGCCGGAAGCGTCGGCGAATGCGAAACTGGGCCATCGGGATCGGGGTGGCTCTGCTGCTGGGTGGCGTCGGGGCAGCAGTCCTGGTGTCCCTCGGATCCCGGAGGGATGTCCTGCCGAGGCAGGACACCCCGGCGGGCGTCCACGCTTCCGGGCAGGCCGAACAGCCGCTCTCGGGCGAGGCTCCCCAGGCGGGTTCCCCGGCGCGGGAAGGAACGGGCGACGGGACCTCGCCCGGCTTCACCCAGGCCCCGGCGAAGGAGGAACCTCCCGTGTCGTCGGCGGACTCGCCGGCTGGCGGGGAGGCATCCGGGGTTGTGGCGGCCCCTCCCCGGGCCGTGATTCCCCCGTCGTCGCCCGGGGCTTCTTCCCGTCCTGCGGAACCGGCCTCCGACGCCCGCAAGGCCCCTCCATCCCGCCGGACCCCGGAAAAGGGGCCCACCCCCGGGAAGACGAAAGAGGCGCCGAAGAACTCGGGAGGCTGGACCTTCTGAAGCCTCCCCCTGGCATCGGGGAACCGCCTCCTGGTCCCTGGATTCCGACGGGCGATGGGGGCCTCGTCACAGCGGGGCGCAGCCGACGTCCTCGCAGGTCCAGCCCACGTTGCACTGGGGACCCGTGCCGCAGCGGCACGAGTTGCCATCGCACCAGTCGGATCGCACGGGATCGCAGACGATTCCGTGACAGACGCAACGGCTGTTCGCGGCGTCGCACTGGGGATTGGGGGAGTACGGGTCGCAGGCGGCGATGGTCCCGCACCGGCAGACCCCGCTCTGGCACGTGCTGGTGGCCACGGGATTGCAGATCACGGCCGAGGCGCCGGACCCGCACTTGCACGCCCCGTCCGCCGGGTCGCAGTCCGGGTTGACCGAGGGACAGGACCGGGGGGTTCCCGAGACGCACAGGCCGCCGGAGCACTGGTCGCCCACGGTGCAGGCATTCCCGTCGGAGCAGGTGAGGCTGTTGTTCTGGCGCACGCAGCCCGTCAGGGAATTGCACGAATCGGTCGTGCAGATGTTGCCGTCGTCGCAATCGGTGGGTCCCACGGGCACGCAGGATCCCCCGATGCAGCGGTCCCCCGCCGTGCAGGCGTCCCCGTCGCTGCACGGGGTTTCCTCGGGGCGGGGGCTCCAGGCGGTCTTGCTGGTGGCTGGCTGACAGTACTGGCAGGGAAATCCCGGCCTGCCGTCGCCCGAGGAGTAGCAGGCGCCCTGGATGAAGCAGCGGTTCGCCAGGATCTGGTCGAGGCATCCCCCGCGCCCGTCGCAGGTGGAACTCACGCAGGTGGCAGGCGGAGTGCAGACGTAGGGTGTGCCCGTGCAGGTCCCCTCCTGGCAGAGGTCCGGGTAGGAACAGGCGTTCCCGTCGTCGCAGGGGGTTCCGGTCAGGGGACGGTGACTGCATGCCTCGGCCGGGGACGGGGCCTGGGGATCGCAGGTGTCCTCCGTGCAGGCGTTTCCGTCGTCGCAGTTCAGGGTGCCGGTCGGCTGGCAGGCGCCGCTGACGCACCGGTCCCCGGTGGTGCAGGCGTTGCCGTCAGAACAGTCGCTGCCCGGCGGCCGGATGGTCCAGGAGGTCTGGCTGGACGCCGGAGTGCAGACCTGGCAGGAGTTCGAGGGGTTCCGGGTCCCTTCCGGCCAGCAGCCCCCGTCGATGGCGCACCAGCCGGACCGGACCTCGTGGGTGCATCCGCCGGCCCCGTTGCAGGAATCGGCGGTGCATTCCAGGCCGTCGTTGCAGGAGTAGGAGACTCCGACGCAGGACCCCGAGGCGCACCGGTCGTTCCGGGTGCAGGGATCCCCGTCGTCGCAGGGGCCGCCGTCGTTGCGGGGGGCCGCCACGCACCGGTAGGTCGAGACCCCGGTGCTCTGGCAGGTGCCCAGCGTGCAAGGGCCGTCGAGGGCCGTGCAGTCCGCGGGGGCGCCCGCTGTGCACCGGGCCTGGGCATCGCAGAAGTCCTCCACGGTGCATCCCGTCCCGTCGGCGTTGCAGGGGCCGCCCTCGGGAGTGGGGCTCCAGGAACCCGTGGAGGCGGCGGTGTGACACCACTGGCAGGGAACGGACGGGTGGAACGCCCCGTCGACCCAGCATTTCCCGTCGATCAGGCAGTAGCCGGCGATCAGCGAATTCCGGCAGGTGCCCTGGCTGCAGGTGTCCGTCGTGCAGGGCAGCGAGTCGTTGCAGAGGGTCGATCCCTGCTCGTCGATCTGGCCGTCGCAGTCGTCGTCCAGCGAATTGCAGGACTCCGGGACCGACCGGTTCAGGGTCGAGCACGTCAACCCGGACCGGTCGTCGCGGCAGACCGTCGTGCCTCCCGCGCAGAGCCCGGTTCCGCAGGGGTCGCCCTTTCGCCGGACCTGACCGTTCCAGTCCGTGTAGGAGAAATCCTCGTCGGTCTGGCCGTCGCAGTCGTTGTCCAGGCCGTCGCAGGACAGTTCCCGGCTCCCCTCGTACACGGGGATGGCCGAGTAGTCGCAGACCCACCTCCCTTCCGAGCAGGAGGCCTTCACCAGCGCCGGGGCGCAGACCCCGATCTGCCGGCACTCGGAATCGGCCAGGCTCAGGCCCTCGTCGGTCTGGCCGTCGCAGTCGTCATCCCGGTTGTTGCAGGTCTCCGGGGTGTCCAGGGGGGTGGACCCGCCGGGGTTCGTGGAGCACCCCGCCTGTCCCGGTCCCCGGCACTCCACCTCCCCGGGGAAGATGCCGCACTCGCCGGTCCCCTGGCAGGGGCTTCTGCCCTTCGAGGGGTCTCCCGGATCCAGCAGCACCGTCGCTCCCTGCCAGGCGAAATCCTCGTCCGTCAGCCCGTTGCAGTCGTTGTCCAGGCCGTCGCACTGCTCCGGGGCGGCATCCGCGTCCGTTGAACATGCCGCGGATCGCCGGTCCGATCGGCACTGGACGACGCCGCCGGCGCAGGCGCCCATCCCGCAGGGTTCCCCAACGGCGGGGGCCAGGCCGGTCCACCGGGCGGGGGGGATCCAGTGGAAGTCCTCGTCGGTCCGGCCGTTGCAGTTCTCGTCCACCCCGTCACAGGCGGTCTCGGCTCCCTGGGAGTAGCCGGCCAGTCCGTCGAAGACGCACACCAGGATACCGAGGTCGCACCGGGCCCAGAGGTTCTCCCTGCCGGTGGCGCAGAGCCCCGTGTCCGGGCAGACCCCGTCCGGCGGGGCGTGGATGTCCTCGTCGGTCTGCCCGTCGCAGTCGTCGTCCTCCAGGTTGCAGGACTCCGGGCGCGAGAGGTCCTCGCTGCCTTCCGGGTTCACGCTGCAGCCGGCCCGTTCGAGGTCCAGGCACTCGATCACTCCCTCCCGGGCTGCGCAACGCCCGGTTCCTCGACAGGAATTGCGTCCCAGGAAGGGAGAGGCGGGATCCCGGTAGACCGGCTGTCCCTCCCACCGGAAATCCTCGTCCACCAGCCCGTCGCAGTCGTCGTCCCGGTCGTTGCACGACTCGGGGAGGGCCCATCCCAGCGAGTCGCACCGGGCCGAACGACCGTCGGGTTCGCAGGCCACCCGCCCTCCCTCACAGCGCCCGATGCCGCAGGGCGCCCCGATCGGGAGGAGGTTGCCCGAGACGGGATCCGTCCAGAGGAACGGTTCGTCCGTGAGCCCGTTGCAATCGTTGTCCTTCCCGTCGCAGGAGACCTCGGTCTCCTCGTAGTTCTCCACCTCCCGGTAGTCGCAGACCCAGCGCCCCTCTTGGCAGCGGCTCCGGACGGAGGCCCCGTCGCAGACTCCCTGGGAGAGGCAGTGCCCGGGCTGGTCCGCCAGTCCCTCGTCGGTGAGCCCGTCGCAGTCGTTGTCCAGGCCGTCGCAGGAGGTCTCGACCTCCTCGTGTCCCTCCACCTGCCGGTAGTCGCAGACCCAGTTTCCGCCGTCGCACGAGGCCTGCACCGTGGAGGCCCCGCAGACGCCCAGGCGGCTGCACGGGCTCTGGGCCAGCCCCAGTCCTTCATCGGCGGTGCCGTTGCAGTCGTCGTCCTTCCGGTTGCAACGCTCGGGGGCCCCGGGGAAGGCCAGGTCGTCCGTGTCGTCGCAATCTCCTGCGTCCCGGGCCTGGAAGGGGGCCATCGGCCCGCAGAGACACCGGGAATCGTCCTCCCGCCCGAAGAGGTCGCCGTCGTCGTCCCGGAAGTAGTCCACGCACCCTTCCAGGTCGATCCGGCCCCTCCGGGCGGCCTCGGGGGAGCATGGACACTTCAGGCGGTCGGGGAAGCACCGGGGAGGGTCCTCGTCCAGCCGGCAGGACATGCCTTCGGGACAGACCCCCTCGGGTCCGCACCCGGGCAGGCAGAACGCCAGGGAGCGATCGTCGAGGCGCACGCAGGCGGACGGCGTGGTGGAGGAGGCGTCGTCGCAGTCGCCGTCCTGCTCGCAGGGCAGGCAGGCAGACGGGAATCGGTCCAGGCAGACGGGACGGGAGAGTCCGAAGACCAGGCCGCAGATCTGGTCCGGGGCGCCGCAGTCCCGACTCGAATGGCACTCGGAGGAGCAGCGACCGGTGCGGGCCAGGCAATGGCCGCTCCCGCAGTCCCGGTCCGCGTTGCAGGGGCATCCCGCGGCCCCGGGGGTCTCGTCGCAGTCCGGGGACGGCACCTCGCCCGCGGTGTCGTTCGCGGTCTCCGGTCCCGAGTCCGTCCCTCCAGGGTCTGCCGGCCCGCCTCGGTCCGGCTTCTCGGGGGCGCCCTCGCATCCTCCCGTCAGCGCCAGCAGGGCGGCCCACAGGGGGACTGCCCTCGCCAGCATCGGTCCCAGTGAACTCCTCATGCCACCCTCCTTCCGCCGCCCGCGGGGTGGATGGACCGGAAGCCTCACGGGTTGCCGCCGGGTCCGGTGCACAGGCCGTCCCGGCACTCCCCGGCGTCGCAGAGGCCGCACGTGCCCCCGCACCCGTTGTCCCCGCACTGCCGGTCCCGGCAGGCGGTGAAGAGACAGCGCCCTTCCTCGCAGGTCTCTCCGCAGGCCCGGCAGGTGCCGCAGGTGCCCCCGCACCCGTCGTCCCCGCACTCCCGCCCCTCGCAGCGGGGACGGCAGCAGGCCTGCTGGTGGCAGACCTCCCCGGGGCCGCAGCAGGAGGACCCGCACCACCCGGCCTCTCCGCCCGGCCCGCTCCCGTGGCAGACGCACTGGAGGTTCGAGACCTCGCACTGTTCCCCCAGGCATCCCAGGCACTGGCAGGGTTGGAACTCTGGGCTTTCCCGGTCGCAGGGGTTGTCGAAGACCAGGTCGGGACCGCATCCCGAAATGCCCAGCAGGCCCAGCAGGCCCAGCAATCCCGGCAGACTCCCTTTGGAAAACCCTCTCATTTCAGAACGTCCCCACCACCAGTGCGCCCATGGATCCGACGGACCCCATCGGGACGATGCCGATCCGGACCGGTGCCTCCAGGTCCCGGGCCTGCACCAGCGTCACGATGGCCCCGGCGGCGCATCCCAGCGCCACGGCTCCCGAGACCCCTCCCAGGATGGCCTGGAGACGCTGGGAAGACCGGGCAGATTCCACCGCGTTCCGGGCCTTTTCGGCCTCCTCCTGGGAGGTGGCCCGGTCGTACTCCCGCATCCGGTCCAGGGACCGGGACCGGGCATCGGTCCAGGCCCAGGCGAAATAGCCCCCGGCTCCGGCGGCCGCCGCCGTCAGGCCCCAGAGGGCGTAGGAGGCCGTCCGGAGGGTCCGGGCCCGCTGGATCCGCTGCCGGCGGGTTTCCTCGAGGGCCAGGCGCTGTCTCTCCTGCTGGTTCTCCTGGGCGATCCGGGTGCACTCGCCCAGTTGTTCCCGCACCCAGTCCTCCCCCAGCGTCAGGCCCTGGGCCGCCTGCCCGATGCGGACCCGGACCTCCTCGCAGTCGCCTCGGCGAACCGCCAGGACCGCCAGTTCCCGGGCCACCAGGGGGTTTGCCTGGATCGACCGCAGCACCACCTCGGCCTGGTCCCACTGCCCCGATCCCAGCAGTTCCCGGGCCCGCTTCCACTCCCCGTGGACCTTCCGCTTGTCCGGCTCGGCATTCCCGTCCCGCTCGGCGAACCTCGCGATCTCCAGCAGGTCGGCCACTTCCTGTTCCCGGTCCGGGGGCAGGCTTCCGGGCACGGTCCCCAGCAGGCGGGGGATGTCCGACCACCGTCCCTGGTCCGCGCGCCGCCGGGCCAGGAACAGCCGGATCCGGGGCTGGTCGTACACCGAGAGGGTCGCCTCCAGGGCGTCCAGGCCCTCCTCTCCCTGTTCCAGGGCCTCGCGGTATCGGGCCTGGAGGGAACGCCGCAGATCCGGGGCCAGGGGGGCATCGGGGGGGACCGCGAATGTGTCACACCAGGCCCGGAGTTCCTCGATCTCCCCCTCGATGCCGGGGAGGGCCTCCCGCCGGGCGACCTCGGCATGGGCGAGTCCCTCCTTGCAGGCCCCCGAGGAGACCCGGGCCCGGGCCGCCAGAACCCGCACGTGGGGGTGATCGTAAAGTTTCAGGGCCTTCTCGAACCGGACGGCCGCCTCGGCCTCCCGCCCCAGGGCCTTCCGGGCCAGCCCCTCCCGGACCAGCACCGCGGCGGCCTTCTGGGCGGCCGTCACCGGCTCGAACCCCACCACCTCCTGCTGGCACCTCCGGAGCCACTCGCCTCGCTTCTCCGCCACGTCCGGGGGCAGCCCCTCGGCCGGGATGGCCTCCAGTTCGGGGAGCACCTCCTCGCAGCGCCCCTTCTGGGCCCTGGCCACGGCCCGATCGACCTCGCACCGGCCGGTCAAATCATCGCGCTGTGTCTTCAGGTCTTCCGGGAGGGGTTCGGGGAGGCCCTGCAGCAGCCTGGCGGACTTCTCGCAGTCCCCCATCTGGGCGGCCTCCCGGGCCTGCCGGATCCGGCAGCGGCTCAGGGCGTCCCGCCGCGCCGTCTCCTGGTCTCCCCGGAGCGATCCCCCCATCTCCTCCAGGTGGGGAACCGCCTCGGCGCACCGTCCCAGCCCCGTGTAGGTCAGGGCCAGGTAGAACCGGATGAACAGGTTCGGGGCCAGTCCCCAGGCCTTCTCGAGGTCCTTCAGGGCCTCCTCCAGGTCCCCCGCCTTGAAGCGGTCCCGGCCCGACTGGTAGAGGATCAGCGCGGCGTCCTCGTCGGCCCGCTGCGACCTCGACACAGAGGGGAACAGCAGAAACCCCAACGCCGGAACCAGAACCGCCGCCCGAACGGTTGCCCTTCCCATGAGCCCCCGCCAAAGGTCCATGCCGGACCAATTGTGCCTCGGAAGGCGGCCCTTCGTCAAAGGTACCCGCGGCCTGCAGACTTGCGAAAGTTCGACCGAGGCCCCAGCATGGGGACCACTCGCGAGGAGGACGGACCGTGGAGGCTCGTTGGGACGCAGCGAAGATCCCGGATCAGCGCGGACGCACGGCCCTGGTGACCGGGGCGAACAGCGGGATCGGGTTCCACACGGCACTGGAACTGGCCCGGAAGGGTGCCCGGGTGATCCTGGCCTGCCGGGATCCGGCCAGGGGAACCGAGGCGGTCGAGGCGATCCGGGGAGAGGTTCCCGGGGCCTTCGTGGAATTCCGGCCCCTGGATCTGGCCCGCCTGGAGTCCGTCCGGGAAGCGGCGGAGGGCCTGGCGGTGGAGATCGATCGCCTGGACCTGCTGGTGCTGAACGCCGGCGTGATGGTGCCCCCCCATGGGAAGACGGCCGACGGGTTCGAACTGCAGGTGGGCGTGAACCACCTGGGCCACTTCGCCCTGGCCGCGCGCCTCTGGCCCCTGGTGAGGCGGACCCCCGGATCGCGGGTGGTCACGGTGTCCTCGATGGCCCACCGGGCCGGCCGGATCGACCTGGAGGACCTCCACTGGGAACGGCGGCGCTATGTGGCCTTCCGGGCCTACGGCCAGAGCAAGCTGGCCAACCTGGTCTTCATGAAGGAACTGGACCGGCGCATCCGGGAGGCGGACCTGCCGGTGCAGTCGGTGGCGGCCCATCCGGGGTGGACCCGGACGAACCTGGCCCGGCACTCGGGCTTCATGGACTTCTTCAGCCGCTGGTGGGCGATGGATGCCGCCCAGGGGGCGCTGCCGACCCTCCGGGCGGCCACGGACCCCGAGGTCCACGGAGGGGACTACCTGGGCCCCGACGGGTGGTTCGAGATCCGGGGGTGGCCGCGGGTGGTGGGGTGCAGCGCCCGGGCCCGGGACCCGGGGACAGGTCGGGCGCTCTGGGAGGCCTCGGAACGGGCCACCGGCGTCCGGTTCCCGGTCGGGGAATAGGCGCTAGTCCCGCACCTGCTCGGCCAGCCAGGGAGCCAGCCCCATCTGGGAGATCTGGTCCAGTTGCGCTTCCAGCCAGTCCAGGTGGGCCTCCTCGTCCTTCAGGATGTCCTCCAGGATCTCCCGGGTGCCGTGGTCGCCCTGATCGCCGGCCAGCCGGATCGCCTCGTTGTATTCCTGGATGGCCTCCACCTCCGCCTGGCAGTCGTTGCGCAACTGCTTCTCGGCGGATTCGCCGATATGGATCGCCCCGTAGCGGGTGACCACCGGGACCCCTTCCAGGAACAGGATCCGGGCAATCAACCGCTCGGCGTGCCGCATTTCGTCGATGGCGCGCTTCTCGTGGACCTTGTGGAGCCGCGGATATCCCCAGTTGTCGCACATCTCGGAATGGACCATGTACTGGTTGATCGCCGTCAGTTCCTCGGACAGCAGGCGGTTCAGCATCGCCAGGACCTGTTCGTTGCCCTTCATGGAACACCTCCCGGTGGAACGGACCTATTTTCTAGCATGTTTCGCCGGAGGATGCAGGGGGGACTCCCGGCGCCTTGCCCTCGCGCCGATGCCCAGGAGGACCGCCAGCAGCAGCCAGCCCGCCGGAACGGGGGCGGGGTCCGAGAGGGCGCACCCTCCTCCTCCGCCCCCGGAAGGAGGCGTCCCGTCGGGGCCGGCATCGGGAATGCCCGGCTGGTCCGAACCCGGAACGTCGTTCGCGGCGTCCCGGGGGAGGTCCGGTCCGGGAAGATCCCCCGAGGGGCCGGGATCCGGGATCTCCTCGGGGCCCTGGTCCGGCCCGGCGCAGGGGGGCAGGGAGGCCCAGTCCGGAAGGGTCGCGGTGGTCTCCATGGCCAGTCCTGCGCAGTTCAGGGCCCGGAGGTGCAGGACCTGTCCCGACGGGGTGGAACCCGCCATCACGGGGAAGATGACCTGCCATCTGCCCGGGCCGTCAGGGGTCCAGGAGTCCCCCGGCACGAGGGTCCATTCGTCCTCGCCCAGGCGGTAGGCGACCTCGACCAGGTCCGAGTGGGGCTCGGTGACCTTCCAGGAAACGGTCCAGGACGGGGGAGGCGGCGCTTCGCCCCGGCACGTCACCCCGGGCAGGATTCCGGGGGTGTCGCCCTCGGGTGCCGAGGCGTCCAGGGTGAGTTCCCGGGAAGTCCCGGTCAGTCCCGGGGAACCGTCCTTGTAGCGGGGCGTCGCCCGGAGGTGCACCCGGGTGCCGTCGGGCTGTTCCGAGGGGAGGCAGGCGTTCCTGTCCTGTCCTGGCTGGACCTCCACCGGGTCTCCTGCGATCGGCGGCGACCCGGGCCCCTCGGCCACCACGGTGAAGGTCGCGACCTGGTTCTGGAAGGGGTCTGCCGAGATCGAGAAGGGGATGCACCGGCGGTCCGGGAGGCAGGTCCCGGCCGGGGCCGTGAACTCCGGCAATGCGTGCAGGAAGATTTCCGCCCAGACGGATTCGAGGTTCCGGGGAGTCACCTGGACGGGGTCCGCCGATCCGAACCCCGGCGCGGTGGCGGCCAGGGTCACCGGCTGAAGGCCGGTCTTCGGGAACACGGCGACGCCGTTCCACCCGGTGACCACGTCCCGGGTCTGATCGCCGTCGGTCAGGGTCACCCGGGCCCGGTCCACGCCGCCTCCTCCCGGGGCCACCCGGACCTTCACGAAGACCCAGGGGTCCTCCACGTCGGTCCCCGCCACGGGCAGGGAGGGGGGCCACCGGTCATAGGTTCCGAAGGCGTCCCAGGTGGCCGGCTGCTCGAAGTCGAAGGTCCCGGTCCGCCAGACCCGGTCCCAGTTGGTGCTGAAACAGGGCAGGGGGGAATCCTGGAAGAAGAACTCCGCGTAGAGGCCCCGGACCCCCTCCAGGACGGCCCGGAAGGGCAGCAGGATCTCGACCCGGGGTTCCCGGACCAGGTTCAGGGGGTTCACCACCAGTGGAAAGACCTCCTCCGCCAGCACCGGATCCCCGGCCGTGTCGTCCCCGGGCCGGTCCCCCTTCACGACGACCCGCAGGTCCCCCGCGATCCGGACCGCGCTGTACAGGCGCACCCACAGCGTCAGGCCCCGCCCCTGGTCCGTCGGAGACAGGGACCGCACGACATGTCCCTGGTCGTCCCTCCACTCGAGTCCGTCGAAGATCAGGCCCGGGACCACCGAGAACTCCCCCGGGAGCGTCGCCATCGCCGCCTCGATGTTCCCCGTGATCAGGGGCTTGTCGATCCACGAGGGGAAGCCGTCGTTGCGCAGCACCAGCCGGTCCACCGCGAAGGACGGCCCCAACTGGCCCAGGCCGCCGTCGTAGATCGCCCAGAATCCCTGGTCGGCGAAGGGGCTGCGGAAGAACCGCTCCTTCTCCCGTTCGAAGTTGGCCGAGGGGACGAACCGGTCCCCCAGGAACTGCTGCAGGAACCCCGACAGGAAGAGGTCCATCAGGTCCGGCAGCGGCTGTTCGATCATGGATCGGGCGAAGTCCTTCAAATCCTCCAGGGACATGCCCCCGAGGATGCCGTCGGCCTGGGCCAGGAGTCCGGCGAAATGGGTCCATGCCAGGCCGCAGTCCACGGGACGCTCCAGGAAGGAGGAGGCCTCCTCGCAGTACCACGCGAAGATCTGGAACCCCCGGTTCTTCGCCTCGTCGCCCTCCAGCCAGAAGGTCCAGACCGTTTCGACCAGGGCGTCCCAGTCCCCCAGGATCAGGTCGCCGAGGCTCTCGAAGAGCATTTCGGCCTCTCCTTTCGGCCCGTCGTCGGATCCGTTCAGGTCCACCACGCCGATTCCCGCCGCCGCCATCATCGTCGGCGCATAGAACTGCTCGCAGGCGGGGTCCGACGCGGTGACGTGGGACAGGAAGCCCAGGCCGAACAGGCGGGATTCCGGCCCCCTCTGGTCCCCCCGGTCCAGCAGGGCATAGGCCAGCGAGAACTCGTGGCCGAAGGAGAACTCGGGAACCGCCCACTGGAGGTCCGGAGCGATGGCGCCGAAGGCCAGGTAGGCCTCGGCGAAGGGGACCCGGGCGGTTTCGGCCCAGAGAGGGTCCCCGGCCGCCAGGCGTTGCAGCAGGGCCCTGGCCTCCCGGATGTGGACGCCCGGTCCGCAGGGCAGGGCGACGCGGGGAAACGCCGCGAACAGGACCGCCGCTCCGCAGATCCGAAGGAATCGGGACATCGGGACCTCCTTGGTTTCCGGTCAGCACCGGGGGGCCGGAATGTTCTGTTTCTGCCCGTAGCGCTCGGGCGGGTAGATGTAGTCCCGGTTGAAGCAGGCGTAGCAGAAATCCCCTGGCTTTCCGAGGATGTGGCGGAAGTCCTCCACCGCGAGGTAGCGCAGGGAGTCGGCGTTCAGGTAGTCCCGGATCTGGTCCACCGAGAGGCGGTTCGCGACCAGTTCCTCCTCGGTCGGGGTGTCGATCCCGTAGTAGCACGGGCCGATCACCGGGGGGGACCCGATCCGGACGTGGACCTCCGCGGCGCCCGCCGCCCGGACCATCCGGACCAGTTTCCGCAGGCTCGTCCCCCGGACGATGGAGTCGTCCAGCAGCACCACCCGCCGCCCCGGGAAGAAGTCCGGAAGAGGATTGAACTTCTGCCGGACCCCCTCGTCCCGGGCCTGCTGGCTGGGCTTGATGAAGGTCCGGCCCACGTAGTGGTTCCGCAGCAGGCCCATCTCGAAGGGGATGCCGGCCCTCCGGGCATAGCCCAGGGCGACGAAGTTCGACGAGTCGGGCACCGGGATCGCAACCAGGTCCTTCGGATCCAGGCTCCCTTCGTCCTTCTCGGCCAGCCGGGCGCCGATGCGCTGGCGCACGTCGTGGACCCGTTCCTCGAAGGCGATGGAGTCCGGGCGGGAGAAGTAGATCAACTCGAAGACGCAATGGCGGCGTGCCTCGCCCAGGTCCAGGACGGTGGTGACCGGCCTGCCCCGCTCCAGGCAGATCACCTCGCCCGGGGCCACCTCCCGGATGCGCCGGGCCCCGATGATCCCGAAGGCGCAGTCCTCGGAGGCCAGCACCGTCCCCTCCGAGGGGATGGGGCCCTCGCCGGTGTGGGTCAGGTGGCCCAGGATCAGCGGCCGGATCCCGTGGGGGTCCCGGAAGACCCACATCTGGTCCCGGAGGATCAGCAGCGCGGCGTAGGCTCCTCGCAGTTCCCCGATGGTCTTCCGCAGGGAATCGATCACCGGCTCGTGGCGGACGACGTGGTGGAGCGCGAACAGACGTCCCGTCACCTCGCCGTCGTTGTCGCTCTGGAAGGTGAACCCTTCCTGTTCCAGCCGCTGCCGCAGTTCGGTGTAGTTGACCAGGTCGCCGTTGGCGCAGAAGGCGAGGTGGGGACCCTCGGCCAGGTCGATGGCGTGGGGCTGGGCGTTGACCAGGTTGCTGGCCCCCGCGGTGGGATACCGGACGTGGCCGATGCCGTGGTCCCCGTCGTGGGCCTGGAGCACCTCCGGGGTCAGCACGTTCTTCACGAGCCCCATGCCCCGGAAGGTCCGGATGTTGCCCCGGGGACCCCGGATCGCGATGCCGCAGCTCTCCTGGCCGCGATGCTGCACCGCGAAGAGCATTTCCGACACGACGAGGGATGCATTGGGGACCCCGAAGACCCCGGCGACGCCACACACGGACGACCTCCTCCCGGAAAGCCGGCAGATGGGCGACACTTTACGGAACCTGGGGCTCCTGTCAATCGAAAGGGGGCCGGTGGGCGACCCTTGGGGCGGCCCGGGGAATCGGGTAGGCTGCCCGGTCGGAGGGGGCGATGATCGAGGTGCTCCTGAAGGGGCTGGCGACGGGGGTCCTGGCGGGGGTGCCCCTGGGCCCGGCCAGCGCGGCGGTGGTCGACGCGTCGATGCACCGGTCCGGTCGCGTCGGGCTCGCCATCGGCCTGGGGGCGGCCATGGTGGACCTGATCGAGTGCCTGGTCGCCACGATGGGCTTCGGGGCGCTGCTGTCCGACCGGCCGGACGTCGTGCTGGTGCTGCGGGGGATCGGGGCGGTGGTGCTGGTTGGCATGGGCGTGGTGATGGTCCGGAGGCCCCCGGTGGACCTGGAGCATCCCCGCCTGAAGCGGCCCGTCGCGACATCGACCCTGGTGTCGGCCTTCGGGCTGGGATTCGCGATCAGCCTGTTTAATCCGGCCCTTCTGACCACCTGGGTGATGCTCGCCGGGACGGTTTTCGCCGGCCTGTCGTTCGGGCAGGCGGTGGCGGCGTCGACGGGGGTCTTCCTGGGAACGTCCGCGTGGTTTCTCGGACTGGTCCTGGCGGCCCGGAGGGGGAGGCTGCACCTGGGGCCCCATGCCGTCTGGGTGACCCGGATCGCCGGCGGCGGCCTGATCCTCTACGGCCTCTTCCTCTGGGGACAGATCCTGTGGCAGCGCCTGGCCGGGGCCTGACCCTCACCGGTCAGGAAGGATCGGGGTTTCCGGGGGGAGCGGGCGTCCGTTCCTCGTGGTAGCCGTACCCCTCGTAGGCCTTGTAGCGGTAGGCGTACCCGTAGCGGTACCCGTAGTAGCCCTGGCGCCGGACGTCGAGGTCGTTCAGCACGGTGCCCAGCAGGGGAGCCCCGACGGCCGCGAGTTCCCGGCGGACCTGGGAGAGGGAGTCGCTGGTCGTGTGATCCAGTTTCACCACCAGCACCACGCCGTCCACCTGCCCGGCCAGGATTCGGGGATCGGAAATGGGGATCACCGGAGGGCTGTCCAGCAGCACGCTATCGTACTCCCGGGCCCACTCCTCGAACAGGGGCCGCAGCACCTCCACCCGGAGCAGTTCCGAGGGGTTTTCCGGCACCGGGCCGCAGGCGAGCAGGTCCAGGCCCGGGATGCCCGTCGCCTGCACGACCCGCTGCCACCGATCCTCCCCGGTCAGCACCGAGGAGAGCCCCCGCTCCCCGGAGATCCCGAAGGCCCGGTGCAGGCGGGGCCGGCGGATGTCCCCGTCCACCAGCAACGTCCTCATGCCGTTCCGTGCCATCGTGATCCCCAGGGCCAGGGCCACCGTGCTCTTGCCCTCCCAGGGGCTTCCCGAGGTGATCAGCAGGGTCTTCGGCCGGGAATCGGGACGCAGGAACATCAGGTTGGTCCGGATGGTGTTCAGGGCCTCGCTGACGGCCGACTTGGGGTGCTGCAGTACATAGAAGTCCCGTTCCCTCAGGCTTTCGTCCTTCCGGCGGCTCCGGCGGCGGCGGCCCACCGGGATCGTGGGGACGATCCCGAGGCACGGGACCCCGGTCCGCCGCTCCACCTCCTCCCGGTCCTTCACCGTGGTGTCCATCTGCTCCACCAGGAAGGCGAGGCCCAGTCCCAGCAGCAGCCCCAGCAGGGCGCCCACCAGCAGGTTCAGGCGCAGGTCCGGCCGGATGGGCCGGGCGGGCACGGTGGCCGGCTCGTGGATCCGGACGTTGTTGGTTTCCACCTGGGCGGCCAGGTTGATTTCCGTGAAGCGTCCCCGGACCTGGTCATAGACGCTGTCGGCGTCCTTCTTCCGCTCCGCCAGGGCGTTGTACTCCACCTGGAGCGCCGCCAGGTCCGCCAGTTCCCGGTTGGCCTGGGCCAGCAGCGCCGACACCTGTTCCAGGGCCGCGGCGGTCTCCTCGTAGTCCCCCAGGATCGACCGGAGCCAGGCCTCCACCTCGGCCCGGAGGCTCTTCTGCAGTTCCTCCACCTGGGCGTCCACCGCCTGGAGGGCGGGGTGCTTCTCCCCGTACTGCACCGACAGGCGGGTGCGCTCGTCCCGCAACTCGGCATGGCGGGTCTTCAGGCCCGAGACCAGCGAACTGGACAGGACCGTGTCCAGGGGGGCCCGGAAGAGGTCCTCCTGGGTCATCATCTTGCGGATCCGGGCCACCCGGGCCTGGAGGTCCGCCCGTTTCACCAGCAGTTGCCCCTGGCGCTCGTTCAGCAGTTTGATCCGGTCCTCCAGCGCCTGGCGGCGGCTCGCGAAGGACCCCACCCCGTGCTGGCGCTCGAAGGCCAGCAGTTGCTGGTCCGCCTCCTCCTTCGCCTCCCGGTACCGCTCCACCATCTGCCGGAGGTCCGCGTTGGCCTCCTGGGTCACGGCCCGGCGGTAGTCGATGTTCTGGGACCGGTAGGCCTCGACCACCTCGTTGGCCATTGCGGCGGCCCGGGACGGATCCCGGTCCTCGACGTGGACGAAGACCATCATGCTGTCCCGGACGGGCTCGACCGTGATCCGGGACTGGAGCACCCGGGCCGGCACCTTGTTTTCCAGGCGGTTGCGCCGGGTGGCGTCGTCGATCTCCTCCCCGGGCCGGAGGCCCAGGAACTCCGGCTCCTCGTCCAGTCGCAGCCGGGCCACCACCCGGTCGCAGACCTCCAGGCCGCGGATCACCTTGTACTGGGTCTGGAAGTAGTCCCGCATCGCCCAGTAGGTGCTTCCGGACCCCAGTTCCACCACGTCCTTGACCCCCGACAGGACCCGAGGGGGGGTCGCCTCGATGATCAGCGCCGCCGTGGCCCGGTAGATCCGGGGCTGGCGCTCGGTGATCAGCACGGTGGCGGCCAGCACCGCCAGCAGGGTCCCGAGGGCCCAGATCCTGCGCTTCTGCAGCACGAAGCGGAGGCGGTGGATCTGGCGCCCCAGCTCCCCGGAGGCCTCGGGGTTCTCCTGTCCGGAAGCGAGGTAGGCGGGCGATTCCAGGGTCCCTCCCGGTCATCCCGATCCCGCGCGATGCTACCGCCTGGGTCCCGGCGGCGCAAGGCAGCGCCCCGCCCGGGTCATGGAACCTCGCTCTCCCGGCCCGGAGGTTCGAGCAGGGCGGCCAGGGCCTGGCCGAGGGCCAGTCCCCCGTCTCCCATGGGGACCTGGGCCGGGGTCCGGACCTCAAGTCCCCCCGAGACCAGGTTCCCCGCAAGGCGTCGCAGCAGGAACCGGTTCTGCATCGCCCCGCCGCACAGCGCCACCTCCCGGATCCCGGTCTCCCGGGAGGCCTGGAGGACCAGGGCCTCCAGGGCTCCGGTCACCGCCTCCTGGAACCCGGCGCAGGCCTCCCCCGGGGACGCCAGTCCCTGCCGGACCAGGACCGCCATCCTCGCCAGCGTCCCGGTCAGGTCGGCCTCGAGGATCCCGTCCCGGTCCCGGCCGAGGACCAGTTCCGGGCGCCCCGGGGGCGTCGATCCCAGGGAGGCCTCCTCGACCGCGGTCGCCGCCTCCCCCTCCTCGCAGTCCTCCAGGCGCAGGCCGGCGATGGCGGCCATGGCGTCGTAGAGGCGTCCCAGGGCCGACGTTCGGGGGACGTCCCGGCCCGCGATCGCCAGGTGCGCCTGGGCCATCACCCGATCGGGAGGGACCGCCGGGAGGACCTCCGGGATCGCCAGCGGGATTGCGGTCCCGGCCAGGAACGCCGCGGCGCACCTCCAGGGGTCCCGGGCCGCCCGGTCCCCTCCGGGGAGGGGCAGGGAACGCAGGTGCGCCACGCGGCGGAAGCGGCTTCCTTCCACCGCGATCACCTCGCCGCCCCAGAGGGTGCCGTCTGGTCCGTAGCCGGTGCCGTCCACCGCCAGCGCCAGGGCCGGTCCCTGGCGGCCGTGCTCGGCGAGGCATGACAGAGCATGGGCGTGGTGGTGCTGCACGGGCACCAGGGGAGCCCCGGGGGCTAGGCGGTCCCGGAGGATCCGGGCCAGTCTTGTCGAGTGGTAGTCCGGGTGCAGGTCGTGGGCGATCGCCCGGGGCCGGACCTCCAGCAGGCGGCAGAGGTGTTCGGCCGCCTCCAGCATCCATGCGGCGGTGGCCTCCCGTTCCAGGTCCCCGACGTGGGGCCCGAAGAAGGCCAGGTCCCCCCGGGTCACCACGAAGGCGTTCTTCAGGTCCCCGCCCACCGCCAGCACCGGGTCCCCGGAAACGGGCAGCCGCAGAGGCAGCGGCACCAGGCCCCGGGACCTCCGGGTCACCCGGACCTGTCCCTCGGCCACGAAGGCCACCGAGTCGTCGCAGCGGGTCACGATGGGGCGGTCGTGACCCAGGAAGCCGTCGGCGATGCCCCGGAGCCGTTCCAGGGCCTCGTCCTCGTCCCGGCAGATGGGTTCGTCGTGGGGGTTCGCCGACGTCATCACCAGCGCGGCGAGGCCCGACTCCCGGAAGACCAGGCGGTGCACCGGGGTGTAGGGGAGGAAGAGACCGATCCGGCCGGTCCCCGGGGCCACCGCGGGAGCCAGGTCATACCCGGAGTCCCGGTCGAGGATCACGATGGGCCGTTCGGGCGATTCCAGCAGGGCCGCCTCCGGGGCGTCGATCCGGGCCAGGCGCCGGGCCGCGGCCAGGTCCGGTACCATCACGGCGAAGGGGCGCCGGTCCCGCTGCTTCCTCCTGCGGAGGCGATCCACCGCCTGTTCGTCCCGGGCGTCGCAGGCCAGGTGCCATCCGCCGATGCCCCGGATCGCCACGACGGACCCCTCCCGGAGAAGACGGCATGCCTTCCCCAGGGGGTCCTCCCGGGACGGTTCTTCCCCGGGGTCGCCGCGCCACCAGAGCCGGGGGCCGCACCGGGGGCAGGCCACCACCTCGGCGTGGAACCTCCGGGAGGCCGGGTCCCGGTACTCCTTCGCGCACTCCGGGCACAGGGGGAATCCGGCCATCGCGGTCCGGGACCGGTCGTAGGGCATCTGCCGGATCAGCGTGTAGCGGGGCCCGCAATCGGTGCAGTTGATGAACGGGTGGCCGTGGCGCCGGTTCCCCGGATCGTCCATCTCCCGGAGGCAGGCGTCGCAGGTGGCCACGTCGGCGGGGACCAGCGCCGAGGGGCGCCGGGAGACGTCGCTTTCCTCGATGCGGAGATCCTGGAGTCCCTCGGCGGGGGTCCAGCGGACGTCCACCGACTCGATGCGCGAGAGGGGTGGGGCCTCCCGGGCCAGGCGATGCAGGAAATCCCGGAGCGCCCCCGGGGGCCCCTCCAGCCGCACCGTGACACCCTCCCCGTCGTTCCGGAGGCGTCCGGCCAGGCCCAGGTCCGACGCCAGCCGGTAGAGGAACGGCCGGAACCCGACGCCCTGGACGATGCCCCGGATGCGCGCCTCGCATCCCTGCCGGGGGGCATCCGCGGGAGGGGGGAGGTCCCCGTGCATCGAAGACCTCAGCAGATGCGGGGGAGGGGTTCGGCCGCCGGCACGTCGCAGAGGCGCCGGCCCCCGTAGGGCGTCACCCGGACGATCGGGGCCGGGGCCCTCGGCACCACCCGTCCGATTCGCGCCGCATCCCGGCCCCCGGGAAGGGCCTGCCACGCCCGGAGGGCCGGTTCCGCGCCCGAAGGGGGCACCACGGCGACCACCCGTCCCTCGCAGGCCAGGAAGATCGGGTCCAGGCCCAGCAGGTCGCACAGGCCCGCCACCTCGGGCCGCACCGGGAGGTCCCCGTCCCGGACCTCGACCGACAGGCCCGACGCCTCTCCCATCTCCCCGAGGACCGTGCCCAGGCCTCCTCGGGTGGGATCCCGGAGGAACCTTGGGCGGACGCCCGCGGCCAGCAGCGCCTCGACCAGGTCCCACACCGGTGCGCAATCGCTGTGCAGCGACCCGGGGTCCAGACCGTTCCGCAACGCCGCGATCACCGCCCCGTGGTCCCCGACCATCCCGCTGACCAGCACTTCGTCCCCCTCCCGGACCGACCCGGGCCCCGGGGGAGCCTCCGGCAGGACCGCCCCGATGCCCGTCGTCACCACGTAGGCCCGGTCCCCCTGTCCCCGGGGCACCACCTTGGTGTCCCCGGTGACCACCTCCACCGCGCATCGCCGGGCGGCCTGGGCCATCGACGCGACCCACCGCTCCAGGTCCCCCCGGACCAGCCCCTCCTCGAGGATGAAGGCCGCCGAGATCGCCACGGGCCGCGCCCCGGACACCGCCAGGTCGTTGACCGTGCCGAAGACCGCCAGGGCCCCGATGTCGCCTCCCGGGAAGTCCTGGGGGGTCACCACGAAGGCGTCGGTGGTCATCGCCAGGCCTCCCGGGACCGGGTCCAGGCGCGCCGCGTCCCCCAGGGCCTCCAGGCGGGGATTCCCCAGGGCCGGCAGGAAGACCTCCCGGATCAGGTCCGAGGTCATCCGCCCGCCTCCGCCGTGGCCCAGGGCAATTCGTTCCTCTTCCATCGTTGTTCCTCTCCGGTCAGGCCCGCCGGTGCCGGTACCGGGCCGCGCAGGTTCCCTCCTGGGCCACCATGCAGGGTCCCATCGGGTCGTCCGGCACGCATGGCGATCCGAAGAAGGGGCACTCCTCGGGATCCTGGCGTCCCAGCAGCACCTCGCCGCAGCGGCAGCCCGTCGGCGCGTCCTCCACCGAGGGGTCCGGGGCCAGCCCGAAGGCCTCCGCCGCGTCCAGGTGCCGGAACGGCGGTCGCAGCCGCAGCCCGGACCCGGGGATCGTCCCGATGCCCCGCCAGGGGGCGTCCACCGCCTCGAAGACCGCCTTGATGGCCTCCCGGGCCGCCCGGTTGCCCTCCTCGCGGACCGCCCGGGAGTAGGCATTGACCACGTCCGGGTGTCCCCGGCGGATCTGGACCAGGATCTCCCGGATCGCCCGGAGGATGTCCAGCGGCTCGAATCCCCCCACGGCCATCGGGATTGGGCGCCTGGACAGCAGGTCCCGGTAGGCCGAAAGCCCCGTCACCGTGATCACGTGACCCGGCAGCAGGAATCCCTCCGGCGTCTCCCCGGGCAGTTCCAGCAGCGCCTGGAGCGCCGGGGGCACCAGCCGGTGGCTGGCCAGGACCAGGAAGTTGTCCGGGGGCGATGCCTGGATCGCCGCCGCGGTGGTGCAGGCCGTCGTCTCGAAGCCCACGGCGAAGAAGACGACCTTCCGTCCGGGCATCGCCCGGGCCAGGGCCACCGCGTCTGCCACCCCGTACACGACTCGGACGTCGGCGCCCCGGGTCCGGGCCTGGGCCAGGGAGATCCGGGCCGGGACCCGCACCAGGTCCCCGAAGGTGGCCAGAGTGACTCCGGGGATCGAGGCGATGCGCACCGCCAGGTCGATCTCCGATGCCGGGCACACGCAGACCGGGCATCCCGGGCCGGCCACCAGCGATAGCCAGCCGGGCAGCAGGTCCCGGATCCCGGCGGCGCACAGGGCGTTCTCGTGGGTGCCGCAGACGTGCATCAGCCGGACCGGCCGGCCCGGGTCCAGCGCGGCGACCTCTTCGGCCATCGCCCGGACCCGTCCGGGGTCCCGGAGGCCCGAAACCCACCCGCTCATGGTCCCTCCCGGCCGTTCGTCCCCGGCCCCGGGTCTCCGGCGGCCTGGAGGGCCATTTCCAGCGATTCTCGGGCCTCCTCCTCGTCCAGCACCTCGATGGCATAGCCGGCGTGGACGATCAGCCACTCCCCCGGCCGGACCTCGGGCACCAGGTCCAGCCGGACCTCCCGGGAGATCCCCTGGACCTCGGCCCATCCCACCGGTCCCTCGCGCCGGACCAGCCGCATCGGCACCGCCAGGCACATCCTTCACCTCCCCCCGGCCCGAACCCGGTCCCGCAGGGCCACCAGCCAGTCCAGCCATTCGGGCAGGCCCTCACCGGTCTTCGCCGAGAGGGGAATCACCCGGAGGTCCGGGTTCAGGGCCCGGGCATCCTCGATGGCCGCCTCCACCGGGAAGTCCACGTGGGGCAGCAGGTCCACCTTGCTCAGCAGCAGCAGCCGGGAGACGTGGAACATCAGCGGGTACTTCGCCGGCTTGTCGGCCCCCTCGGTGACCGACAGCATCACCACCTTCGCGTCTTCCCCGATCTCGAACTCCGCCGGGCAGACCAGGTTTCCGACGTTCTCGACGATCAGCAGGTCGATCCCCAGGGACAGCAGGCGATCCGCCGCCGGGGCCACCATCCGGGCGTCCAGGTGGCAGGCGTCCCCGGTGTTGATCTGCACCACGGGCACCCCGTGGCGGGCGATGCGATCGGCGTCCCGGGAGGTCTGGATGTCCCCCACGGCGAACCCCAGGCGCACCCGGTCCTTCAGGGCCTCGGCGGTCCGTTCCAGCAGCGTGGTCTTGCCGGATCCCGGACCGCTCATCAGGTTCACGACACAGGTCCCCGCCTCCCGGAACCGCCGCCGGAGGTCCTCGGCCACCCGGTCGTTGTCCGCCAGCACCCCTTCCTCGATCCGGATCACCTCGGTCATGGCCCGTCCTCCTCGACGTCCAGGGTCGTCAGCCGCAGTTCCCGCCCGGCGATCACCTCGCCCCGGCGGTTGCCGCATCGCCCGCAGGGATCCAGAAGATCGGTCCGTTCCTCCTCGGTTCCGCAGGCCGCGCACCGGACCCGCAGGGGGACCCGTTCCACGTCCAGGCGGCATCCCTCGGCCGGGGTGCCCCGGCAGGCCACCTCGAAGGCGAAGGACAATGTCTCCGGGTCCACGCAGGTCAATCGTCCCAGGACCAGGCGGGCCACCCGGACCCGGGCCGGAGGCCGCCCCTCCAGGGTCCGCCGGATCACCTCGAGCATCTGCTGCGCGACTGCGACCTCGTGCATCGGAGTCGTCCGGGAAGACCTGAAGGAATGCTGCTATGGCAACCAGGCGCTGTCAACGCGGCGGACCGGGCCGTTTCGGGTCGGTGCCTCCTCCGGGCCCCGATGTCCCGCCGCGGTTCCCGGGTCTCCCGGCGACAGTCCGGGGATTCGGCAACGGCATCGTAATGCCCCTGGCCGCGACTCCGGAAGCGAGCAGGGCCGCAGGTCACCAGGGATGGACGGGGGTGGTCGGGATGATGGACCCGGTGCCCTACTTGTGGCACTCGGCGCACTTGGTGGGACCCTTCCCTTCCTTCTTGTGGCAGTCCTTGCACTGCTTGTGGAAGGCGTCCTGGAACGAGGGGGTCGTGCCGGCGGCCTCCTTCTGATGGCAGGATCCGCAGGAGACCTCCTTCTTTCCATCCTTGGCCTTGTGATGGCAGGTGGCGCACTGGATGTTCCGGCCCACGTGGGCCTTGTGGTCGAAGGAGACCGCGGACTTCTTGTCCTTGTATTTCGTGAAATCCACCTTGTCGGGCGCGCCGGCCATCGCCAGGCTGGCCACCAGGAACAGGGCGCCCGTCACCACTCCCACCAGGATCCTCCATCGTGCGGTCATCTGTGCATCCCTCCTTTTTTCAGACTCCCAGGACCCGATAAGTCTCAATAGATCGGGCGCCCCTGTCAACAGGAAAGGGACCCGGGTTCCCGTTCCCGAACGCCGGACCGCCCGCCGGCCGCTGCCGGAAGCGGCCCTTGGACGGAGAGGTCCGCGGACTATTCCCGGGCCGTTCCCGGATCCCTCGCGCAGAGCCATTCGAACAGCACGGGAATCACATAGAGCGTCAGCAGCGTCGAGACCAGCAGGCCGGCGATCATGGCCCAGGCCATCCCCTCCCATAGCACGCCTCCGAAGAGGCCCAGGGGCAGCAGGCCCAGAACGGTCGTCGCGGTGGTCAGCAGGATGGGCCGGAAGCGCCAGATGCCCGCCTGGACCACGGCGTCCCGGATCGACAGGCCCGAGTCCAGTTCCCGGTCCACGAACTCCACCCAGACCACGGCGTTCTTGATCACCATGCCCGCCAGGGACACCACCCCCAGGAAGGCCATGAAACTGAAGGTGTTCCCCGACAGCCAGAGCCCCAGCACCGCCCCGATGATCGCCAGGGGCACCGAGGCCAGGACCACCGAGGCCCGTTTCAGACTGTGGAACTGCATCGTCAGCATCGCGAGCAGCAGGCCCACGATCACGAAGAAGACGGTGGTCAACTGGCCGAAGGCCTTGGACCGCTCCTTCTCCTCGCCCTCGATGGACAGGAAATAGCCCGGCGGCAGGTCCAGGGCCCGGATCCTCGGCAGGGCGTCCCGGAGCACGTCGGCGGCCAGCCGATTGTGCACCTCGGCCATCACGGTCACGCTCCGCTGGTTGTCCGTCCGGTGGATCACGCCCGTGCCCCAGTAGGGACGCAGCGTGGCGATGGCGTTCAGGGGGACCTTGGCCCCGGTCACCGAGGAGGGTACCCGGAGGTCCTGGATCGTGCGCCCCGAGACCCGGTCCTCGGCCGCCGCCCGGAGACGGACGGGAATGGTGACGTCCTGGTGGTGGACCTCGGTGGCCGGCAGGCCCTCGTGGGCGGTCAGCAGCGCCACGGCGGTCTCGGTGGCGGTCACGCCCACCATCAGGCCCGCCTCGGCATCGAGGTCCACCCGAATGCTCGGGACCTCCTGGCCCAGGTCGTCCCGGACCATGTCGGTGCCGGGCGTGTCCCGGAGAATCTGCTGGATCTCCTGGGAGATCCGGCCCATCACCTGGAGGTCGGGGCCGGTCACACGCAACGCGACCGGGGCCTCGACCGGGATCCCCATCAGGATCGCCTTCGGGGTGATCCTCGCCCCGACGATCCGTTCCCGGAAGACGTCCTTCAGACGGTTCGCCAGGGGCCGGGTGGCCTTGGGATCCCGGGTGTTGACCAGCAGGCGGGCGTAGTTCAGGGAGTTGAACTGCGGCATCACGGTGATGTGGAACCGGGGACCGCCCTCCCCGACGAAGGAGGCCCAGGACCGGACCTCCGGTTCCTGTCGCAGGATCTCCTCCACCTCCCGGACCTTGGCGGTGGTCTTCGCAATGCCGGAGCCCTCGGGCAGCCACAGGTCGATGGTGAACTGGTCCCGGTCCACCTCCGGGAAGAAGCTGAACCCGATCCGCGGCAGCAGGGCCGCGGCCCCGACGAAGGCCGCCAGGGCCAGCAGCAGCACCACCGGCTTGCGCTTCAGGCCCCCCCGGAGGGCGGCGGCGTAGACCCGGGAGACGCGCCCCTTCGGGATGCCGGTCCCGGAGGCCTGGCCGGTGGAGTGGCGCATCAGGCGGGCGGCCAGCAGGGGGGTCACCGTGACGGCGACGACCAGGGACGCCAGCATCGAGGCCGAGACGACCAGCGGGAGGCTCCGGACGTAGGCTCCGACCTCGTCCTTCAGCATCAGCAGGGGGCCGAAGGCGAAGACCGTGCCCATCGTGCCCACCAGGATGGGACGGAGCAGTTCGTCGGTGCCCCGGGTGGCGGCGGTGACGGGGTCCTCCCCTCGCGCCAGGTGACGATCGATGTTGTCCACCACGATGATGGCGTTGTCCACCAGCATCCCCAGGGCCACGATGAACGCGGCGATGGCCACCTGCTCGAGGTCCACCTTCATCGCGGGCATCACGGCGAGCGTCGCCACGATGGACAGGGGAAGGGCCACGGCGACGATGGCGGTGGCCCGGAGTCCCATCAGGGGCAGCATCACCAGGATGACCAGGACGAGTCCCTCCCAGAGGTTCTGCAGGAAGGACCCGACGAACTCGTCCACCTCCCGGGGCTGGTCGTGGACCAGGTCCATCTGGATGTGGGGAGGCAACTGGGTCCGGAAGTCCTCCACGACCGCCTGGACCTCCCGTCCCATCTGCACGATGTTGTTCCCCGGGGCCATCCGGATGTCCAGGCCGATGGCGGGCTCCGAGGACGATTCGAAGAAGGAGATCGGGGGGTCTTCGTAGGACTGGCGCACCGAGAAGACGTCCTTCACCTTCAGCGGCGCGCCGGACTGCGAGGCCACGTCCAGCACCGCCTCCCGGATCTGGTCCACCCAGGTGACGCTGCCGGGGGTGTCCAGGCGGAGGTTGGCGTCGGGGGTCCGGAGGTACCCCGAGGGCAGGTTGACGTTCTGGGCCTCGAGGATGCGCGCGGCGACCAGCGGGGAGAAGCCGTAGGTGGTGAAGGAATCCAGGGGTCCCTCGATGTAGATCACCTCCTGCTGCTCCCCCAGCAGGTTCACCTTGCCCACCGACGGCAGGGCCCGGATCCGGGCCTTCAACTGGTCGGCCCAGTACTTCAGTTCCCGGGGCTCGGCGGTCCGGGACCGCAGGGCGTAGATCATCGCGGTGACGTCGCCGAAGTCGTCCATCACCCGGGGGCCGATCACGCCGGGGGGAAGATGCTTCCGGGCCTCCTCCAGGCGGTTGCGGAGGCGCTGCCACTCGATGGCGGTGTCGGCGTTGAAGTCAATGTCCACCAGGATCAGGGAGAGGTTCTCCCGGGTGATGGACTTCATCTGCTGGAGGGTCGAGAGCTTCTCGATCTCCTCCTCCAGTTTCCGGGTGACCAGGCGCTCGACGTCCTCGGCGCTCTTGCCGGGCCAGATGGTGATCACCAGGGCGAGGCTGATCTTGATCTCCGGGTCTTCCCGGCGGCTGATGTCCAGGTAGTTCAGGGTGCCCCAGGCCACCACGGCCAGCACCGCCATCGCGATCAGGGTGCGATTGCGGACGCTGAACGAGGCCAGTTTCATGGGGCCAGCACCTCGTCCCCGGGGTTCACGAAGCCCTGGCCCTCGACGATCAGGAGGTCGCCCTCGGCCAGTCCCGACAGCACCTGGACCTTCGTGCCGAAGAGGTCCCCCAGGGAGACGGGCCGGGCCAGGACCTTGCGGGTCGAGGGGTCCATCACCAGCACCAGGGGCTGCCGGTCCAGGTCATGGCGCACGGTGTCCAGGGGGATGAAGATCCCCGACACCTCCCGCTGCTGCCGGGAGACCCGGGCCAGCAGGCCCGGACGCAGCAGCCCGTCGGCGTTGTCCACCGCCACCTCGACCTCCCAGGTGCGGGTCTTCGTGTCCGGGAGCAGCGACACGGAATGGACCCTCCCGGGGCGGTTCTGGGCCACGCCGGGGAAGTCCACCGCCACCTCGGTGCCGACCTCGAAGAGGGCCAGTTCGGACTGGGTCACCGCCAGTTTCACCTTGACCCGGGACAGGTCCAGCAGCACCACCGCGGGCATCCCGGCGCCGATGACCTGGCCGACGGCGGTGCGTCGTTCCAGCACCACGCCGTCGATGGGGGATACCAGCCGGGTATGGCCCACCAGGCGATCCGCCTGTTCCCGCTGGGTCAGGGCGGCCCGCCAGCGCCCCTGGACCTCGTCGCGGGTGGCCTGGGGCAACGCCTGCTCCTGCACGAGGCGGTCCACCCGTTCCACGTTGGGAGCGAGGGCCTCGACCTGGATCTCGGCCAGGCGCTTCTGGAGCGCGTAGTCCTCGGGGGCCAGGGTGGCCAGCAGCTGCCCCTTCCGGACCCGGTCCCCGGCGTCCACCGCCAGGGAGGTCACCCGCCCGGCGACCAGGAAGCCGGGCCCGTGGGCCTCGAAGGGGAAGGTGTAGCCGGTCAGGCGCCGCTCGAGAACCCGGGTCTCGATGGCCACGGGGGCAGTCCGGACGCGGGTGCGGGGAGCATTGGCGGCCGGTGGCGGGGAGGCCTGGCAGCCCACGACCATGGCCAGCGCCAAGAGAGGAAGCCATCGCATCGTCGAGCCTCCGTCCCTGGAATGGTGGCGCCCATTGGCGCGTCGTGTCAATGCCGGAGGGGGCGCCGGTGCCGGGGATTCCGGATCGGGTCTAGAATCGTCCGGACATCTTCTCGGGGGAGGCATGGGCATTCGACGAAGGGGACTGCCGCGGGTCCTCGTCCCGATCCTGTTGGGCCTGGCCGGGTGCGGAGGCGGTGGCGAGGGGGTACCCGGGCTGGATCTGTGGGACGCATTTCCCCCGTCGGAGGTCCTGGAACCCGGCCTGCCGGACGAGGGGATGTCGGACGGGGAGGCGCAGGACCCCGGGGATTCGCCCGGGGATGCGGGAGGCTCCGACGATGGTCAAGAGCCCCGGGACCTGCCGGGGGATCCCGGGGGTCGCGACGGCTGGGACCCGCCCACCGTACCCCCGCTGCTGGCCCGTCACCTCCAGGCCCTGGTGGAGGAGTACCTGGTCTTTTCGGGGGAGTACAACCTCGCCCTGGCCCTGCAACTCCCCGGGGAAGCCCGCTGGCGGGGCGGGGCGGGGGTGACGGACCTCCGGAGCGGGTCGCCCCTGCCCTTTGAGCCGGCATTCCGCATCGGCAGCGGCACGAAGCCGGTGATCTCGACCCTGGTGCTCCGCCTGGTCGAGGAGGGGCTCCTGGGACTCGACGACCCCCTGGAACGATGGCTTCCCGAGTACCCGAACTGGAAGGCGATCACCGTGAGGCAACTGCTGGGGATGCGCAGTGGCATCCCCGACTACCTGCTGGACCAGAGCCTCTGGATCGGCATCGTGGCGAACCCGGGGGAGGCGATTTCCCCGGACCGGCTGCTCCGGTACGTTTCCGGACTGCCGCTCCAGTTCGAGCCGGGGACCGAGTGCCTGTACAGCAACACCAACTACCTGCTGGCGGGACTGGTGGCGGAGAAGGCCGCCGGGCGGCCCGCCGCGGACCTCATTCAGGACTATGTGATTCGTCCCCTGGGGCTCACCCACACCTACCTGGACATGGGGGGCGAGGAGGACCCGGCGCTGGTCCACGGGTACATGGATCCGCGGCCCGCCTTCGCGGACCTGGGGATCCCGCCGGGGCTGGTGGACCTGATCCCCGGCGACCTGTTCGTGGACGACCACCTGCTGGACTGCGCCTACCTGTTCCACCCCTCGGTGGCCTTCACGGCGGGAGGCCTGGTCAGCACGCCGGCGGACATGGCCGTCTTCATGCGGGCCCTGGTCCGGGGCGAAATCCTGCAGCCGGGAACGATGGAGGCCATGCTGTCCTTCCCGCCCTGCCGGATCCTCGGGGAGCAGACGAAGTACGGCCTGGGGATCACCCGGACCGAGAGTCCCGTCGGAGTCGCCTTCGGCCACGGGGGGCTGATCTACGGCTACTCGGCCAGCACGATCCACGTCCCGGAGGGGGACGTGACGCTGTCCTACATGGGGGGAGCCTTCCCGGCGCAGTTCGCGGGGATCCAGGGCGAGGTGCTGCGCCTCGTGATGGACCCTCCCGCGGCCGAGCCCTCTCCCTGCCACGTCCCGGAGGACTTCTTCCAGGGGGCCACGGATGGGGAGCGGCTGGAGTGGCGGGTCCGGGGTGGCCTGAACCAGCCCGACGCCCCGGCGCCTCTGGGGGCCATCGCGAACCTGACGGCCTGGATCGGGGGGACCCGCCATCCCCTCTACGGCCCCTGGGCCTCGGCGGCCCCCTCGGCCGAGGTCTTCGGGGAC
>JAGOKF010000071.1 GCA_017994695.1 Myxococcota bacterium | reverse complement strand
CCAGAGCCCGACGTGGCTTTACCACTCCACAGTCCGCGGGTGGTCCCTAATTGGTGGCAATCACCTGGTCCCTAATTGCTGGCAAACCAGGCCTCCAGGTGGTCCCTATATCGTGGCAAACGACAGGTGCAGGATGTCTCTTCGGGAGCCGACCTTCCGCCACAACCGGCCAGGATCACGAGGCACCCAAGAATCCGAATGTCATTCCGAACAGGAACCCTTTTCCGGGTCCCTGCGGAATTGGGATTCCGGTGAGGTCCTCTGCGCCCTTCCATGCAGGACATGTCCCCCTCCATCTAATTTGATGGAGGAATTTTCCGATCCTGCCGGAGCAAGTCAAGGGAGAGCAGAGACATGGTGATCAGGGATACTTGCGACCATATGGAACCGTTCGAGGATCGGGGCGGCCCGAGGCATGGCCCCGAAGGGAGGCTTCCTGTGCGGAGAAACGGAAGTCACATCCGGTCGATGATGGCCTGGCCGAAGCCCGAGCAGGAGACCTCCCGGACCCCTTCCCGGCCCTCGGCCTTCATCAGCCTCGCCAGGTCGTAGGTCACCACCCCTTCCTGGATCGCGCGCTCCATGCCGCGGTGGATCAGGACGGCCGCCTCGTTCCAGCCCAGGTGTTCGAGCATCATCACCGCCGACAGGATCAGGGACCCGGGATTCACCTTGTCCAGACCGGTGTACTTGGGCGCGGTGCCGTGGGTCGCCTCGAACAGGGCCACCTCGTCGGACATGTTGGCCCCGGGACCCAGGCCCAGCCCCCCCACCAGGGCGATGGCCGCGTCCGACAGGTAGTCGCCGTTCAGGTTCGGCAGCGCCAGCACGCTGTACTCCCCTGGGCGCGTCTGGATCTGCTGGAAGATCGAGTCGGCGATGCGGTCCTTGACCAGCACCTTCCCCTCGGGCATCCGGCCGTCAAACCTCTCCCAGAGTTCCTTCTCGGTCACGGTCCGGTCGCCGAACTCCTCCGCCGCGACCTCGTATCCCCACTTGCTGAAGGACCCCTCGGTGAACTTCATGATGTTGCCCTTGTGGACCAGGGTCACCGACGGGAGCCCCTGCTGGACGGCCCACTGCAGGGCCTTGCGGACCAGGCGCTTCGTCCCGAAGACCGAGATGGGCTTCACGCCGATCCCCGAATCGGGGCGGATCTGGCGCCCGGTCTTCTGTTTCACCAGGTCGATGATCGCCAGGGCCACCTCGGACCCCTTCTCGAAGTCGTGGCCGGCATAGACGTCCTCGGTGTTCTCCCGGAAGATCACGAAGTTCACCTGGTTGGCGTACCGGTTCGGGGCCGGCACGCCCTCGAAATACCGCACCGGCCGCACGCAGGCATAGAGGTCCAGGGCCTGGCGGAAGCGGACGTTGATGGACCGGAACCGCGGCGTGACGCCGTCGTCCTTTCCGCACTGGTCGCAGCGTCCCCCGTGGTCCTGCTGGTGGGCGCAGTGGAGGCAGACGTGGGTCTCCTCCCCGATGGGCGTGGTGAAAGGCCCCTTGATGGCGACCTTCAGGTGCCGGATCGCCTCGACGGTCTCCTCCGGGAACTCGCTTCCGTACTGGTGCAGCCCTTCCAGGCCCGCGTAGAGGGGGCACCAGGCGATCCCCCGGCGGCCGCCGTAGGCCTTCCGGACCGCCGCATCGACCACGGCCTCCATCGCCGGCGTGATGTCGATGCCGATGCCGTCCCCTCGCAGGACGCCGATGACGGGGTGGTCCCCGACCACGGGACGGCCGTCCCGCACCTCGATCAGATCTCCCTCGGGAATCCGGACTTTCTGGAATCGGGGTGTCACGAAACGCCTCCTGCTGCAACGCCCCCGAAGGGGGCCACCCGCCCGGGAACCATCCCCGGAAACCCGGCCGCGGACCGATGCGGGGCCGGGCTCCGCCGGCCCCCGGGGTCATCGCGCCATGCGCCTACCGTTTCGAAAGAGGCACGTAGTCGCGCTCCTCCGGGCCCACGTAGATCTGCCGGGGCCGGGCGATCTTCTGCTCCCGGTCCTCCAACTGCTCCTGCCACTGGGTGAACCACCCGGCGACCCGGGGAATCGCGAAGAGCACCGGGAACATCTCCACCGGGAAGCCCATCGCCTCGTAGATGAGGCCGGAATAAAAGTCCACGTTGGGATACAGTTTGCGGCTCACGAAGTAGTCATCCTGCAGCGCGATGCGCTCCAGTTCCATCGCGATGTCGATCAGGGGGTTCCGGCCCATCACCTCGAAGACCTCGTCGGCGGTCCTCTTGATGATGCGGGCCCTCGGGTCGTAGCTCTTGTACACCCGGTGCCCGAACCCGTAGAGGAGCCGGTCCCCCTTCTTGACCTCCTGGATGAAGGCCGGGACCTTGTCCTTCGACCCGATCTCCCGCAGCATCCGGAGCACCGCCTCGTTGGCCCCGCCGTGGAGAGGTCCGTAGAGGGCCGACGCCGCGGCCGCGATGGCGGTGTAGGGATCGGTGTGGGCGCTCCCCACGACGCGGATCGCCGTGGTGGAGCAGTTCTGCTCGTGGTCGGCGTGGAGGATGAACAGGATGTCCAGGGCCCGGGCCAGCACCGGGTCGTGCTCGAAGTCCACCCGTCGCCCCTTCACGGGCTCCAGGCCGTGGAAGACCATGTTCAGGAAGTTCTCCGTGTAGGACAGGGAGTTGTCGGGATAGACATAGGGCATCCCCAGGCGGTGGCGGTAGGCGAAGGCCCCGATGGTCGGGATCTTCGCGATCGCGCGGTCGAACTGGATCGACCGGGTTTCGGGGTCGCGGATGTTCTTCGACTCCGGGTAGAAGGTGGCCAGGCCCGCGATCGTGGACACCAGCACTCCCATCGGGTGGGCGTCGTACCGGAAGCCGTCCAGGAACCGCTTGATGCCCTCGTGGACCATCGTGTGGTAGCGGACCGAGTGGGACCACTGGGCCATCTGGTCCGGCGTCGGAAGTTCCCCGTGGTAGAGCAGGTAGGCGACCTCCAGGAACGAACTGTGTTCCGCCAGCTGCTCGATGGGGTAGCCCCGGTACCGGAGGATGCCCTGGTCTCCGTCGATGAAGGTGATGGCGCTCTTGCACGACGCGGTGTTCAGGAACCCGGGATCGTAGGACATCAGCCCGAAGTCGTCCTGGGAGACCCGGATCTCCCGCAGGGCCATGGCCGGAATGCAGCCTTGCCGGACCGGGACCTCGTAGGTCTTGCCGGTCCGGTTGTCCACGATGGTCAGGGTCTCCCTGGGCGTGTCCATGCGTCCCTCCTCTCAACCCCTTTTCCAGGGTTCAGCCCAGCAGCCTTCGCAGCACCGCCGGCAGCACCCCGCCCTGCCGCAGGGTCTCCACCTCGGCGGGCGTGTCGGCCCGGACCAGGACCCCGAAGGACCGGCGATCGCCATCCTCCCCCCGGGCCACGACCCGGAGTTCCTGGCGCGGAGTGGCCAGTTCCGACAGGTCGATGTCCAGCAGGTCCTCGGGCCGCAGCCCGACACCGTCGGCGGTCTCCCCCTCCAGGAACTGGAGCGGCACCACCCCCATCGCCACCAGGTTCGCCCGGTGGATGCGCTCGAAACTCTCGGCCAGGACCGCCCGCACCCCCAGCAGGGCCGGTCCCTTCGCGGCCCAGTCCCGGGAACTCCCGGTGCCGTATTCCTTCCCGGCCACAACGACCAGCGGCGTGCCGGCGGCCTGGTATCGCGACGACGCCTCGAAGATGGACACCACCTCCCCCGACGGGAGGTGCCGCGTGATACCCCCTTCCCGGTCCGGGACGAGGCGGTTCCGGAGGCGGGGATGGGCGAAGGTGCCCCGGGCCATCACCAGGTGGTTCCCCCGGCGGGCCCCGTAGGAATTGAACTCCTCCGGCGGCACCCCGTGATCGACCAGGAACTTCCCCGCGGGGCTGTTCACCGGGATGGATCCGGCCGGCGAGATGTGGTCCGTGGTGATGGAGTCCCCGAGCCATGCGAGGATCCGGGCGCCTCGGAGGGGCGCCGGGGGCGCCGGATCCCGGCCGACGCCCTGGAGGAACGGCGGTTCCAGGATGTAGGTCGAGGCCGGGTCCCAGGAATACATGTAGCCTTCATCGCCCGAAAGCCGCCCCCAGTCGGGGTGGAAGGAATCCGGGTTCCGGTAGAGCCGGTAGTCCCGGGGATCGTCCGCCTGGGCCCGGAGGGCCTGGAGTTCCTCGGCCGAGGGCCACAGGTCCGCGAGCATCACCGGGCGCCCCTCGGAATCGGTGCCGATGGGCTCCGACGAGAGATCCAGGTTCACGGTACCGGCCAGGGCATAGGCCACCACCAGGGGCGGCGAGGCCAGGTAGTTGGCCCGGGTCAGGGGATTGATGCGCCCCTCGAAGTTCCGGTTCCCCGACAGGACCGCCACGGCCACCAGGTCGTCCCGGGTCACGACCTCCCGGACCGGCTCCGGAAGCGGCCCGGAGTTCCCGATGCAGGTGGTGCAGCCATACCCGACGACGTGGAACCCGAGGGCCTCCAGGTAGGGAAGCAGGCCCGTCCGCTCGAGGTACTCGGTCACCACCCTCGACCCCGGCGCGAGACTCGTCTTGACCCAGGGCGCCACCCGGAGCCCCCGCTCCACGGCGTGCCGGGCCAGCAGGCCCGCCGCCAGCATCAGGGACGGGTTGGAGGTGTTCGTGCAACTGGTGATGGCCGCGATCACGACCGACCCGTGGCCCAGCGTCCCGGTGGCGGGAGCCGTGCCGGACGCCATGCCGAAGCCTCCCCGGTCCACCGGGGTGGTCAGGGCCTCGGCGAACTGGGCCTTCACCCGGCCGAGGGGCACGCGGTCCTGGGGCCGCTTCGGTCCCGCCACGCTGGGCTCCACCGATCCGAGATCCAGGTCCAGGGTCTCCCGGAAGGACGGGTCCGGCGTCGCCTCGTCCCGGAACAGGCCCTGGGCCCGGGCGTAGGCCTCCACCAGCGCCAGGTGCTCCGCCGGCCGCCCCGTGAGGGCCAGGTAACGCAGCGTCGCCCGGTCCCAGGGGAAGAACGACACCGTCGCGCCGTATTCCGGGGCCATGTTGGCCACCGTGGACCGGTCCTGGACCGACAGGTTCGCCAGGCCGGGGCCGAAGAACTCGACGAACTTGCCCACGACTCCCTTGCGCCGGAGCACCTGGGTCACCGTCAGGGCCAGGTCCGTCGCGGTGGTGCCGGGCGGAAGGGCCCCCAGCAGGCGCACGCCCAGGACGTCCGGCATCAACATCGACAGCGGCTTCCCCAGCATCGCCGCCTCGGCCTCGATCCCCCCGACCCCGAAGCCGACGATGCCCAGGGCGTTCACCATCGGCGTGTGGGAATCGGTGCCCAGCACCGTGTCCGGGTAGGCCAGTTCGCCGTCCCCGGAGGGGGCCCGGAAGACCACCCGGGCCAGGTGCTCCAGGTTCACCTGGTGCACGATCCCCGCCCCCGGAGGCACCACCCGCACGCCCCGGAAGGCCTGGCGGCCCCACTTCAAGAAGCGGTAGCGTTCGACGTTTCGCCGGAACTCCAGCCGCATATTCTCGGCCAGGGCCTCCCGGGAGCCGAAGACGTCCACCTGGACCGAGTGGTCCACCACCAGGTCCACCGGGATCAGGGGCTCCACCCGGCCCGGGTCGCCGCCATGCCCGGCGACCGCCGATCGCAGGGCCGCCAGGTCCGCCACCACCGGCACCCCCGTGAAGTCCTGGAGCAGGATGCGCGCCGGGAGGAAGGGGATCTCGACCGGGGAGACGCCGTCCCAGGAAGCCGCCGCGGCCACGTCCTGTTCCCGGATGTCGTTCCCGTCGCAGTTCCGGACCAGGGCCTCGAGGAGCACCTTCAGGGAGAAGGGCCACCGGGCGATGCGGCCGCCCTGGTCCAGCGCCTCGATGCGGTAATAGTGCAGGCGACCGCCATCGAAGGGCAGCCGCGCCAGCGCGCCGAAGGGATCCCTGATTGGCTGGTTCACGGTTCGATGCCTCCTGTGATGGTCCTGTCCAATCACGTGCTCCGCAGGTTCCCGAATGCATCCATTTCGCCGTCGCAGATCTTCTGCCGTTTCCGGGCGATCCGCCTGGCGTGCTCCCGGAGCACCGCCCACCGCCCGGCGATCTCGTTGCTTTCGAGCGTGTTCAGCAGGTGATCGGTGAAGTCCCGGGTCGTCGCCCCCCCGGGGCGACCGGTCACCACCACCTGCCGATCGAAGTGGTTCACGATGTCCAGGGCCATGTCCAGCATGTCGGCCCGGGCCCTCATGCCGACGTGCCGGATCATCATCGCCGCGGCCCGGAGGAGGCTCGAGGGATTCGCGTATTCCGCCCGCCCCTCCTGGACCATGCGCGTCGCCGATCCGTGGATCGGCTCGAAGACCGCGTGGCGCAGGCCGATGTTGGCGCTGCCGACGGTCCCCACCCCCCCCTGGAGCACCGCCGCCTCCTCGGTGAGGATGTCCCCGTAGAGGTTCGGCAGCACGAAGACGCAGGTCCCCGTGGCCTTCGCCGGGTCGGCCATCCGGGCCGCCGCGATGTCCGCGTGCCACGCCTCCCAGCGGATGCCCGGGAATTCCGCCGCCACCTCCTCGCCGATCTGCATGAACAGGCCGTCGGTGGCCTTGATCACATTGGGCATCGCCACACCGGTCACGCAGCCGATTCCCCGGGCCCGGGCGTGCTCGAAGGCCATGCGGATGACCCGGCGGCTCCCGTGGGCCGTGGCCACCGACAGGTCCACCGCCAGTTCCGGGGTGACCTGGATGCCCCGGCTGCCCAGGGGGTAGGGCCCCTCGGTGTTCTCCCGGAAGAAGGTCCAGTCCAGGTCCCGGCTGGGAACGCGGACCGGCCGGACGTTGACGAACAGGTCCAGTTCGCGGCGCATCGCGACGTTGGCGCTTTCGAGGTCCGGCAGGGATCCGCCCCGGTCCGGCGTCGTGGTCGGGCCCTTCAGGACGACGTGGCACTCCCGGACCGCCTCCAGGACCGATGGGGGAATGGCCGTCCCGTGCCTCAACCGGTTCTCGATCGTCAGCCCGTCGATGGTCCGCAACTCCACCTTGCCTTCCAGGATCTCCGCCTGGAGGATCCGTCGCAGGACCCGGGTCGCCTCCCGGGCGATGCCCGGCCCGATGCCGTCCCCGGGGATCACGCCCACCACCAGGGGTTTCACCTTCGAGAAATCGACGGCCTCCACCTGCCCGCCGAGGCCCTCCAGCCGCTGGACCTGCTCCTCCAGCAGCAGGGCCATGCGTTCCAGGGCCCGGGATACGGAAGGGTTCATCGCAGCCCTCCAGGTTGCCGCCAGGGAGCCTCTGGTGGATCCTGCCGGGACCCCGAATTTATCAGACCGACTTTATCCGAGTCAAACACCCCCGAGGCCTCCCGGCCTGTCCCCGGATTCGCGGTCCGGAGACGGCCGCAGACAAACCGTGCACCGTCCGTGTCCACCGGTGTTCGGGCCATCCGTGCACTCCTCAGGTCGGGCAGGCGGCCCCGGCCGGTTCCAGGGCCGCCCGGGCGATGCGGTCCTCCCGCTCCTCGTGCCGCTCCAGCCCCTGTTTCAGGTCCTCCACCCCCTGGAGGACGGCGTCCCGGTCCCCCCGGGCCGCCAGGTCGTGCAGCCGGGCCACCTGGTCCAGGAATCCCTGGTGCTCGGCCATCAGCGAATCGAAGGCCGGGGCGAAGGACGGCGCCCGCCGGGACACCAGGCCGTGGAGGCCCTCGACGGACTCCTCCCGGGCGAAATGGCCCGCGAGCCACTGCCCCAGTTCCTGGAGGATCACCCCCAGTTCCGCCAGGTCCTTCGACTTCGAGAGGCGATCGGCCAGGCCGTGCAACTGGGCGTGCTCCTCGTCGATGGCCGCCTGGGCGGCCTGGATCCGGTCCAGGTCCGTGAACTGGGCCTCCTCGGTGGACCCCACCAGGGCCTTGGTGCTGGACTTGCCGGCCGTCAGGGTCTCGGTCACCAGGTCGAAGTAGCCCGTGGCCGCCTCCCGCTGGTGCCGGGTGGCGGTGTAGCCGATCCGCTCCGCCGCGAACTCGGCCTCCTGGAGGTCCGTGTAGGCCGCCATGCCCCGGTCCTTGTACTCGTGGGCCAGGTGGAACATCGAGTGGGCCAGGGCATGGAACCCCGCCAGCGTGACGAACTGGAACCGGTATCCCATCGCCCCCAGTTCCCGCTGGAATTTCGCGATGGTGGCGTGATCCAGGTGCTTCCTCCAGTTGAAGGAGGGGCTGCAGTTGTACGCCAGCATCTTCCCCGGGAACTTCCGGTGGACGCCCTCGGCGAACTGCCGGGCCTCCTCCAGGTCGGGGGTCGAGGTCTCGCACCACAGCATGTCCGCGTAGGGGGCGTAGGCCAGGGCCCGGTGGATCGCGCACTCGATGCCCGCCCGGATGCCCCAGAACCCCTCGGGAGACCGCTCCCGGATAATGAAGGGGTCGTCGTAGGGATCCGCATCGGACAGGATCAGCCGGGCCGAGTGGGCGTCGGTCCGGGCGATCAGGATGGTCGGGACCCCCATCACGTCCGCGGCCAGACGGGCGGCGACCAGCGTCCGGACGAACTGGGAGGTGGGAATCAGCACCTTGCCCCCCATGTGGCCGCACTTCTTCTCGCTGGCCAGCTGGTCCTCGAAGTGGACCGCCGCCGCTCCCGCCTCGATCATCGCCTTCATCAGTTCGAAGGCGTTCAGGGGGCCTCCGAACCCCGCCTCGGCGTCGGCGACGATGGGCGCGTACCAGTCCCGGTCGGTCCGCCCCTCGGACCGCTCGATCTGGTCGGCCCGCTGCAGCGCCCGGTTGATCCGCCGGACCAGCGACGGCACGCTGTCGGCCGGGTACAGGCTCTGGTCCGGGTAGGTCTGGCCGGCCGTGTTCATGTCGGCGGCCACCTGCCAGCCCGATACGTAGATCGCCTCGAGGCCTCCCTTCACCATCTGGACCGCCTGGTTGCCCGTCAGGGCCCCCAGGGCCGGGACGAATGGACGCGTCCGGAACAGTTCCCACAGGCGCAGGGCCCCGTGGCGGGCCAGGGAGTGCTCGATGGGCAGCGATCCCTGGAGGCGCTCGACGTCGGCCTTCGTGTAGGGCCGCACGACTCCTTCCCATCTCCCCGGGTCCGGGTGCCACGGAGCCGGGGTCCCGTGTTCCCCGGCGGGGGCCCCGGAGAATCCGCCATCCAGGGTCTCCCGGCCCAGCAGGGCCTGGTAGGCCGGCAGCGTCAGGAACTCCTCGAACTCCGTCGCCGTGACCAGCCGCTCCAGGATCCCCCGGGCCTGCACGAATTTCCCGGAAGCCCAGGCCTCCTTCCCCAGCGTCTCCTCCATCCGGCGCATCTCGTCGTCCAGGATCCGGCGGAACCGGGCCGGGGTCAGGGACCCGATGCCCTCGATGGACGCGCCGTGGTGCACCCACTGCCACAACTGGGCCCGGCAGATCTCGGCGGTCGCGGCGTCCTCCATCCGGTGATCGATGGGAACGCAGCCCTGTCCCCGGAGCCACGACTCCAGGTACCGGACCGCCACCCGGACATTCTGGCGGCCCCCCTCCTCCGTCCGGGGCCCCTCCGGGACCCGCAGCAGATCCTCCTCGGTGACGCGGACGTCGTCCCGGGAAACCTCGATCTGATTCGGCCCCGAAAGGTGCGCGTCGAAGACCTCGAGGGCCACCGGCACCAGCCCCGGGTGGGCCACCCAGGTCCCGTCATGGCCCTCCCGGACCTCCCGCAGCTTGTCCTCCCGGACCTTCGCAAGGGCCTCCTCGTTGGCCGCCGGATCGTCCCGCACGGGAATCTGGGCGGCCATCCCGCCCATCGCGTGGACCCCGCGACGGTGGCAGACCCGGATCAGCCGCTGCACGTAGGCCTTCAGGAACCCCTTGTCCATCGTCACCAGGGACCGGTCGGGAAGCACCGCCTTCGGATCGTTCCGCTGCTTCTTGATGAAACTGAAGATGTAGTCCCACCGGCCGCAGTTCAGTCCCGCCGAGTGCTCCCGGAGTTCGTAGAGGATCTCGTCCATCTCGAAGGCCGCGGGCAGCGTTTCGATCAGCACCGTCGCCTTGATGGTGCCCCGGGGGATTCCCAGGAGTTCCTGGGCCCGGAGGAACACGTCGTTCCAGAGGCGGGCCTCCAGGTGGCTCTCGATCTTCGGCAGGTAGAAGTAGGGACCGCTCCCGCGGGCCAGCAGTTCCTTGGCGTTGTGGAAGAAGTAGAGGGCGAAATCGAACCAGGCCCCGGCGACCGGCCGGCCGTCCACCTGGACGTGGACCTCCGGCAGGTGGAGTCCCCGGGGCCGCACCATCAACACCGCCGGGTTCTCCCCAAGGACGTAATCCCGGCCGGTTTCGGGGGCGGTGTACCGGATCGTCCGGCGGACCGCGTCATGGAGGTTCACCTGCCCCCCCAGCACGTTCTCCCACGTCGGAGCAGTCGCGTCCTCGAAATCGGCCATGAAGACCTTCGCCCCGGAGTTCAGGGCGTTGATGATCATCTTGCGGTCCACGGGTCCGGTGATCTCGACCCGCCGGTCGATCAGGTCCGGCGGCAGGGGAGCGACCTTCCAGTCCGCCTCGCGCAGGAAGGCCGTCTCGGCCACGAACCCGGGACGCCATCCCTGGTCCCAGCGTTTCTGCAACTCCCGGCGCCGTTCCAGCAGTTCCTCCCGGCGCCAGTCGAACCGGCGAACCAGGTCGGCCAGGAAGCGCATCGCGTCCGTCGTCAGGATCCGGGCCCCCTCGGGACCCACGGGACCGGAAATCGTCACCCCCTCGGGCAACGGGTGGGGCAGTTGGTTCGTCATCGGAACCTCCAACAGGTTGGCCAGCAATCCCCGGCAGGGTGCAGACACGGTATGGCCGCTCCCGGCTCCCGTCAATATCGCCGATAGATTTTCTCCGAATAACTCCCCGGCAGGGTCGCAGACGGACCCCCGAGATCCCCTGGAGGATCCCGGAGCCGGGTCAGTTTCCCGGGAAGGAGCGGCTACAGGTTGCCGCGCCGCGCCTGCTCGTTCTCGATGGCCTCGAAGAGGGCCCGGAAGGACCTGCCGCCGAAGGTCTCGGCCCCCCGGCGCTCGATCACCTCCAGGAAGAGGGTCGGCCGGTCCGTGACAGGGCGGGTCCATGCCTGGAGCAGGCAGCCCTTCCCGTCGTGGTCGATCAGGATGTTCCGTTTCTCCAGCACCGAGCGATCCAGGTTGCAGGCCCGGATCTGGTCCTCCTGGAGGTCGTAGTACCCCTCGGGGGCCGCCAGGAACTCCAGGCCGTTGTCCTTCATGGCCGACACCGTTCCCACGATGTCGTCCGTGGACAGGGCCAGGTGCTGGATGCCCGGCATCAGGTGGAAGTCAAGGAATTCCTGCACCTGGCTGCGGCGACTGGCCGCCGCCGGCTCGTTGATCGAGATCCGGATCCGGCGGTCTGGGCTGGTGACGACCTGGCTGTGGAGCGCGGTGCGGTCCGTCTGGACCTCCTTTCCCTCCCAGTTCTCCACCGGGTGGAAGCCCAGGATCCCGGAGTAGAACTCGACCCACCGGTCCAGGGCCCGGGCCTCCACGTTCACGGTGAAATGGTCGAGCCCCGTCACGCCGGAGTCGTATCCCGGGCGCTTCCGCACCTCGAACCCCGGCAGGAACGGTCCGTTGTAGCCGCCCCGGGCCACGAAGGTGTGGACCGTGTCCCCGAAGGCCTTGATGGAGGCCATCCGCACGGTGCCGTTCCGGTCGGACACGGCCCGGGGTTTCTGGACGAAGGTCGCCTTGCGCTGCTCCAGGACCTCGCAGACGCCGTCCAGGTCCTCGACCTCGAAGGCGATGTCCTTGATGGAATCGCCGTGGAGGGCCAGGAAGAAGACCCGGGGGTCCTCGTGGGTCAGGGGCGAGGTCACGACCAGCCGCAAATCCCCCTTGGCCAGGGCATAGGACACGGCACCCGGATGCCCCGTTTCGGGCCCCCGGTACGCGATCAGGTCCATGCCCAGGGCCCTGCGGCAGAAGAAGGCGGTGAGGCGGGCGTTGCCGGCGATCATCTCGATGTGGTGCACGCGACGGATGGGAATGGGATGGGTCATCACCTGCTCCAGAGGCGGACCTGGACAGGATGAATCCCCGATTCGCGGTTGGCAAGGGGGGGACGGGAAATCCCGGGCGGCCTGGGCCACGGACCCTCCTCGGCGTGAACCGGGATCACGGCGGTCACGCCGATTCCCGATCCTCCGGGTCGTCGGTGCCCAGGACCCTCGGCTCCATGTCCAGGTCCACTCCGAAGGTCTCCCGGACCGCCCGGCGGATCTCCCGGGCGGCCTCCAGCACCTCCCGTCCGGTGGCTCCCCCCAGGTTCACCAGCACCAGGGCATGGTCCCGGTGAACCCCCACCCTGCCGAGGCTCCTGCCCTTGAATCCGCACCGCTCGATCAGCCAGCCGGCGGCCAGTTTCCGGCGCCCCGATCCAGCGGGGTAGGTCGGCAGATCCGGGTGCCGTTCCAGGAGGGCCGCGGCCACCCCGTCCTCGACCACCGGATTCACGAAGAAGGACCCGGCATTCCCCATGCGCCAGGGGTCCGGCAGGCGTTCCCGGCGGATCTGCCGGACCAGCCGGGCCACGTCCCGGGGCGAGGGGGCGGACAGGCCTCGGCGGGCGATTTCCCGGGAAAGCGATTCATACCCGATCCGGGGTTCCTCCCGGGTGGACAGTCCCAGCGTCACCTCGACGATCAGGTACCGGCCCGGCATCCGGGACTTGAAGAGGCTGTCCCGGTATCCCAGCAGACAGGCCTCCCGGTCCAGCAGCACCTCCCTCCCGGAGGGAATCTCCAGGCACCGGACCGCCTCCAGGCAGTCGCCCACCTCGACGCCGTAGGCGCCGATGTTCTGCACCGGGGCGGCCCCGGCGGTGCCGGGAATGTCGGTCAGGTTCTCCAGGCCGAAGAGTCCCGCATCGACGCAGCGATCCACCAGCCGGGGCCAGTCCTCCCCGGCCCCCACCCGGACGGTCACCCGCTCCCCCCGCCGGGACTCCTCCTCGAAGCCCGGAATCTCGACCCGGATGACCAGGCCCGGGACCCGGGACAGCAGCACCACGTTGCTGCCGCCTCCCAGGACCGTGATCGGCAGCCCGCGATCGGCGGCGAAGCCGATCGCCTCCCGGGCCTCTTCCACGGTGGCGGCCCGGCAGACCCAGTCGGCCGTGGACGGCACCCGGAAGGTGGTCCATTCGTCCAGGCGTCCTCGGGGCAGAACCTTCATCGGGGCGCATTGCACTACGAAGGTCCGGGCCGGTCAAGCGACTTCCCCTTCCCGGATCCGCCGGGTGCGTTTGACCATGTCCCGGGGCTGGCGTAGGCTTGTCAAGCCTCCATCCCGGGAATTTCGGAGGGTCCATGGACTGGTGGATCTGGCTCGTCGTGGGCATCGTCTTGATGGTGCTGGAGGTCGTCACCCCCGGGTTCGTCCTCTTCTTCTTCGGTGGTGCCGCGGTGCTGCTCGGGGGCCTCCTCTCGCTGGGCATCGGGATGCCCGTCTGGGCGGAGTTCCTGCTGTTCTCGGTCCTGGCCGTCGTGCTGACCGTCGCCTTCCGCGGTCCCCTGAAACGGCGCCTCGAAGGCCGTCCGCGTTCGGCCCCCCGGGTGGACCGCCTCGAGGACGAGACGGCCACTCCCCTCGTCAGCCTGGAACCTGGAGCCACCGGCCAGGCCGAACTCCGGGGCACCGTCTGGAAGGCCCGGAATGAGAGCACGAATCCTCTGGCTCCCGGCAGCCCCTGCCGGGTCGTCCGGGTGGACGGACTCACCCTGGTGCTGGCGCCCGGCCGCCCGGGCCCTGACGTTCCCGAACCCCCACACGGAGGAACCGCCCCATGACCGCCGTCACCATCGTCTTCCTGCTCCTGGCCCTGCTCGTCGTGATCGTCATCGTGAAGACCGCCGTCGTGGTCCCCCAGCAGAACGCCTACGTCGTGGAGCGCCTGGGCCGGTACCACACCACGCTGGAGGCGGGGTTCCACATCCTGCTGCCCTTCGTGGACGTGATCCGGTACAAGCACGTCCTGAAGGAACGGGCCATCGACATCCCCGAGCAGGTCTGCATCACCCGGGACAACGTCCAGGTCGCGGTGGACGGGGTCCTCTACCTGAAGGTGATGGACGCCTCCAAGGCCTCCTACGGGGTCTCCGACTACATCTACGCCCTGATCCAGCTGGCCCAGACCACCCTCCGGTCCGAGGTGGGCAAGATCGACCTCGACCGCACCTTCGAGGAGCGGACCCACATCAATTCCCAGGTCGTCAGCGAACTGGACAAGGCCTCGGAGCCCTGGGGCGTCAAGGTCCTCCGATACGAGATCAAGAACATCACCCCGCCCCACGACGTCCTCGCGGCGATGGAGAAGCAGATGCGGGCCGAGCGGGAGAAGCGGGCGGTGATCCTCACCTCCGAGGGACAGCGCGACGCGGCGATCAACAACGCCGAAGGGGCCAAGCAGCAGGTGATCAAGGCCTCGGAGGCCTCCCGTCAGCAGAAGATCAACGAGGCCGAGGGCCAGGCGGCGGCGATCCTGGCCGTGGCCCAGGCCACCGCCGAGGGGATGCGCAAGATCGGGGAGGCCGTCCGGGCGCCCGGAGGCCTGGAGGCCATGCAGCTCCGCGTCGCCGAGCAGTACCTGGCCCGCTTTGGCGAACTGGCGAACGCCAGCGACACCACGCTGATCGTCCCCTCGAACCTGGCGGACGTCGCGTCGATGGTCACCGCGGCGATGAACTTCGCCCGAAAGGGAAGCGGCGGGCCCGCGTCCACCTGACCCCGACCCCGACCGGACCCCGCCTCACGGATGGGCCGCGCAGAGGGCGTCCTTCCGCAGGTCTCCCGGGGTGACCAGCAGGCCGGTGGATTCGACCCACTCGCCGCCCGCCGTCCCCCCGAATCCCGACAGCCCCCCCACGATCAGCACCTCGCCGCCGGGAAGTTCGGCCACGGCCGCCCCCAGGCGGCTCCGGTCCGCGATCGTCCCCGGGCGGGTCAGGCCGTTTCCGTCCCATCCCAGCACCGGCACCTGCCCCGGGAAGCACCAGTCCTTCGAGGTCCCGTCCCCGTTGCGGCAATCCGGCGGCGAACGCTGTCCCAGGGAACTGAAGGACCGGTATCCGCCCGCCAGAAGCCAGCGGGGACCGCCATCGCGGCCGGGCCATCGCGGCAGCGCCGCCAGGGATCGGAATCCCAGCGTTTCCTCCTGGTCCTCCAGTTCGACTCGTTCCACCCGGGCCCCCCCGGCGCGGTAGGCCCCTTCCCGGGCCTCCAGAGTCAGGATCCAGGCCGAGGCCTTCTGCCAGCTCCGGAAGGTGTCGGGATTGTTCCAGTCCAACTGGGCGCCGAGGGGGTTTCCCCCCATCACCAGCACCCGGGCGGCATGGCCGTCGTCGGACAGGACCGCCAGGACCGGGAATGCCGACGGAGCAATCCCCTCCGGGGGCCACTCCCCCTCCAGCGCCTCGGCCAGCCAGGTCCCGCCGGGTCCGGGCCGACCCAGTTCCGGTGCAGGTGCCGCGGTGCCGTCCCAGCCCCCCACGACCAGCACCTCGCCCCCGGACAGGAAGGTCGCCGACGCGCCGTAGCGGCGGTGGACCATCCGGCCTTCGGTGGGGGTGTCCAGGGAGTCGGGAAGCCAGTGGAAGATCGCCTCGGAAGGGGACCGGTCCCCCCGGTTCATCCCCCCGGCCGCCACCAGGGCCCTGGCCTTTCCTTCCGGGTCCCTCCAGGCGGCCACCGCGGGCCACAGGGGAAGCACCGGCACCGCTCGGGACGACACATCCCCCGACTCCAGGTCCACGACCTCCAGGGCCGTGCCCGTTCCCTCCTCCGGTCGCAGGGACGGCTCCCGGCCCGGGAACCCCGCGGGGGCCAGCACCGCCCGGGAGGCCCCGCCGAAGACCGCGACCCGCCGGGCGTCCAGAAAGGCCATCCCGTGCCCGATCCGGCCGACGCCGAGTTGCAGTCGTCCACCGTCCGGGGCGCGCAGCGCCAGGAACAGCCCGCTGGCCGGAAGGAACTCCCAGATCCCCCGCCCCCCCGACAGCGTGTAGCCGGACTCGAGGGCCCGGGCGCCTCCGGCGACCAGCACCCGTCCTCCGGGACCTCCGGCCGCCGCGCCGAAGGCCATCCTGCCCTCCACGATGAACTGGTCGCCGGTGAAACTGGGCGCCAGAGGGTGACGGTTCTCGCCCCCGACGCAGGAGGCCCCCTCCACCGGTCGCAACGTCCACAGCGGCAGGGCCTTGGTGTCGGCCTCGACCCGGAGGGCCCGGTCCTCGGTCCACCAGGTGGCCTCCCGGCCCAGGCATCCCGCGATCCGGATCCGCCAGGTCCCCGGGGGAACGCCGGACAGCAGCACCGGGCCTCCCTCCCGCAGTTCCCGGGCCGGGACGGTCCGGGCCGCCAGTTCCCGTTCCTCCCCGTCCACCACGGCGACCACCAGGCGATCCAGGTTCCCGGGAGGCGACTCCAGCCGGGCGGTGACGCAGCCCCCGTCCTCGAGGGCGCTGAAGACGATGGTTCCGGCGCCTTCCGGACCCGGCGTGCAGCCTGCGGCGACCAGCAGCCAGGCCCAGCGGCCGACCCGCAATCGGCCCCGGCCGGCGGGCCTGGTGTTCGGGGGGATGGCTCGGCGTCGATTCATTCGGGGTTGAACAGGACGGGGTCGGGAACGATGCTTCCGCTTCCCACCCCTCCCAGCAGCAGCACGCGCCCCGTGCCTTCCAGCACCGCCAGGTGACCCACCCGGCCGACCTCCATGTCGGGGGTCTGGTCCTGTTTCGCCATCGGCACCAGGCTGCACCTCTGCTGGCCGTTGTCGTCCCAGCAGTAGGTGGTTTCCATGATCACGAAGGTCCGGGGGCTGGGATCGCCCGAGGTGCCCCGCCCGCCGGTCAGCAGGATGGTCGTCGCGTCGATCAGCGTGGCCGTCATGCCCCCGATGGCGACTCCCAGCGGCAGGGCCTCGTTCTCGTTGAAGCCCTTCTGGGCGATCCGGTAGGCCCGGGCGTTGTCCCAGGGGTCCGCGAGTCCCTTGCCGGCGAAGCCCCCCAGGGCGTAGACGATGCCGTGCCGGGGCACGAGGACCGCGGCGTGCAGCGTGCGTCCTCCCCCCGGCAGGCGGGTCACCGACGAGGCGTCCAGCCGCAGCGAGAACCCCCTCTTGACCGGGTCCACGAGCCAGGCTTCCACCAGGTCCACCGTCCCCCCCCGGTTCTCCCCGCCGATCATCAGGTAGGCCCCCAGGGAGTTCCCGTCGGCGTCCTTCGCGTAGTTGGGCACCAGGGTCATCGTGTGGTTCCACCGAACGACGCCGGGACGCTGGGGATCCGACACCCCGCTGGCGTCGGCCAGGCCCCAGTGACCGACGGTCCCGTAGTCCACCTTGTAGAGGTCGATGGTCCCCCCGGCTCCCTCCGGCTCCGAGTATCCCCCGGCGATGGCGATCACCCCGTCATCGGGATAGGCCAGGTCGGCGGTGAAATGGGACCGGCCGGCACCCGCCAGCCACTGGGTCTCCTGGGGGGCCATCACGAAACTGTTGGTCCGGGGATCGAAGACCTCGACGCTGGCGGTGGGCTTGAACGAGGCCCCGGAAGAAGCCAGTCCGCCGAGGATCACGACGCGGCCGTCGGCCTTCTTCGGCCCCCCCAGTCTCACCGCGGCGTGGAAGGCGCGCCGCTCGTTCAGCGGCCCCACCTGGCTGAACTCGCCGGTCCTCGGGTCGTAGATTTCGGCGTCCCCGAAGACCTCGTCGAGATCCTCGGGCTGGAACCACGTGTTCGCGCCCGAGCGCACCTTGGCCCCGCCGACGATCAGCACCCGCCCGTCATCGAGCACGGTCGCGGTCGCCCCCACCCGCTCCTTGCGGTTCAGGGTCGTCCTCTCGGTCGCGGTCGAACCCGCGGCTCCCACCTTCACGGTGGGCAGCACCGCGTTCCGAGGCCCCACGAAGACGTCCACGCGCTTGCTGTCCCCGGCGAAGAGGGCCATCGGCACCGTGCTGCCCCGGGCGATGATGTCGCCCCCGGCGGCCGGGTCGCACCGGTCGGTGCAGAACTCCACCGTCACCTGGCGGCCGTAGCCCTCGGAGAAGGATGGCAATGCCCCGCCCCCCGCGGCGAAGTCGTAGCTGGTCCGCCGGGAGGTCATCCCGGGCCCCGAGGCGATGAACTGCACGATCCGCGCCCCGCTGGCCGGGTTGCTGCCCCTTCCGGGCATCGTCCGGATCGCCTCCACCGGCACCACCTGGAGATCCAGCACCGAGGAGACGTCGCCGCCGTTGTCGCAGGCCAGGGCCACCGGAACCAGGGCCCCCGCGAGTACCGTCCATGCACGCTTCATGGGTCGCCTCCCTTCACCACCGGGCCTGGCCGCCCAGGTTGTTGTTCTGGCTGCTGCCCCGTCCCAGGAGCACGCCCGCGGCGGTGGCGCCGCCGGCCACGACCAGTCCCACCACCGTCCAGAGCCACCACTGCTTGTACACGGGTTTCTTCGCCGGGGCCGGAGCCAGGGTCTCCATCGGGAAGTCCTCGGGGATGTCGTCGAACCCTCCCTGGGGAACGGCGGCCACGGAGGCCGGACGGGCCGCCGGCGCGGTGGCCGGCGGGAGAGCGGCCGCGGGATCCGGGCGGGCAGCCGGCGCGGCGGCGGCCGGTGCGGTGGCAGCCGGCGCCGGAGCCGGGGTCGGCGACGGAGCCGGAGCGGGAGCCGGAGCCGCCACGACGGGCGGCCGGGAGACCCGCAGGTCATAGAGGGCGGGCCGGGAGGTCACGACCCGATCGGAGGGCCAGTTGGCCACCGCCTGGGCCAGGCGGCCCTCCAGGTCCAGCATCGCCACCTGGAGGTTGCCCAGGTCGCTGTCGATGACCGCCGGCTCCAGGCCCGCGGTCACGCCGGTGCGGACGTCGTGGAGGAAGACTCCCAGGTGGTACGCCCCCTCGGTCCGGGCCAGGTAGGACACCAGCACGTAGTCCGCCAGGACGGGGTCCGCGGCCTTCCGGGCCGCGGCATGGAACCTCGACCCGTGGACCTCCCCCGATCGGACCAGGTCCGCCAGACGGATGTCCCGGGCCACCGGCGCCGGCTCCGGCCGGGCCGCGGGTCGCTGGGTCCCGGCCAGCACCCGGCTCTTCAACGTCAGCGAGGCCCTGACCGGGCCGTTCCCCCGGACCGCCACCACCGCGGCCTTCGGGAAGGAGGATTCCTCCACGGCCCGCACGTAGTGGGTTCCCGCCTTGAGTCCCGTGACCGTCTGGGTCCCGGCCCCGATCAGGCGACCGTCGACGTAGAACGCTGCATTCGGCGTATTGGCCACAACGATCAGGGTCGGCCCGTCCTTCAGCCGGCGCTTCGCCGAGGCCACCGAGTCCACGAAGGCCTGGCCGAAGGTCCCGGCGTCGGGGGAGAGGTCCGGACGGACCACCAGCAGCCGGTTCAGGGCCTCGTTCCCCTCCTCGAGGAAGCCGCCCTTCAGGAATCCGGCGGCGATCCAGGTCAGGACCTCCACGAAGGACTCGAAGGACTCCAGGTCCGACAGGTGCTTCTCGTAGAGATCCCTCGCCGACAGCAGCGCCGACAGGCCCTTTTCGTACTTGCCCGACTGGATCAGGTTGCGTCCCGTCTCGGCATTCCGGGCGGCCCGATCGAGGTTCGGATTCGGCGGCAGCGGCGCCAGGGTCGGCGCCGGCTGCGGTGCGACCGGCGCCTCGGGCTCCCGGACCGCGGGAGCCGGCTCCGGTTCCATCTGGTACAGCCGGATGGTCGGGTCGATCTCCACCAGGGCCCTCAGGTAGGCTTCGACCCGCCCAGGAACGGTCTCGGGAACCATGTCGGCCCGCTGCACCGGCACGAACAGGACCTTCGCGACCCGGGCCTGGGGGGCCCCCTGGGCCACTGCGACCGACGGGGCGGCCAGGGCGCCGAGGAATCCCGCGAGGGCGATCCACGCCACCGCCTGCCCCTCCTGACGAAATCTCCGCAACATGGGGAGGACCTCCTGTCTCTGTCCGGCTGGACCAGGACGCGGCCTCATCGCAAGAGACCGCCCGTTCCAGGTCGCGCTAACTTACCACCCCTCCGAAGGCAGCGTCAATCCAGGATTCCTGCTCCGTTTTCGGCCTTCCCGGACCCGGGGCTTCGGCGTTTCCCGGGTCCGCTCCCGGTCCCGGCCGACCGGTCGGGTCCGCCCCCCCCGACTTCTACAGTTCATTTCGCAAACATTCACGATTCCGGGTAGTTGGGATGGCATACTACGGCCTTGGCACCACAAACTGGGCTGGGTCGATGGGCCTGACTGGGGGAGGCGGGGCAACGCCGG
>JAGOKF010000070.1 GCA_017994695.1 Myxococcota bacterium | reverse complement strand
ACGGATGGGGAGCGGCTGGAGTGGCGGGTCCGGGGTGGCCTGAACCAGCCCGACGCCCCGGCGCCTCTGGGGGCCATCGCGAACCTGACGGCCTGGATCGGGGGGACCCGCCATCCCCTCTACGGCACCTGGGCCTCGGCGGCCCTCTCGGCCGAGGTCTTCGGGGACCGGGTCACCGTGACGTCCTTCGGGCCTCCCAGGTCCGGGGACTGGATCTTCGGCGAGGCGCTGCTGAACCTGGACGCCCTGCTGGTCGGGGGCCTGGAGGAGGGCGTGGTCCGGGACCTGGACGTCCGGGACTGGGGCCGGGTGGTGGCCGTGACGATGGACCTGGCGGGGGACCCAGCGACCCGGGCGGCCGATCGGGTCTGCATCTCCGGCGTGCCGGACTGGGGCCGGGGCGGACGGGTGGCCGGCTGCCGGGAGGCCGAGGGCCCGCTGCAGACCGGCGAACTGCTCCGGATCTTCGGTTCGTTGGCCATCACGTCGGACCCGGCGGCGATCGACGCCTACCTGGCCCGCCTGGACCTGCCCCGGTGCTCGTGCCTCCAGCCCGACGGGACCTCCTGGGCTCCCTGCGACGGCACCCGGAGCATCCGGCAATCCCGGCTCCCCGGGCCGCTGCCCGTTCTCCCGGCGCCTCGCCAGGGGCCTCCGGCCGCCTGGAATCCCCGGCCGGGGTCGTGATCCCGAGGGCCCGGGAACCGCCGCGTCCTAGCGTCCCAGGGTGTCGAGGGCCAGCGTCCGGCCGGCATCGGTCAGGGACAGGTGCCCGTCGAGGCGCCGGACGAGGCCCCGGCCCAGGGCGCTCCGGACGACCTCCCGGGCGAAGGCCGGCTTCCAGGCCACGTGCTGCAGCAGGTGGTCCTCCCGGCACTCGACGGCGGCCTCGGGCTGGTCCTGGTGCTGCAGGAGGTGCACGCAGAGGGTTCGCAGCGCGAAGTGGCGGCGCCGGGCCCTCCGGGCCGCCAGCCGGGAGACCAGGCCCTCCCGGGGAGCCAGGACCCAGGACGCGACGAACAGTCCCCCGACGGCGACGGCCATCGATCCCGCCAGGGAGGTGTCCGACCACCAGGCCAGGGCGAACCCCAGGATGGATCCCGCGACGGCCAGGGCCGCCGATGCGGCCAGCATCCGGGCGAAGGAATCGGCCCAGAGGCGGGCGGCGGCACCCGGGGCGATCATCAGGGCCACGACCAGGACGGAACCCACGGCGTCGAAGGCGGTCACCACCGTCAGGGCGGTCACGGTCATCAGGCCCAGGTGGATTCCCCGGGGGTGGAGCCCCAGGGCCCGGGCGAACTCCGGGTCGAAGGAGGATGCCTGGATCTCCCGGAAGAAGGTCGAGAGCAGGGCCACCTGCAATGCCAGCACCCCGGCCATCACGAAGAAGGCCCGGGGACCCAGGTCCCGGCCCGCCACCACGAAGCGGTCCAGCGGCGCGAAGGCCAGTTCCCCCAGCAGCACGGCATCGGTGTCCAGGTGCACCTGCCCGGCCTGGAGGGCCACCAGCAGCACGCCCAGGGCGAAGAAGGCCGGGAAGACCAGCCCCGTCGCGGCGTCCTGCCGGAGGCGGCCCGACCGCTGGAGGGCCTCGATGACCAGGACCGCCAGCAGGCCGAAGGCGGTGGCCCCGGCGACCAGCAGGGGGGAGGACAGGTCCTTCACCAGGAGGTAGGCCAGCACGATGCCGGGCAGCACCGAGTGGCTGACGGCGTCGGCGAGGAGGGCGTGCCGGCGCAGCACGAGCACGGTTCCCGGCAGGGCGCAGGCGACGGAGGTGACCGCCGCGATGGCCAGCACCTCCCAGCGGTACCAGGTCATGGCGGGTCCCCTTCCGCTGCCCGGCGGAGGCCTTCCTCGGTCAGGGCCAGGCGTCCCTCGGCGTCCCGCTGGATCCACCCCCGGTTCTCCAGGATGCGCAGGGACTCCTCGAGGCGGGCCTCCCCGGGGGCCATCAGGCGGAAGACCTCCCGGGAATGCCAGGCCGGCCGGTCCCCGTGGGCCCGGGCCAGGGCCAGGAAGTCCCGGAGCAGGTCCTCGGGGGACGATCGGGTCCGGCCGCCGACCCGGCGACGCCACCAGGCGGGCAGCAGGCCGTGACGCGGGGCCAGGAGCAGGGATGCCCCGGCGATGGCCGTGACGCCGAGCACCGAGGCGGGTCCGGTGGGGACGTTCCGGGCCGCGGCGCTGACCAGGGTTCCCGACAGGCCTCCCAGGACCCCGAACAGCGCCGCCAGGGCCAGCATCACCCCGAACCGGTCGGTCCACTGGCGGGCCGCGGCGGCCGGGGCCACCAGCATCGCGCTCATCAGCACGACTCCCACCGACTGGATGCCCAGTACGACCACCCCGACGGCCATCCCGTTCGCCAGCAGGTCCATCGTCCGCACCGGGACCCCCTGGGTCGTCGCGTACTCCCGGTCGAAGAGGACCTGCTTCCATTCCTTCCAGAACAGTCCCAGCAGGACCCCGGTGACCAGGAGTCCCCCTGCCATCCAGGCCAGGTCCCCGGGACGCATGCCCGCGGCCTGCCCGAAGAGGAAGCGGTCCAGTCCGGCCTGCCGGGCGTCCGCCTGTTGCTGGACGCGGCTCAGCAGGGCGATGCCCAGGCCGAAGAAGAGGGCCAGCAGCAGTCCCAGGGCCGTGTCCTCGGACAGCCGGGTGGTCCGGAGCAACCAGAGGGTCCAGAGGGTCCCGACGATTCCCGCCGCGGCGGCGCCGGCCAGCAGGACCGGGGTCTCACGGCTCCCGGTCCACCAGAAGGCCAGCACGATGCCCGGGAGGGCGGCATGGCTCAACGCGTCCCCCAGCAGGCTCTGGCGGCGCAGCAGCAGCAGGGTCCCCACGGTCCCCGCCAGGGCGCCCATCAGGCAGGCACCCGCCGCCAGCACCTGGAGGGTCGGGTCCGTCCACCAGTCCATCGCCCGTCATTCTACCCCCGGGCGTCGGAAGGCCGTGAGATGCTGTCGCCAACCGGTTCGGGACGCGGTATCCTGGCGCGGTCCGGAGCCGCCGCGAGATGAACCGCTACCTGATCCTCTCGGACCTGCACCTCTGCGATGTCGAGGACCACCCCGACGGGTGGAAGGACTACAAATCCTCCCGCTACCGGTTCGATGGGGAACTGGCGGACCTGGTCCGGGACGCCGTGCGCGGGCGGCCGGAAGGGGTCCCGTTCACGCTGGTGCTGAACGGGGACGTCTTCGACTTCGACCTGGTCACCGCGGTGCCCGGGAACCCGCCCTGGAAGGTCAGCCGGTCCGAGCGGAAGCGGGGCCTGGACCCGACGCCGGAGAAGTCGGCCTGGAAGATGGGGCGCATCCTGGACGACCACCCGGGCTTCGTGGAACTCCTCGCCGGACTGGCCCGGGACGGGCACCGGGTCGTGTTCGTGATGGGCAACCACGACCGGGAACTCCACTTCCCGGAGGTGCGCCAGGTGCTGCTGGACCGAATCCGCCGGGAGGTCGAGTCCCTGGGGGACCGGATGGACGATTCCCGGATCCGCTTCGAGCCGTGGTTCTTCCTGGAGCCCGGGGAGATCTACGCGGAGCACGGGAACCAGTACGACTACTACAGTTCGTTCCGGAACGTCCTCTGCCCGACGGTCCGGCTGGACGGGGAGGTCCGGATCGCCCTGCCGATGGGCAACCTGTCCAACCGCTACCTGCTGAGCCGGATGGGCTTCTTCAATCCCCATGCGTCGGACTTCATCCTGAACCTGTTCTCCTACCTCTGGCACTGGTTGCGGTTCTACGCCTTCTCCCGGCGCAGCCTGGTGGGGTCCTGGCTCTGGGGGAGCCTGGTGGTGATGGGGCGGCTGCTGCGGGTGCGGGCGGCCCTCCGCCGCCAGGCTCCCGACTGCGAGGACCTGCTGGGACGGGAGGCGGATCGGAAGGGACTGCCCCGGGGGGTCGTCGCGGCCCTGCACCGGCTGCACCTGCCTCCCATCACCGGGCGCTTCTTCCGGATCGTCCGGGAGTTCTGGGTGGACCGGCTGCTGATCTCCCTGCTGATGATCGGCGGCACGGTGACGCTGGCCCTGGTCCCCATCCCGCTGTGGATCAAACTGATGGTGCCCCTGTCGGCCTTCCCGCTGGCGTTCTTCCTCTATGAAAGCCTGGCGCGGGGCGAGGACATCTTCACCGCCGAGCGGCGGATGCCCGAGCGGGCCCGGGAGGTGGCCCGGGTGGTTCCCGTGCGACTGGTCACCTTCGGGCATTCTCACGCGCCCCTGCTGGTGCCCCTGGCCCGGGGGGTGGCCTACGCGAACTCGGGGACCTGGGCGCCCATCCCCGATCGATGGAAGGGGAACCTGCGGGAGGGGTACCGGAATTTCGTCCTGGCGGACCTGGGGGAGGGGGAGGCGGTGGTGCGGCTGGACAGCGGGATGGAGATGCGGTCGGTCGAGGCCGTCGGCGAGGGGGGGAGGAGGTGAGGAAGGACCCTCCGCCCAGGGCCGTTCCGGGGAGACACCCGCCCTCCATGGGGGGCCTCCTCGGCAGGCGGGTCGCGGTGCTGGCGGCTCTGGCCGCCTGGGGAGCGTCCTGCCGCCCGGCCCCAGGCGCCGGGGACTTCGTCCACGAAGCCCGGGACGTCTACGCGGGGATCCCGGCGGAGATCACCTTCGAGGCCCCGGCCGGACGGCGGGAGGAGGCCCGGGGCCTGCTGGCGGCCTGCTGGGAGGAGGTGGACCGGGTCGGAGAGGTGGTGAACGCGTTCTCGCCGGACTCGGAGGTGGGCCGGATCAACGGGGCCCGGAAGACGGACTGGTGGCCGGTGTCCGGGGAACTGGCGGGACTGCTGCGCCTCTGCCGGCAGGTCTTCGAGGCCACCTCGGGGGCATTCGACCCCACCGTGTGGCCCCTGAAGCAGGTCTTCCGCCAGGCCCGGGCCGAGGGGCGGCTGCCGGACCCGGATCGCCTGGCCGAGGCCCGGGCCCGGGTGGGCATGGGCCGGGTGCACCTCGAGGGGGATCGGGTCCGGTTCGAGGTGCCCGAAGCGGCCCTGGACCTGGGGGGGATCGCGAAGGGATACGCGGTGGACCGCGTGGTGGATCTGCTGGAACGGGAGGGGGCGACCCGGTACCTGGTGCGCATCGGGGGGGAGATCGCCGTCTCGGGCCTGTCCCCGGAGGGCAGGCCGTGGCGGATCGGCGTCCAGCATCCCCGGATCCCGGGGCAGCCCATCGGGGTGATCGAGGCTCCGGGCCCGTTTTTCGTGTCGACCAGCGGGCCCTACGAGCAGCCCGTGGTGATCGAGGGCCGGGTGTTCCACCACGTCTTCGACCCGCGGACGGGGGAGTCGGCGTCGCTGGACGTGCTGGGGGTCACGGTGGTCTCCCGGGCGGGCGCCCGGGAAGGGGCGCGGGTGGATGCCCTGGCGACGGGGCTGGCGGTCCTGGGACCGACGGAGGGGCTGGAGGTGGCGGCCCGGGAGGGGGTCGAGGCGCTCTTCCTGCTTCAGGGTCCCGGGGGGACCATCACGACGAGGGCGACGCCGGGCATGGCGTCCCTCTACCGGCCCCTGGAGGACCGCCGGTGACCCCGGGGCGGGGCCGGGCACCCGGCCGATGGTGCCGGAACGGTCACGGAAACGGCCGGTAGAACATCGCCTCCCGGTCCGACAGGCGCTGCTGCTGGATCCGGCGCTCGATTTCGGCCGGATCGACGGAACGGAACTGCCTTCCGGAGGGGAGGAAGCCCGGGGTCTCCCGGCCGCCCGTGGCCCAGGTCCAGAGGATGGTCGCGGCGCAGAGGGCCGCCAGCAGGGCGTATGCCGCCTGGTGGGCCCGGTGCCTCATGGACCTTCCTCCTGCCGGGGAACCGGCCCGGTCCGGCCCGCCGCGACGCACCGGTTGCACCGCAGGCATTCGAGGTCGTGGGGGCCCTGGACATCCAGGTCGCACGCGGCGAAGGAACGTTGCGGACCCAGGCCCAGCCAGCCGGCCACGCGGTTGCCCATCAATAGGAAGGCCCCGACCGGGCAGAAGACCCGGCACCAGAAACGGAAGGCTAGCAGGCTTCCTGCCAGGGCCGTCACGGCCAGGAAGGTCCCGGGGCCCTCCAGGCGGCCCGAGAAGGCCGCCGCCAGGGGGTCGAAGGCCAGGGCGCCCTCGGGGCGGCGCGAGAACAGCGAGAGGACCACCAGCACCAGCACTCCGTACTTGAGGCTCCTGGCGATCCGGGAGAGGCGCGGGCCGGGTCGTCCGATCCATCCCAGGCGTTCCGAAACCCGGCCGACGAGTTCCTGGAGGGCCCCGAAGGGGCACAGGTGGGCGCAGTAGATCGGCCCCAGGATCGCCGCCAGGAGAAGGGCTCCCGCCGACAGCAGCGCCAGGGCCCCGTTGGCCTCCCAGGACGGCCACTGGCCCCGGGCCAGGGACGCGACCCACGATGCGGACAGTTGCAGGTTGAAGACCGCGCCGCCGACGATCGCGGAGACGGCCAGCAGGGCCAGGCGCGACCGGGGACCTCCGCGGAGGTGCACCAGCACGGCGGCCAGCAGCGAGACGGCCACCCAGACGACCCGGGCATCGGCCAGGGAGTGCCACCAGGGGGATTTCGGGGCGGCCCCTTCGGCCGGGATCCCGAGGACCTCCGCGGCGAGGGCCGCCCGGGTCCGGTCCAGGGCCGCCAGCACCGCGTCCCGGGTCACCGTGGCCCCGGTCATGGCGTCGATCTCCCGCAGGTCCCCGGTGGCCAGGGGTCGGCGGGCGTCCCGTCCGGCCAGGGCCTGGAGCAGGGCGGGCAGGCCCCGGACGTAGGAGGGGGTCTCCCGGTGGGCGATCACCGCCGCCCCCCGGATCCGGCCGTCGTCCCCCACCGAGAGGGCGAGGTTCAGGGGGCCGCCGTAGCCCCGGACCTCGGGGGCGACGGCCTGGGTGGAGGCGACGACCGCGCCGCCCGGACCCGTCTCCAGGCCCTCCAGGCGGTGGTGGGGAAAGGGATCCTCCCGGGGGACGGCGGTCGAGAAGGGTTCGATGCGCCGGAGGTCCTCGGGGGTCAGCCGGGGGGACAGCCCCGGATCGGGCTCTCGGGAGGCGTGCCACAGCAGCAGGGAACCCAGGGCCAGGAAGGCGCCCGCCGCCGGGGCCCAGCGCCAGGGGAAGGCCGGGGAGGACAGGGACCTCCACAGGCGACGGCTCGACGGCCGCCGTCGCCGGGATAGGGCGCCGTCGAGGACCGCCAGGGCCCCGGCGATGGCCACCATGCCCGCCAGCGCCCGGAAGGTCGCGGAGATGCCGAAGGCCGCCAGGCAGATCACCCCGCCGACTGCCGACATGGCCATGGCTCCCCAGTGGTCCGCCGCCTCCAGGCGCGCCGCGACCCGATCCCCGGGGGAGAGGCCCGCCGCGAGGGGCCAGGCGCATCCCGCGGCCAGGCCCGCCGCCAGGAAGGCCAGCCCGAATCCCCACCGGGATTCCCCCAGGCCATCCAGCAGGACCGGCGCCAGCGCCAGCATCGCCGCCGCGGCCAGCGCGCAGCCCGCCACCCGTCGCCGGACCGCCGGGACATCCAGGTGCCCGGCCCACCGGTGGGCCCCGAGGGACCCAAGGGCCATGCCCGCCATCGACGCCGTGGTCGGCAGGGCGATCTCCCCGTAGATCGCCCCGATGCGGGCCTGGTAGGTCGCCAGCATCAGGGCGTGGGCGGTGATGGAGGTCCCGCCGACCACGCCGATGACCACCGAGGCCGCGTACCCCTCCGGGGCCGAGTCCCGGCGGACCCGTTCCCGGAACAACACCCACCCGAGGATCGCCAGGAGTCCCGCCAGCAGCCAGGGGCCGGTCCGGGAGGCCCGGGACAGCATCCCGACCAGCGCCGAGTCCGACTCCCGGAGGCGGGCCAGGAGGTGCAGCAGCGATGCCAGGGGCCGGTCGTCCCGGTTCACCAGGTCCGGCGTCGCTTGGCCGTACAGGGTCGCCGCCAGGGCCACGCGGTCCGGCGGCAGCAGCGTCACGAAGGCCTCGGGGGGAAAGGGGGCCGGCGAGGGGGCGAAGGTCCGGTAGCGGTCCGCCAGGACGACAGGATCCAGGACGGGCGGGCGATCCGAGGCGACCAGCACCGCCCGGTCCCCCGGGATGGCCCCGACCGTCCCGAAGACGGTCTCCAGGGTCCGCCAGACCGACTGGCCGTAGCGGAGCGTCTCGGTGCCCAGGGTGTTCTCGCCGGACCGGATCGGGACCGCGAGGACCCCCCCCGGGGCCAGGACCCGGCGCAATTCCTCCAGGAATTCCACGGTGTAGAGACGGTTGGCCAGCAGCGTCGTCGGCTCGCCCCCGGCCACCACGGCGAGGTCCGGGCCATCCGTTCCGCTTCCGGATCCCTCCCGGGCCCGCTGCTGGACCCATGCCCGCTCGTCCGCGGCGACGAAGGCCACCCGGTCCAGCAGGTCCGGCGGAGTCCCCGAAGCCACGAAGGCCTGCCGGAAGAGGTCGGCGTAGGCCGGGTCCCGGAGGACGCAGCGGACCTCCCGGAAATGGCGCGCCAGCCGGGTCGCCAGCGGGATCCCGTCCTCCCCGATCACCAGGGCCCGGTTCCGGTCGGGGGGCAGCGTGGCCAGCAACGCGGCGATCCCCTCCTCCCCGGGGCCGGGGGGGAAGGAGGCCGCCACCTGCCCGTTGGCCAGCAGCACGGTCTGTCCCGGCATGCGGGCCTCGGTCAGTGCCTGGTAGGGGGTCTCGACGTCCCGGATCCACTCGCCCTGGGGCAGGCTGGCCCGCAGGCGCACCTTCGAATAGGCGTCCCCCAGGCCGAACCCGGCGGCCCCGGCCCAGGCGAACACGGGCAGAAGTCCCAGGGCCAGGGCCCTCAGGCTCCTGGGGCGGTCTGCCAGGGTCCCGGCGGTCCCCAGGGCGACGGAGGGCAGGCCGGCCAGCACCACCAGGGCCGCCCCGCCCAGCCCGCCCTGGATGGCCGCCAGGGCCGCCAGTCCCCCCGCCACCGCGCCGGCGCCCTCCAGGGCATAGCCGATCGATGCACCCGCCCGGGATTCCGCCGCGGAACGCTCGCAGAGGGCCGGGAACAGCAGGCCCGTCCAGAGGCAGACCGGGGCCGTGGACAGCAGGGCGGCGAGGCCCAGGACCCCCGGGGGCACCGGCTCGTAGGCCGGGACGCCCGAACCCATGCGGACCAGGGGGATCGCCCAGATCCCCAGCAGCCCCGCCAGGGGCTGGAGGGCCAGCAGGGACGCCCCGTGGCGGACCGCCGCCCGGTGGAACGCCGGCAGGCGTCTTGCCGCCGTGGCCCCCGTCGCGATCCAGGCAAACCACGCGGCGAAGAAGGTCCCGAAGGCCAGTTCGCTTCCGCCGAAGGGGATCAGGAACTCCCGGATCAGGGCCACCTGGGCGGCGATGGTGAGGAAGCCCAGGCTCGCGGCGGCCCACCGTGCAAACCGGACGGTCATCGCCTGCCCCCCGGCCGGACCCGGTCAGTGCGCCTCGTGGAAGACGTGGGCCTGGAAGGTCTGGAACCGGGCCCCGGACTTCCAGGCGTCGGGGGCCAGGCCCGCCTTCATCGACAGGTGGGTCAGCATCGTCGCCAGGTCCCACCCCTGTTCCGGGGCGACCTGGGGCAGGAAGACGGCCCGGCGCCCTCCCTTCTCGATCAGGACGCCGTCCCGCCCGACCCGGATGTCCTGGAAGGAGGGCACCTCCTTCAGGGGGGTCAGCACCGAGATCTCGATCTCGACTTCCGGCTCCTCCGCCGCGGTCATCGGGGCGAAGCGGGGGTCGTGGGAGGCGGCGTTCACCGCGTTCCGGAGGACCCCCTGGTAGAGCGGCTCCGTGCCCACGATCGATCCGATGCATCCCCGCAGGTCGCCGTGCTTCTTCAGCGTCACGAAGACGCCGTAGGTCTCCCGGGCCTTTGGCGGCACCTCCCGGCCCTCCCGGACCGGGTCCGGCAGGGGGCGGCCGGCGAGGTGGCGCCGCAGGGTCTCCCGGGCGAGGTCCAGCAGCCAGGAGCGGGTCGGCCCGTCGATCAGGTCCACCCCTTCGAAGGACACCGGCCCCCGGGCCGGCAGGAACGCGATGGAGAAGTAGGATACGGAGTTGGCGAAGTCGCCGGTCATGCGCCCCGAGGTGTCGAACCGCAGGGACACGGCCTCCGATCCCGCGGGCAGCGTCGCCAGCATCACCAGGATGGGCCCGGCACCGCAGATCGTGTCCCCGGTGGACCGGAGATGGGCCTGGAAGCCCTCGAGGTCCAGCCGCCCCAGGGCCTTGGCCGCCTGCATCGCCAGGTCCTCCAGGCGTTCCGGGACCCGGTCCCGGAAGGGAAGGTACCCGTAGTTGGGGCCGTAGTGGGTGAAGTCCGAACTGGCCACGATCACCGTGTGATCGTCCACGATGCCCCGGAGGGCGGCGGCCGCCTCCCGGGCCTCGGCGGGGCCGACCTGGCCCACCACGACGGGCACCAGGGTCGCCCCGGGGGCGACGACCTGCAGGAAGGGGATCTGCATGTCCACCGAGTGCTCCCGGAGGAAGGCGTCCTCCCGGGTGGCGAAGACGCCTCCGGCCTGCCGCAGCCGCGCCAGGGCCTCCCGGTCCAGCGGCACCTCCCCCAGGGGGGTGATCCAGTGGGTCGCGTCGGGGATCGCCAGGCCCCGGAAGGGGACCTGGTGGCTCGGCCCCAGGACCACCACGCGCCGGACGTCCCGCCCCTCCAGCAGCCGGTACCCGTGGGCCGCGACTCCGCCGGAATAGCGGTATCCCGCGTGGGGCGAGATCAGGCCCAGCACCGGTCCCCGGTATCCCGACAGGCTGGACACGTCTGCCGAGTCCAGCATCCTCCGGATGTCCCGCCGGAGCGTCTCCGGGTCCCCGGGATACCAGGACCCCGCCACCGGGGATCGGATGTCCTTCCTCGTTTCCGGCGTGGCGCCGGGATCCGTGTTCCCTCTCATGGTTCCCTCCCGACCCTTGCAACCGGCGCTGGCGAAGAGCACCAGCACGAACAGCACCGCGTGGTGTTTCATCCATCTCCCCTTTCTTCAGCCGGCCAGGTCCTCCCGGGTGGCCAGGTCCCCCGGGTCCAGGGGTTTCCGGGGGATCCGGATTCCCGGGGGGTGTTGCCCGCTCCGGACCGGCGCCGGGACCAGGGCCAGGCCCGCCGCCGCCAGGGCCCCCGCCGCCAGGAACTCCCGCCGGTTCATCGCCGCCATCTCCGGGGTTCCAGGCGGATGGGCCTGCGCCGAAGTCCGCTGCGGGGGTTGCTTGCCGTGTCTCTTCATCCCGGCCTCCCGAAGACCCCCGCGATGGGGGTCTTGCAGTCGGGACAGTTCCCCTCGGGGGTCACGCGGATGTCCGTGACCCGGTAGCCTGCCCGGGCGATCACCACCGTCCCGCAGGAGGGACACCGGGTGGACTCCGAGGGATGTCCGGGGACGTTTCCGAGGTAGACGTATCGCATCCCCTCGTCCCGGGCGAGGTCCAGGCAGTCCTCGAGCGTCCGGACCGGAGTCGGGGGGAGGTTTCGGAGCCGGTGCTGGGGCACGAAGCGCAGGAAGTGCAGCGGCGTGTCGGCCCCGAGGTGGTCCCGGACCCAGCGGACCAGTTGGCGGACCTTGCCGCGGTCGTCGGACATCCCGGGGATCACCAGGTTCGAGACCTCGAGCCAGGCGCCGGCCTCCCGGGCCGTCTCCAGGGTGTCCAGCACCGGCCGCAGGCCCCCGTCGCAGATCTCCCGGTAGAAGGTCTCGTCGAAGCACTTCACGTCGATCGTGGCCGCCTCCACCACCCGGAAGAGGGCCCGCATCGGTTCCCGGTTGCCGTAGCCCGCCGACACGATGGCGCTTCGCAGGCCCCGATCCCTGGCCAGCACGGCGGTCTCGTAGGCGTACTCGTAGTAGACGATGGGCTCGGTGTAGGTGTAGGCGACCAGGGGGGTGCCCCGTTCCCGGGCCAGGTCCACCACCCGGGCCGGGGGAAGGGCGTAGGCCTCGGTCTCCTCGGGATTCGCCTGGGAGATCTGCCAGTTCTGGCAGTTCTGGCAGTGGAGGTTGCAGCCCACGGTGGCCAGCGACAGGATGCGCTGGCCCGGGAACCAGTGGAAGAAGGGCTTCTTCTCCACCGGGTCGTCGTGCACCGCCACCGGGAAGCCGAATGTGACCGCCCGGAGCGTCCCGTCCAGGTTGATGCGGATGCGGCAGTCCCCGGACTTCCCCGGCGGGATCCGGCACTGCTTCGGGCACAGCAGGCACTCGACGGTCCTCGGGGCCATCGGCGACCTCATCCCTGCCCGGCGATCCTATCCCTTTCCGGCGGGGTCCGCCTCCCGGTCCCGGGGGAAGACCGCGATGCGTCCCCCGAAGGCGGCCCGAAGGTTCGCTTCGTGGAAGACCTCGTCCACCGGGCCCGCCGCGATGCGGCGGACGTGGATCAGGGCCACGTGATCGAAGTAGTCCCGGACGGTCTGGAGATCGTGGTGGACCAGCAGCACGGTCCGGCCCTCCCGTTGCAGGTCCTTCAGCAGCGCCACGATGGCCTTCTCGGTCCGGGCATCGACCCCCTGAAAGGGCTCGTCCATCAGCAGGATCTCGGCTTCCTGGACCAGGGCCCGGGCCAGGAAGACCCGCTGCTGCTGGCCCCCCGACAGTTCCCGGATCTGGCGCCCGGCGAACCCCTCCATCCCGACCTGCTCCAGGGCCCTGGCGGCCCGGTCCAGGTCCTCCCTGCCGGGGCTCCGGAAGAGGCCGAGGGCCCCGTAGCGTCCCATCACCACCACGTCCCGCACCTGGATCGGGAAGTCCCAGTCCACCGTGCTCTTCTGGGGGACGTAGGCCACCTGTCTCCGGACCTGGTCCAGGGGCCTGCCCAGGATGCGGACCTGTCCGGCGCTGGGCTTCACCAGTCCGACGATGGCCTTCAGCAGCGTGGACTTGCCTGCCCCGTTGGGGCCCAGGATGGCCATCCGGCTTCCCCGGGGCACCTCCAGGTCCACGTCCCACAGGACGGGCTTTTCCCGGTAGGCCACCGTCAGGTCCCGCACTTCGATGGCCGCCGGAATCGCCATGCCGGTAGTATATCAGGGACAGTCACCTTTTTGCACTGCCGAACTGCCCGTTTCTGCATGGAAAACGCTTGCTCCCGGAACGACGCGTGGCCGTCCGTGGTTCCTCCTGGCCCTCCGGGCGGCGGCCTGGAGAAGAGGGTTCCTGCCTGCTATTCTTCGGCCGGCGAAGAGTCGTGACCGGGGGCACCCGTCGAACCGGTTGCGGGTCCGGGAGGAGGCGATGACGAGAGAATACGAAAGAAATTCGATGGTTAGGATATGTAAAAAGGTGACTGTCCCCCTGATTGCGGTGATCTGGGGGTGTGGGGGGGGGAGCGGGACGGCGGACGTGCCGGGGGACGTCCGGGAGGTGGCGGACCCGGAAACCGGGGGAGAGGAACCGACCGGGGAGACCTTCTGCGACGTCCGGCAGCACGGGGCCGTCGGGAACGGCGAGACCCTCGACACGGCGGCGATCCAGGCCGCCATCGACGCCTGTGCGGGGACCGGGGGCACGGTGGTGGTGCCGCCGGGAACCTACTACACGGGGTCCCTGTGGCTGAAGTCCGGGATGACGTTCCGGTTGGAGGAGGGGGCCCGCCTGCTGGGGTCCACCGAGCGGGAGGACTGGACGGGACCGGGCCTGCTGAACGCCGACGGGGTGGAGGACCTGGTCCTGGAGGGACCGGGGGTCGTGGACGGCAACGGGCTGCACTGGTGGGTCCAGGTGCTACTGTCGGAGGACGGATGGCGGCCCGAACGCCTGGTCTTCCTCCGGGACGGCCAGCGGGTCACCGTGCGCAACATCCTGCTGACCCAGTCGCCCAAGTGGACGCTGCACTTCCTGCGGTGCGACCACGTCCTGGCCGACGGGGTGCGCATCCGGAACACGGTGGGCGACCGGATCACGAGCCCCAACACCGACGGCATCGACATCGACGCCTGCCGCCACGTCGAGGTCCGGAACTGCGACATCGAGACCGGCGACGACTGCATCGTGCTGAAGAACGGGACCCCGGGCTACCGGCGGGAGTCCTACGACATCCTGGTCCACCACTGCACCTGCGCGGCCTGGGCCAACGGCTTCAAGATCGGCACCCGCCCCGGAGCGGACATCCACGACGTGACCTTCCGGGACTCGGTGGTGCAGGCCACGGTGGATTCCCTGCCGGGGACCCGCGTGATGGGCGGCGTGACGCTGGTCTCGGACGACGGCGCCAGGGTCTACGACATCCTGGCCGAGAACCTGCACATGAAGGCGGTCCACGCCCCGTTCTTCCTGCGGGTGCAGGAGCGAGACCTCACCGAGGAGGAAGGGCGCATCTCGGAAGCAGGACGGCTGTATGGGGTGACCCTCCGGAACCTCCGAGTGGACGACTGCACGCTGCCGGGGATGATCCTGGGCATCGAGGGCCACCCGGTGGAGGACGTACGGATCGAGGACGTGTCCATCACCAGCAGCGTCGGTGGCACCGAGGCCGACCGGGACATCCGGCCCGAGGAACGGAACCTGGAGTACCCCGACGCGGTCTACTTCGGGACCATGCCCGCCTACGGGCTCTACGCCCGCCACGTCTCGGGACCCCTGGTGCTGGCCGGCGAGGTTCGCTTCGCATCCTCGGCCCCCGCGGAGGCCCGGGCCGCCGTGGTCCTGGAGGACGTCGCCCAGCGGGATCTCGGGGGGCTGGCCGAGGGCACCGAGGTGGTCATCCGGTAGGGGACCTTCCCCCGAGGGACACGACCGGCTGGCCAGAGTGTCCGGTCAGGGCCGCGATGCGTCCCTGTCCCGGCGGACCAGCCAGACCGGGCCCAGGTCCCAGACCCGGATCGCGCCCCGGGCCCGTTCCTCCCCGGGCAGGGTCAGCGTGTAGCGCCTGCGGGCGTTGCGGTCCTCCCGGAAGTCCCGTCCCATCTCGTGGATCGCGAGCACGTGCACGGGGTAGCCGGAGCACTGGGTCCGGGGCAGCGCGCACTCGAGGGCCACCGGGACCCCCGGGCTGTCCTCGAGGATCCGGCGGGCGGTCTCCCGGTAGACCGGGACGCTGATCTTGGCCTCCTCCTCCTGGTAGTAGCGGGCCGACAGGAAGCCCTGGGTCGCGGCGATGGGCACCAGCAGGGCCAGGATCCCCCGGTGCCATCCCTCCTGGGAGATGCGGGACACGGCCCAGGCGGCTGGGACCAGCGCCAGCGGAAAGACCACCATCGTGTAGTGGGGGAAGAAGAGTTTCCGGCCCCAGAACATCATCGCCACGAGGGGCAGGTTGACCAGGGCCAGGAACGCCAGGGGATCCTGCCGCACCGCCTCCCGGCCTCGGCGGACCAGGTCCCGGAGGACGTGTCCCAGCGTCGCCAGCGCGGCCGCCAGGGACAGCAGCAGCGCCAGGATCAGGACGCCCGTCAGGGCCCACCCCCAGGGGCTTCCCCATCGCAGAAAGGCCCCCATCTGTCGCAGGCCCTCCCCTCCGTAGAAGCCCCACTCGGTCATCGGGGAGGCCGATCCCTTGGCGACGAAGTACGACATCTCCCCGGCGGGGTAGAGGACCATGTAGTACATGGCCCGGAAGGCCTCGGCGACCGGGGCGGTGGCGGTCGCCGCATGTCCCAGCAGCAGGCGGGTGTTAGGGAAGCCCTTCAGCCCGTCGGCCACGAAGTAGGGGACGTAGGTCCCGAACCCGGCCGCCGCTCCCCAGAGTCCCTGGCGCCAGGGGAGGTCCCGGGGGCGGGCCACGGCCAGCAGGACCGCCGCCAGGGCCGCCAGCAGCACGCAGGAGAGGTGAATCTGGGGCACCGCCACCAGCAGGAAGGCCAGCCAGAATAGCGGCCGGCGCCCCTCCCCCCGGACAGCGCGGACGAGCAGCGTCAGGGCCAGGAACCCGAAGAAGGCCATCAGGTTCGGGTTCCAGATCCGGTCGGAGTGGAAGAGGTGGAAGGGATTGAAGGCCGCCAGGAGCATCGCGGCCAGGGCCGCCGGCGGACCGTATTCCCGCCGGAACAGGCGGTAGCCCAGCCCGAGGCCCGCCACGGAGACCAGCACGATCAGTGCCATGCTGGCCTCGGGACTGTGGAAGAGGAACTGGGGCAGCCCGATGATCAGGAAGTAGGCGCCCCCCGGAATCCGGGCGTTCTCGGCCACCGTGGTCAGGGTCCCCTGGGTCGGGAAGAGCCGGAAGTCCCCGACCTCGCGGGCGATGTGGTACTGGAGGGCCTCGTCGGCCGCGAAGCGGGCCTGGTCGAAGAAGACCAGCCGGAAGGCCAGCGATGCGGCCAGCAGTCCCCAGGCCATGAAGTCCCACCGCGTCCATCCGGCGGTCCGGGAGTGGAGGGCCCGGGACAGGGTGCGAAGGAAGGGTCGTGCGGCCATGGGTGCCTCGCTTCCGGCGCCCGCCGGTCACTCGTCCAGGGAAGGCGGCGCCGACGGGTACCGGCCCCGGCGCACCTGCCGCCGGATCCGGACCAGGGCACGCCACATCTCCAGGCTGTCCCGGACCAGGCGCACCGTCGATCCCTCCCGGTGCAGGGGGGTCACCGGGAGGCGCCCGATCCGGAGGCCCCAGGCCCGGGCCAGTGTCAGCAACTCCACGTCGAAGGCGAAGCGATCGATCGTCAGGCAGGCGAAGAGGGCCCGGGCCACCGGTCCCCGGAAGGCCTTGAACCCGCACTGGGTATCCGGGATCCCCAGGTGCAGGTAGTGATCGACCATCGCCGCGAAGACCGCGTGGCTGGCCCGTCGCAGAGGCGGGTCCTGCCGTTCCATGTCGGCCGCTCTCCCGAGATCCCGGGCGCCGATGACGAGGTCCGCCCCGGCCTCGATTTCCCGGAGGGCCGCCCCGACGGTGGACAGGGGATAGGCAAGGTCCGCGTCGAAGAAGACCACCACCGACCCGGTCGTCGTCCCGACTCCCTCCCGCAGCGCCGCTCCCTTGCCCCGGTTCCGGGGCAGCAGCACCGGGCGGACGAAGTCGTGATCCCGGGCCGCCTGGAGGATGGCCGACCGGGTGTCGTCCCGGGATCCGTCGTCCACCAGCACCACCTCGCAGGGCCTGCCGAACCCCGCGCAGAACGACGCGATCTCCCGGACCGTCCCCGGGAGACGCAGGGCCTCGTTGTAGCAGGGAATCACCATCGACAGGGCGGGGCGGTCCCCGGTCCGTCCACCGCCGTCGCCCGGAGTTCTCGGGTCCCTCGGCGATGGAACCCCGGAGGATGTGGTGGCGTCCCGCATGGCCGCGAAGCCTAGGCAAACGGGAGGGCCCTGTCAAATGGGGCCCCCGCCCTCCGGCGGGGAGCAACCCGTCGTTTCGACGGCAGATTCCAGACAGGGGGTCCGCCCGCCGAGATCCCCGCATCGGCTCATCGCCGGTACGGTTCCCCGCTGACCCCGTTGCGGTAGTCCCAGTGGCAGGCCTGCTGCTGGTAGCGTTCCTGGGCCTGCCGGATCCGGGTCTGCACCTCGGACTACCCCCGGCCCCCCTCCTCGGAGTAGCCCCGTCCGTCGGCGGTGATGCGGATCCCGAACTCGCCCGGGTTCAGGTGGATCCGGGAGTTCGAGTCGAAGCGGTAGGGCATGATGTTCAGGTGGCCCACGAAGGGGCGGTGCCTCGCCATCCAGTCCAGGGCCTCGTCCACGTCCTCGTCGGTCTCCCCCGGGAGTCCCGCGATCAGGTTCACCACGGACCGGATGCCCGCCTCGTGGGTCCACTGGAGGATCCGGGTCGCCTCGTCCAGGTCGAATCCCTTGGTCATCCGGCGGTTCATGCGCCGGGACGCGGCGTCGATCCCCCAGATCAGCACCTCGCATCCCGCCAGCCTCAGGCGCTGCAACTGGTCCCGGGTCAGGTTTCGGGGCTTCGCCGAATCGACCCACCGGATGGGCAGCCGGGCCTCCAGCAGGCGGTCGGTCAGGTCATCCAGGTACCGGGGGCTCGCATTGATCAGCGTGTTCAGGAAGACGAAGTTCCGGCATTCCGAGGTCTCCACCATCCGTTCCAGGTGCGCGATGACCAGTGCGGGGTCCCGCATCCGCATGCGCCCGTTCGTGTAGTCGGCGCAGAACGCGCAGTGGGTCAGTCGAGTCCCTGGCGGTCCGAATCCTCCAGCACCGGCAGGCGGACCAGGATCACCCCGAAGGGACGGGCCGACGGCCGAGGGAGCGGTCGATCCTCGAGGCCCAGGGAGACCCGGCTCGCCCCGGAGGAGACGCCCAGGTCCGTCTTCCAGCGGCGATCCCGCCAGGAGGCGGCCGGCAGGAACCGGTTCCGGGGCTGGTGGAGCAGCGGGCGGTCCCGGTCGCGATATCCTTCGTTTTCCGGCTCCGGGAGCAGCCATTCGGGCACGCCGTCGGACAGGGGCTGCAGGTGGGGCTCCCACTCGGGCGGGACCTCCCGCCGCCAGGGCCCCCCGCAGGCGGCATCGCAGACCTCGGCGCCCCGGCAGGGCTGGCAGAGGGCCAGTCCCGGGCGGGCATCGTTGCCGGTGGAGGGGCGGGGATGCAGGAACACCCGGGAGGCCTCGTCGGGCAGCATGCAGAGGGGGATGCCGCTCTCGCCGTCCAGGTGGAATTTCCCCAGGCCCGATGCCGCGTCCAGGCTGCGGTAGGCCGCGATCGCATCGGCCAGTTCCCGGGACACGGCCAGGAACGGGGGCAGCCGGAGGCGACCCGCCGGGTCCCGGACCGACCAGAGGGACACCTCCAGGGACTGCACCCGGGGCGCCAGCAGCCCGACCGCCCGGGTGAGGGACCCGGGATGACCCAGGCCCCGGGGCTCGACGGGCAACCACGCCTCGAGGCGCAGGGGCGGGAACTGCCGCCCCCGGCCGTCGGGGTCCATCCCCGCCAGGTCCGACCGGCACCGGTCCAGCCACCGGATCGCCTCGTCCATGGCCCCGGCGGACCCGAAGGCCCGCCCGTAGCGATCGGGATCCGGGGTTGCCAGCCGCCACTGGAGGACCCGGAGGCCCCTGCGGACCAGCCGGTCCAGGAGCCCCGGGTCGATCCGGGGAGGATGGGCCACCACCAGGCCGGTTCTCCGGAGGGGGGCCAGCCACTCCAGCAGGGACTCGATTTCCGCCACCTGGCGGACCGGGTCGTCGGGCACCAGGTACACCTTCGGAGGGAGCGCCTCGATGTCCGCTGGCCGCAGGGGCTCGGCGCGGGATCCGAAGGGGATCCGCAGAAAGGAACGGCCCGTCGGTACTGGTGCCTCCGGGGTCAGAGCCCCTCGCTGTGTTCCGGATCGACGATACCACGACCTCGACGGTCCGTCGCGCCGGGACCCAGCCCCTCCACCAGGGTCCGGACGTTCGCCCGGATCATCCCCTCGTAGGTCCCCTCGGGAGTGCCCGGCGTTCCGAGGGAGTCGGAGAACAGGGATCCGCCCAGGGACACCTCGTGGCCCATCGCGGCCGCCGATCGCACCACCGCTTCCACCAGGCGCGGCGAGAGGGACGTCTCGACAAATAGGCTGGCGACGCGGCGCCTTGCCACCTCCTCGGCGAGCAGCCCGATGTCCCGGGCCCCGGCCTCGGTGACGGTGCTCAGCCCCTGGACCCCCCGCACGTCCATGCCGTAGGCCCGGCCGAAGTAGGCGAAGGCGTCGTGGGCGGTCACCAGCAGCCGCTGCCCGGGCGGAATGGAACGGACCTGGTTGCGGACCCAGTCGTCCAGTTCCCCCAGACGACGGGCCGCGTCCTGCCCCCGTTGGCGGTATTCCTCGGCCCCTGCGGGGTCGATGCGGGAGAAGGCCTCCACCAGCGCCGGCACCGCCTGGGCAAAGAGCCCGACATCCATCCAGACGTGGGGATCGGGGGCCTCCCCGTGGCGCAGGATCTGGTCCTTCGGAAGGGCCTCGCCCAGGGCGATCGCCGGGACTCCCAGGCGGGACAGCGACTCGAGGACGTGGGTCATTCTCCCTTCGAGGTGGAGGCCGTGATAGACCACCAGTCGTGCCCCGAGGATGCGGCCCAGGTCCCCCTCCCGGGCCCGGTACTGGTGGGGGTCCACCCCCGGACCCATCAGCGCCTCCACGAGGACCCGGTCTCCGCCGACCTGGCGGGCCAGGTCCGCCGCGATGGTGGTGGTGGCGACCACGGGCCAGGGCCCCCCGGTGGCGGGGAGGGGGATCGCGTGCTGCAGGGACCCGAGGCCCCAGGCGATCGCCACGAGGCCCAGCAAGGTGGCTGCCACGGCCAGCAGTCTTCTCATGGCGGATCCGCCGGCGAAGGGGGCGGGAGGTTCCTGGAAGGGACCTGCTTCCCGGGGGTTCCGCCGGCCCGTCCCAGGGATGCCAGGGCCAGGATCGACAGGGCGACCAGCAGCAGGAACTGGAACCCCGCGGAGCCCAGCAGCAGCCCCAGTGG
>JAGOKF010000148.1 GCA_017994695.1 Myxococcota bacterium | reverse complement strand
GGACCCAGGTCGATCCGTTCCGGCGCTGGTCCACCACGAAATCCCGGGACAGGTCCCCGTAGAACAGGCGGTAGGTCACCGCGCCGCACCGGTTGGTCCCGGCGGCCCACCGGGCCTGCACCCAGTAGTCCCCCTCCCGGGGCACCAGCAGCGAGAAGGCCGCGCTGCCCCCCTGGGATGCGAGCAGCGTCCGGTATCCCCCGTTCCAGCCAAGACCCGCGGTGGTTCCCGCCCTCCAGGGCCCGACCTCCCGGTAGCCCGGATCCCCGTCGTCCACCAGCACCTCGGAGTCGTTCCGGTCGAACTCCCGGGTGGCCAGCACCTCGGCCCCGGCCTGGCGCAGCAGGGGGATCAGGTGATCGGAGCAGATCTCCAGGTTGAACAGGTCCTCGACGATGCCTTCGCAACTGCCGCAGAGGGACCACTTCCACCGCGACCGCTGGAATCCCCCGTCGGCGCCCTCCCAGCCGTGGCCCGGGGACACGACCACCCGCAGGCCCTGGAGGGCCGACCCGTAGGGGAAGGCCCCGGGACCCGAAAAGACGGAGGACGGCGGCTGGAACGGCTGGGCCGCCGCGACGGCACTCCACCCCATCACCAGGATCCCTGCCAGCCTTCCCCGCGCCACGGTCCGCACCTCCGGCGGAATGATCGGAGGGAGAGTCTAACCCATTCCACCGAGCCGGACACCGGCTGCCCGGCGGTTCCCCCGCCAACTCGGGTAAGATAGTCGGCGTTCCTGGCAGGCGAGGACCGATGGGCTTCTGGTGGCAGGCGATCCGGGACGCGCTGGAGGAGCCGGCGACCTGGACCGCCCTGCTGATCCTTTCGGCCTTCCTGGCCAGCCTCGGATGCTCTCTCCACGCCCTGCTCTACAAGCGCCGCCACTACTCGGCGGCCCTCTGGATCGTGATCTGCTGGTCCCTCCCGGTGGCGGGCCCCCTGCTCTACTGGAGTTTCGGCATCAACCGGGTGGCCCGGAAGGCCCGGAGACGCCTCCGGCCCGTTCAGAGCGCCACGTCGTCCGGGGACCTGCCGGTTCCCGAGGCCCTGCTGCCCCTGGTGCGGGTCGGGGACCAGGTGGCCCGCCACCCCCTGACCGCCGGCAACCGCTTCGAACTACTGGTGGACGGGGACCAGGCCTATCCCGAGATGCTCCGGGCCATCGACCAGGCGACCCACAGCCTGGGCTTCATGTCCTACATCTTCGACGACGACCCGGTGTCCGACCGCTTCGTCCAGGCCCTCCGGGACGCTGCCAGCCGGGGGGTCCAGGTCCGCCTGCTGGTGGACGGGATCGGAGCCTGGGGACTGGGCCCCCGCCTGAAGCAGACCCTGGAGGCCACCGGAGGCCGGGTCGCGTCCTTCTGGCCCCGGGGCCGCTACCTGAAGCACCCGGGCCTGAACCTCCGCAACCACCGCAAGATCCTGGTCATCGACGGCCGGCTGGGCTTCACCGGCGGCATCAACATCAGCGCCCGCCACGTCACCCCGCCCGACGGGTCCTCCCCCCGATCCCGGGACGTCCACTTCCGGGTGAAGGGACCGGTCGTCGCGCACCTGGCCCAGGTCTTCGCCGAGGACTGGGAGATGGCGACCGGGGAGGTCCTGAAGGGAACCCGATGGTTCCCCAGGCTGGGCCCCGAGGGATCGATGATCGCCCGGGGCATCGCCTCGGGGCCCGATCGGACCCTGGGAAGGCTCCACTCCCTGCTGCTCGGGGCCATCCGGACGGCCCGCACCTCCCTGGACATCCTGTCGCCCTACCTGATCCCCGACGAGGCGATCCTGGAGGCTCTCCGAACGGCTTCCCGGGCCGGTGTCCGGGTCCGTTTGCTGCTTCCCCGCCGGGCGGACCACCTGTTCCTGTCCTGGGCCGCCCAGTCGTACCTTCCGGAACTCGTGGAGGCCGGCGTGGAGGTCTTCCAGGTGCCCCGGGAATTCCTCCACGGGAAACTGACCATCGTGGACGAATCCTGGGTCCTCCTGGGATCGGCGAACCTGGACGCCCGGTCCTTCCGGCTGAACTTCGAGTTCAACGTGGAGGTGTATTCCCGGGAACTGGCCCGGGACTGCCTGGGCTACCTCTCGGGATGGCGGGAACGGGCCACCCGGGTCTCCAGGCGGTCGCTCCGGCAGGTATCGACGGGGGTCCTGTTGCGCAACCACTTCGTCAAGCTCTTCTCCCCGTTCCTGTGACCCCCGCCTGCCGCAACCCCTTGCCAACGAACCCGTCCCGGGGGAACATGCGCCCATGCCGGCCCTCGAAGCCAGCGTCGTGTCCTTTCTCTTCTCGATCGCCGCGGGATGCCTGGGGGCCCTGCTGGGCCTGGGAGGCGGCATCATCGTCGTGCCCGTGCTGACGCTGGTCCTCGGGATCGACATCCGCCATGCCATCGCCGCCTCCCTGGTGTCGATCATCGCGACCTCGAGCGGCGCCGCGGCGGCCTACGTCCGGGACGGGCTCGCGAATCTCCGGGTGGCATTCTTCCTGGAGATCGGCACCGTGGCAGGGTCCATGATCGGGGCCTCCTTGGCGGGATGGCTCCCGGCGGCGACGCTCCAGGGGCTCTTCGGCGGCCTGCTGGCCGCGACGGCCGTGCTGATGCTGCGGAACCGCGCCCCCCGGGACGCCCCGGTCCCGCCGGACCCCCTGGCGGACCGCCTGGGCCTCCACGGGTCGGTGCGGGACCCGGCCACGGGCCGGGAAACCCCCTACCGGGTCACCCGGAGCCCCCTGGGCCTGGTGCTGATGGTGCTGGCGGGCATCCTGAGCGGGCTGCTGGGAGTCGGAGCCGGGATCCTGAAGGTCCCGGCGCTGGACCTCGGAATGCGGCTCCCCATCAAGGTCTCGTCGGCCACCAGCAACCTGATGATCGGGGTCACCGCCGCCGCCGGGGCCGGGGTCTGGCTCGCCCGGGGCGACGTCCGGCCGATGATCGCGGCGCCGGTGGCCACCGGGGTGCTCCTGGGGGCCATGATCGGGGCCCGCCTGCTTCCCCACGTGCCCTCCCTGTGGCTCCGGCGGGTCTTCGTGGCCGTGCTGCTGTGGGTGTCCGGGCAGATGATCTGGAGGGCCTTCGCATGACCGTCCGGACACCAGACGGCGGCCAGTCCATCGAGGATCGGATCAGCCGGGTGCTCCGGGTCGGGGTCTGGTCCAGTTTCGTGCTGGCGGCTGCCGGGATCGTCGCCTGGTTCGCCCAGCATCCGGATTCGGGGTCCCTGCCCTTCCCCGCGGTGGAGGACGGGGTCGCCGGCCTCGCGTGGATCCCGGGACTGGCCCGGGGCCGGGGCACGTCGCTGGCGATGCTGGGCCTGTGGGTGCTGGTGCTGACCCCGTGGCTTCGGGTCGTTTCCTCGATGGCCTTCTTCTGGAAGTCCCGGGATCGGGTCTTCGCCGGGCTGACGGGGCTGGTCGCCCTGCTGATGATCGCTTCCTGGGTGCTGGGGAACGCCCAGGGATGAAAGCCGCGCGACGCGCCGAAACTCACTCGTAGAAGAACATCCCCGCCCGGTCGAAGACGATCGCCCCGAAGGCGTTCACCAGGAGGGACAGGCCGAAGAGCACCTGGAAGCGCCGGTCCAGGGGACGGCCGCCAATGGCCAGCAGGACCACCAGGTAGGGGATGAAGTCCAGGGCGAAGCGGTAGCCGAACTGGGCCCAGCCGGTGTTCTGGTAGAAGAGGTCCGGGATCGCGACGATCAGGGCGGTGACGGCGAGGTTCCGCGCCAGGGCGCCCCACCTCCTGGGCCACAGGACCAGCAGCAGCGCGGGCGTGGTCCACGGAAGGCCGAGGCCGTGGCGGGTGATGTGCAGGAAGGGGGCCGTGCCGTCCAGCACCGGCGGGTTGGTCAGGAAGGCCGACAGGTTGCCCTTCAGGAACCACCAGGAAAAGAGCCCGTGATCCCGGATCGACGGCCGGGTCCCGTTGGCCAGGAAGGTGTGGCCGAACTCGCCGACCGACTCGAAGCGGGCGTGGTTGTAGGCCATCAGGGCGATGCCCACCGCCAGGACCGGGACCGCGAACGGAATCCCCTTCCGCAGCACGGCCCCGAAGCCCGGCCAGCGCAGCCGGTCGCCGTCCCGGAGCACCTCCAGGGCGAAGAAGGGTGCGGCGAAGGCGATGGGAGTCCGGGTCGCCATGCCCAGGGCCAGCATCACGCCGGCCCAGAAGGGATGCCGGGCCTCGAGGGCCAGCAGGATGTAGGCCAGGTGCAGGGAGACCCCCATGATCAGGGCGCTGAACCAGACCTCCCCCCGGATGGCCGAGAAGAAGTGCACGGTCCCAAAGGTCAGCAGAACCGACAGGAACAGGT
>JAGOKF010000069.1 GCA_017994695.1 Myxococcota bacterium | reverse complement strand
GTGCGGGGGCGGGCTCGGGCCGTGCAGCCGGCTGGGGTGCGGGGGCGGGCTCGGGCCGCGCAGCCGGCTGGGGCGCCGGTGCGGGTTCCGGCCGCGGGGCGACCACCGGGGCAGGAGGCGGGAGGGGCGGCTGGCGAACCGGCGCGGAAGCCTCCCGCACCGGCGCGGCAGGCGGGGACGAGGCTCCCACCGGAACCGAGACGAGGATCACCTGCCGGGCCGCGACGTCCACGTCCTGGCGGTACATCCAGGATCCGCTGACCAGCACCACCTCGTGGCGCCCCTCGGGAACCCTCCGGACGGTCAGCGGCGTGCGTCCGACGAACTCGCCGTCCACGGAGATCTCGGCCCCGGTGGGCTCCGTGAGGATCGTCAGGGCGCCCGTGCCTCCCTGGGTCGCCGGCTTCAAGGGAATCAGGAGTTTCAGGACCTCCTCCTCCCGGAGTTCCACCGCCCCGGAAACCGTCTCCATGCCGGGCGCCGACACCTGGAGGTTCACCACCCGGTCCTCCCTCCAGCGCAGGAACACCCGGCCCCGGCCCTCCAGGGACCCCTCGATCCGGATCTCCGCCGTTTCGGGCGAGGTCTCCACGAACAGGTAGGCCGGCCGTTTCAGGGGGTTCGGCTTGCGGTTCTTCAGCCGGGCGTCCCCGGGAGGAATCAGCACCTCGACCCCCTGGAATTCCGCCGGGGCCGGACCTCGGACCCGGGGCGCCGGGGCCGGCTCGGGAGCCGGCGGAGGCGGCGGCGGGGCCGGAGGTTCGGGGGACCGGGGTTTCGCCTCGGCGACCGCGACCCCACAGAGGACCCCCAGGATGGCCACCCACGTTCGTTTCATCGCGATAACCTCCGCGTCATCGATGGACGGACCGGATTTCTCGTGCTCCCGCGAACGGCCGCATTCTGTCCCGTTCGTCCCGGGGAAGTCAATCGGTCCCTCCGGCTCCGCCCCGGGCCCGTCGGATCAACTTCCGCTACACTCTCCGGGAGCGGCGAGGATCGGGATGAGGAACCAGAGCCCCCGACATGCCCGAATCCCCGAGATGCCTTCCGGGGCGGGCCCCATCGCCATCGCCTTCGCGGCCTCGCTGGTCTGGCTGGGATGTTCCGCATCCCCCGGGCAGGACCTTGGCGGCCGGGACCTGCCTCCCGGCGACCTGCCGGAACGGCCCGACGCCGAGGGCCCCCGGGACACCGGACCGCAGGATCACGACCTGGCGACCCTCCCCGGGGACACGCCGGACCCGGGGATTCTCCAAGACGCCTCCGATCCGGGGGACGCCGACCCGGGAGAGGACCCCTCGGGGCCCCCGGACGGGGAGGCCCGGGACCCCGGCGGTCGCGATGCCTCCGGGGAGGCCGACCTTGCCGACGGCGAGGGACCGGAGACGGACTCCGGCCCATGCATTCCCGGGGAAGACCCCTGCCCTTGCGCAGAGGACGACGACTGCCCCGAGGGGTTCTTCTGCTCCGGAGAACGCTGCAAGCCCTGGATCTGCTGGCCCGGGTCGCTGTCCTGCCTGGATTCCCGGCGGATCCTCTGCGACCGGAACGGAGGCGGCTACCTGGTCCTGGAGGAATGCGACGACCGCAATGCCTGCACCCTCGGGGACGGGTGCGCCGCCGGCAGTTGCCTGCCCCGGAGCGTCGTATCCTGCGACGACGGCAATCCCTGCACGGTGGACCGCTGCGACCCGGCCGCCGGGGAGTGCCTGTCCGAGCCGATGGACGACCTGCCCTGCGACGACGGGGACCCCTGCACCACCGGGGATCGCTGCCGCGGCGGCGCCTGCGCCTCCCAGGGGGCCCTCTTCTGCGGGGACGGGAACCCCTGCACCGACGACCTCTGCACCTCCCTGCTGGGCTGCATGCACCTGCCCCGGCAGGGGCCGTGCCCCCCGGGAGCCCAGACTCCCTGCACCGTCGGGGGAGAGTGCCGGGAGGGAGGCTGCGAACCGGTGATCCGGGACTGCGACGACCGGGATCCCTGCACCGTGGATTCCTGCGACCCCGGCAGCGGCGCCTGCCGGCACGTGGGGATTCCCGGCTGCGCCTGCACAGCGTCCACCGACTGCGACGACGGGGACCCCTGCACCGAGGACCTCTGCGAGGAGGGACGCTGCCACCATGACCCGCAGACCGGGTTCCCCTGCTGCGTGGATACCCGGGACTGCCCGATCCCGGACCCCTGCGTCGAGTCCCTGTGCCAGGACCGCCGCTGCGTGGAGCGGCCTCTGGGATCCCCCGCGTGCTGCCGCAACCCCGACCGGAGGTGGGGATTCGAGGCGGGGCTCGAGGACTGGACTCCTTCCCCGGACGACCAGGGTCCCGTCCGCTGGCGCTGGATGCAGGCACCGGGGGACGGCGGAGCCCTGGGGTTCGGCCGGGAGGATGGGTCCCCGTTCGACGACGGGTCCCGGGTGTCGGGCTCGGTCCTGTCGGCGCCGGTGGCCATCCCGCCGGGCGTGCAGACCCGGATCCGCTGGCGGACCTGGCTGGATCTGGACGACGCCCCGGCCAGGGACCTCCTTCGACTGGAGGCCGTCCGGGACGGACGGGCCCTCCGGATCTGGGAACGCCCCGCGGGCTTCCCGATGCGGCTGTGGCAGTGGATCGAGGCGGACATCTCGGTGCTGGGAGGCAGCACCGTGGTGCTTCGCTTTTCCTTCGACTCCCTGGACATGTCCCCCGGAACGGGCCGGGCGGTCTTCGTGGACGACCTCTCGGTCCAGAGCCCCTGCAAGGCCGCCCCCTGCGCCGTGGCGAACGACTGCGCCTCCCTGGGACGGATCGGGGAGTGCCGGGAGGCCTCGTGCAGTTTCCGTCAGGTTCTCCGGACGATCGGAATCCTCGACGGCCAGGGGATCACGCCGGCCCTCGCAACCCCGTCGGACGTGGCCCTGTCCCCCGACGGGAACCGGATCTTCGTCAGCGACAGGGACGGCCACCGGGTGCGGGTGCTGGACCCCGAGGGCCGCGAGGTCCGGACCCTCGGCGGACCCGGACAGGATCCGGGCCGCTTCCTGTCCCCGAGGGGCCTTGCCTGGTCCGGGGATCTGCTGTGGGTCGCCGATTCCCAGAACCACCGTGTCCAGGCCCTGACGCCCTCGGGGATCCCGGTGCTGGTCCTGGGCCGCCAGGGATCCGGTCCCGGGGAGTTCCTGGACCCCCGGGACGTCGCCCTCAGCGAGGACGGGGAGCGGATCTTCGTGGCCGACACGGGGAATCACCGGGTGCAGGCCCTCGGCCGCTGGGGGGTGCCCCGGTTCGCCACGGGGTCCTACGGCACCGCCAACGGCCGGTTCCGGAGCCCCTCCTGCGTCGCCCTGCTCCCTGGGGAGCGGCTGATCGTCTGCGACTCCCAGAACAACCGGCTGCAGGTGCTGGGGCCCGACGGGGCGTTCCTCCAGGTCCTTCGCCCCCTCCAGGGGCCGGCCCTCTCCCTGCCCTACCACGCGCAGGTCTCCCCCGGGGGAACGGTGTGGGTCGCCGACTCCCAGAACCATCGCGTGGTCCACATGACCCAGGAAGGCCGGGTCCTCTGGACGTTCGGCGCCTTCGGGTCCGAGCCCGAGGAGTTCCGCTTCCCGATGGGCCTGGCACCCGGAGGTCCCGGGGAGGTCTGGGTGGTGGACTCGGGCAACCGTCGCCTGGTGCGGCTCGGCTACGGGCCCTGGCCCTGATCTCCCGGGACGTCAGGCCTGGTCCAGGGGTTCGTCGGACGCCTTCGACAGGACGTCCGCGAAGCGCTCCATCACGGCCCGGCGCTTCAGTTTCAGGGTCTGCGTCAGCAGCCCGTTGGCCACCGTGAAGTCCTCCTCCACGAAATGGAAGCGCCGGGGAATCTCGTAGGACCCGAACTTGCCCTTCAGGTGGTTCTGGACGTCCCGGGCCACCAGCATCCGCAGCGCCCTCCCCACCTCGTCCTCCCGGCGGAACAGCAGTTCCGGCGGATCGGCGGACAGGCCCAGTTCCCGGCCGTGGTGCCGCAGCCGTTCCACGTCGGGAACCAGGATGCACTCGTTGAAGGCCCGGCCTTCCCCGAAGACCATCGCGTTGAGGACGTAGGGAATCCGCTTGATCTCCTCCTCGATGGCCGCCGGGAAGACGTACTTGCCGTTCTCCAGTTTGTACTGCTCCTTGAAACGGCCGGTGATCCAGAGATATCCGTCCTCGTCCAGGCGTCCCCGGTCCCCGGTCCGCAGGCCGCCGTCGGGGGTCATCACCGCCGCGGTGGCCTCGGGCTTGTTGTGGTAGCCCGCCATCACGTTCGGGCCGTACACGACGATCTCGCCCTCGCCGCTCCCGTCGTCCACCAGGCTCGTGTCGATCTCCACCCGGACGTGCTGCACCGGTCGTCCCACGGTGCCCAGGCGGTGGGCCGCGGGGCAGTTCATCGTGACGGCGGGGGACGTCTCGGTCAGGCCGTAGCAGTCGTAGACCGGCATCCCCAGGCTGAAGAAGAACCGGGCGATTTCCGGGTTCATCTTCGCGCTGCCCGAAAGGGACCCCTTCAGGCGTCCTCCGAAGCGATCCCGGACCTTCTGGAGCACGATGCGATCGAGCAGCCGGTACTTGAGTCCCCCCCGGCCGGTGTCCAGGTGCAGGCGGGCGGCCTCGACGGCCGCCTCGAAAAGCCGCTTCTTGAGGCCCCCCTCCTCCCGCACCTTCTGCCAGACGGCGTCGTAGATTCGGTTGAAGACCCGGGGGACCGCGATCAGGTAGGTGGGCCGCACCTCGGCCATGTCCTGGGCCACCGTCAGGGGACCGCCGGCGATGCCCAGGCATCCGCCGAAGGAGGTGAAGAGGTAGAGCTCGGCGGTCTGGCCGTAGACGTGGGCCCAGGGCAGGATCGACAGGCCCACCTCCCCGGCCTTCATGTCCGGGAAGAGCGAGTGTCCCGCCCGGACGTTCGTGGTGAAGTTCCCGTGGGTCAGCAGCACGCCCTTGGGGTCGCCCGTCGTGCCCGAGGTGTAGATGAGGCTCGCCACGTCGTGGATCCCGGGGCGGATGGACGCCACGGACTGCCGGCGTCCCTGTTCCTCGAGGGCCCGGAGGGAGTCCTCCCCGTCCCCGTCGATCACCACGATGCGGCGCAGGTCCGGCAGGTCCGACACGTCCCCCAGCGTCTCCCGGATCCGGGGGTTCGCCACGAAGAGCACCCGGACCCCCGCGTCCCGGAGGATGTAGCGCCAGATCTTCGGCAGTTCGGCCTCGTACATCGGGACGAACCTCGCCCCCAGGCCGAAGGTCGCGAATGCCGCGATGGCCCACTCCGGGCGGTTGTTCGCGATGAGCCCCACCGCGTCCCCGGCCCCGATGCCGCACCGGGCCAGGCCGGCCCGGACGTCGTCCACCCGGCGGCCCACCTCGCGGTAGGTCATCCATTGGAAGCGGCCGTCGGCTCCCCTCGTGCCGAAGACCGGGCGGTCGCCATGGGCGGCCACCGAGTCCTCCCAGAGGTCCACCAGGTTCCGGGGATGCTGGTACCAGGCATCCGGTCGGTCCATCGTCGATCCTCCGGGAAGGAATATGGATCGAGTCTATCGTGAAATGCCGCGGCAAGGGAATTTCCCCGGTGCCGGGGATCCCGAGGGGGGCCGCCACTTCCGGCCACGTCCGTGCTGGAGATGCCTGCGGACCTCGACGGACTCCCGTCAGGGGCAGTCGCTGCCGGTCCGGCACCGCCAGGACCCGCCGCTCCCCCCGAGATCGACCAGCCGGCAGCAGGTGCGTTCCCCGGGGAGCAGGCAGTTCGCGTCCTTCCCGAGGCAGTTGCAGTCCCGGAGGTTCAGGCGGTGGAAGCAGCCGGCCTGGGGGTCGCAGCCGTCCAGCGTGCACAGGACCTGGTCGTCGCAGGACCGGGGAAGGCCGGGACGGCAGGTGCCCTGGACGCACCGGTCCCCCTCGGTGCAGGGATCCCCGTCGTCGCACGGCAGGGTATTGGCCACGAACCGGCAGCCCCGGGCCGGGTCGCACTGGTCGTCGGTGCAGGGATTGCGGTCGTCGCAGACCACCGGAGGCCCCGGAAGGCAGGCGCCCTGGACGCACCGGTCCCCTTCCGTGCAGGCATTCCCGTCGCTGCAGGGACCCTCCATGGGGGAGAACACGCATCCCCAGGGCCGCTCGCAGGCGTCGAAGGTGCAGGGATTGCGGTCGTCGCAGACGGCCGGAACACCGGGACGGCAGGCGCTCTGGATGCACCGGTCCCCCTCGGTGCAGGGATCCCCGTCGTCGCACGGCGCGTCGTTGGCCACGTGGGTGCAGCCGACGCCGGCCAGGCAGGCATCTTCGGTGCAGGGGTTCCGGTCGTCGCAGTCCGCCCAGGCCCCCGGTTCGCAGATCCCCAGGCGGCAGCGATCCCCCACCGTGCAGACCTCCCCGTCCTCGCAGGGAGCCGATGTCCAGACGGCCCGGCACGTCCCGGCGGACAGGTCGCAGAGGTCCTCGGTGCAGGGGTCCCGGTCGTCGCAATCGGCGTCCTGCCGGCAGGTCCGGCAGCCGGGGCGCAGATCGAAGCGGCAGCAGCCCTGTTCCTGGTCGCACCGATCGACCGTGCAGGGGTCCTCGTCGCGGCACTCCTGGTCCCCCTCGCAGTAGCCCGGAAGGGGAACGTGCCGGCAGCCGGTTCCCGTTTCGCACCAGTCCCGGGTGCAGGCCTTCCCGTCGTCGCAGGAGGACCGGGGGTGCACGCAGATCCCCAGGTCCGGATCGCAGCGATCCTCGGTGCAGGGTTCCCCGTCGTCGCAGGGGTCCCCCGGGTGGCAGGAAACGCACCCCTCCAGGGTCCGGTGCACGCACTGCCCCGTGGAGGGGTCGCAGAGGTCCTGGGTGCAGGCGTTCCCGTCGTCGCAGGAGGGCGGAGGCGCCGTGACGCAGACGGTCTCGCTGCAGGCCCCCGGGACTCCCCGCAGCGTCATGCACCGTGCCGGGGTGCAGAGGTCGGCGGAATTGCAGTCCTCGTCCACGAGGCAGGTGGAGAGGCAGTCGCACTCGAAGACGCAGTATCCCTCCCCGACGCACCGGTCCCGGGTGCAGTTGTTGCCGTCGTCACAGAGGCCCGTGGTCAGGCAGGAGACGCATCCGTCGATGGGAATGGGATCCCACCGGCACCTGCCACCGTCGCAGAAGTCCCGGGTGCATCCGTCCCGGTCGAAGCAGTCCCGCCCGTCCCGGCAGGGCACGCAGCCGGGGATGGCCTCGTGCCGGCACTGGCCGGTGCCGCCGTCGCACCAGTCCCGGGTGCAGGGCAGGCCGTCGTCGCAATCCCAGGGACAGGGCAGTTCGCCGGGGAGATCCGCCCCGGGAAGGTCCCCCTCGTCCGCCTCCTCGATCCGGTCCCGGGGGGGGAAGGAATCCTCCGGCCGGTCCGGCCCGACCCCGTCCTCGGGACCGGGGTCCCGGGGTTCGTCGGCGACCCCGTCGTCCCCCGGAAGGTCCGCCCTTCCCGGATCCCCGGCCGCCAGGTCCAGGAACCCCAGCGAGGGACCCGGGCCTTCGCCGCACGCCCCGAGGCAACCCGCCATCCAGACGACGAGCCACAGCCGCTTTCCCATGAGTCCCCCGGTCCCGGCGGCAATTCCGGGGCACAGTATAGCGGTCCGGCCGCCTCCGGACCAAGGGGCCGATGCCCGGGACGACCGAGCGGTTCGACCTACTCGAAGGACAGGAGGGGCGCCAGCCGCAGGATCGTCTTCGGACCGAACCCCTTGACGCGCCTCAGGTCCGACGGACGCCGGAAGGGCCGGCGGTCCCGGGCCTCGATCAGGGCTCGGGCCTTCTTCGGGCCGATGCCCGGCAGCCGCATCAACTGGTCGGCGTCGGCCCGGTTCACCGCGACCCGGTCGTCCCGGACCCCGGCTGCCTCCCGGGCCTCGCTGGTCCCGGCGGCCATCCCGTTCGGGAGTCCGCCTCCCTCGGCCTCCCGGGCCGATGCCCCGGGCAGGGCCGTCCCGAAGGCCGTCCCGAGGATCCACAGCCCCGCCAGAACCGCCATGATGCCCCGCATGGTTTCCTCCCCGCCAGGAACCCGGCCGATTCCTGCAAGGTCGATGCCGAAGACGACGGTTCCCAACAGCCCGAAAACACGGATTTCCGTGGATTCACAGACCCCGGACTGGACTGGACCGCTGGACTCCGATCCAGGCCCGGGTCCAAGCCCGGGCCCTCCCACGGGGCGGATCCCCTGCCCCGGCAATTCACCCCGGATCGTCCAGCGGACGGACCCGGAAGCCCACGCCCAGGTCCTCCTCCGCCAAGCGCCTTGCGGCCTCGATGTCGATCCCCGGGAGGGCCACGACGGTGGCCGTCACCCGCGACGCGTGGCGCCGGGCGGACCGGATGAAGTCGCAGACCGCCCGGTGGGCCTCCTCGCCCAGCGATGACCGGCAGATCGTGGCGTAGGTCGCCGGGTCGGGGGCATTGAGGCTCACGCTGTACTCGTCCACGGCCCCCTCCAGGGCCTCGGGCACGTCCAGCCCGAAGACCCGGGAAGCCAGCCCGTCGGTGTTCACCCGGACCGGAATGCCGGCGGCCCGGACCCGGCGCCCCAGGTCCCGGACCACCTCCCACCGGAGCAGCGGCTCCCCGTACCCGCAGAAGACCACCTCCCGGTACCCCCGGAAGCCGGCCTCCTCCAGGGCGTTCCACAGGACCTCCGGCGACGGCTCGCCCCGGAGCCGGAGGTTGTGGCCCTTGACGACCCAGTCCCGGAACTTGCTGCAGAAGGTGCAGTGCAGCGTGCACCGGTTGGTGAGGTTCACATAGAGGGAGGACCGGATGGGATAGACCACCCGGGGTTCGAGGTCCCCGTCGGCGGGCAGCCCGAACAGCCTCCGGGCCGAGACCCGGGTCACCCGGGCGAGGTCCTGGGGGGTCAGGCCCTTCAGGGAGGCCACGAACTCCCCCGTGTGGCAAACGAATGCCGGCTCGTTGCGCCGGCCCCGGTGGGGAACCGGCGCCAGGTACGGAGCATCGGTCTCCACCAGGAGGTCCTCGGCCCGGAGCCCCCGGACCGCCTCCACCAGGGGCCCGGCCTTCGGAAAGGTCACGATCCCCGGGATGCTGATCAGGAAGCCCATCTCCCTCCAGGTGCGGGCGACCTCCGGCCCTTCGGTGAAGCAGTGCACCACCCCCGGGGGCCAGGGCAGGGTCCGGCCCCGAAGGACCTCCCAGGCCTCCCGGTGGGCCTCCCGGACGTGCAGGATCAGGGGCTTGCCCAGCCGGGCGGCTATCTCGATCTGCCGATCGAACACACGGACCTGGGTGTCCCGCCGGGACAGGTCGTAGTGGAAATCCAGCCCGACCTCCCCCAGGGCGACGACCCGCGGGTGGGCCAGGGCCCGTTCCAGGTCCTCGAAGGTCCGCTCCGTCGCCTGGTCCGCCTCGTGGGGGTGCACCCCCAGGGCGGCCCAGATCCGTGGATGGGACGATGCCACTTCGATGGCCTCCTGCCAGGCCTCCGGCCTTGCCGACGAACCGATGTCCAGGATGCCGTCCAGGCCCGCCTCGAAGGCCCGCGAGATCACCTCCGGCAGGTCCTCCGGGAAGAATTCCCGGCTCAGGTGGGCGTGGGAATCGAACCATCCGGCGGGGGTCATCCCCTTCCTCCTCGGGGTCTGTTCGGGCGGGAAGGCGGGCGCTTCAGGTCTCTTCGTCGCTGCCTTCGGCCTCGTCGGCACCCTCTTCCGAGGGCTTCCCGGCGGCCTCGGCCTCGGAACCGCCCCCCCGTTTCCAGGAGATCTGGCCCAGGGAAAACTCCTCGAGCATTCCCGGGCCCAGGGAGACCCGGACCGCCCCCTTCAAGATCAGCAGTTCCTTGACCTTCCCCTCGCCCTTCGGGGTGGTCACCATCGAGTTCATCTTCGGGAACCCCTTCATCGCCTCGGCGTACCATGGCTGCTCGTAGGCCAGGCAGCACATCAGGCGCCCGCAGAGCCCCGAGACCTTCTGGGGATTGGGGACCAGCCCCTGGACCTTCGCCATCCGGATGCTGACGGTGGTGAAATCCCGCAGGAAGGAGGCACAGCAGACCGGCAGACCGCAGGGTCCGAGTCCCCCGGTGCACCGGGTCTCGTCCCGCACCCCCACCTGCCGCAACTCGATGCGGGTCCTCAGGGTCTGGGCCAGTTCCCGGACCAGTTCCCGGAAATCCACCCGTTCCGGGGCCGTGAACAGGAAGGCCACCCGGTTGTCCAGGTACACCTCCACCTCCGAGAGGTGCATGTCGAGGCCCCGCCTGCGGATCGCCTGCACGAAGACGCCCCGGGCCTCCTGCTCCCGGGACAGCGTCCGGTCCAGCAGGGCCTGCCCTTCCCGGGGGCCGAGCCTCCGCACGACCCGGAAATGGCCTCCCGGGGGAACCAGCGCCCGCCGCGAGGGCTCCCGGGCCCGCATCAGCAGTTCCCCGCGATCGGCCTGGACCACCAGCAGGTCGCCCCGCTGGAACCGCCACTCCTCCGAACCGACCGGGAAGCGCCTTCCCGATTCGGGAGGGGAAGCGACCCCCGTCTCCAGCAGCCTCTCCTGGGACCCCGGGAGCAGCCCCCGGGGCACCTCGTCCACGTTCCGGTTGCATCCGTTCGGTTCCATCATCCATCCGTTCCCCGTGCCCGGATTCCCCCGGTCACGGCGCGATTTCCATCTCGGCTTCCACCGCGGTCACCCGGTCCCGCTCGATCAGGACGTTCCGGATCCACCGCTCGAATCCCGCCTTGCGGAGTTCCAGGAAATGCTTCCCGGTCTCCAGGCGGATCCGCTCCACCGGCGTCTCGCCCACCCGCTCCCCGTCCAGCAGCACCTCGACCCCCGCCGGGGGACTGGTCCGGATCTCCAGGTGGCCGTATCCCTTCTTTCTGGGCAGGTCGATCCCCACCTCCGTCTCCCGGTCCGCCTCGATGCGCACCTCCTGGACCACGTCGTCGAAATCCGGACACCGACAGGAGACCCGGACCTGCCAGGTGCCCACCGGGACCTTCAGTCGGTTGACCGGGGTCCGGGCCTGGAGCACCCCGTTCAGGGACACCTCCGCCCCCCGGGGTTCCCCCCGGATGGTCAGGATCCCGGTCTCCCCCTTCCGGGCCTCGCAGGCCTCGATGGCCCGCCGGGCCGCCCCGTCGTCGTCGGTGCCCGGCGACAGGAACAGGAAGGCCCGGAAATACAGCAGGGTCTCCCGGCACCGGTTCAGTTTCCGGGCCACGCTGCCGGCATTGAAGGCCGCGTCCAGGTGCACCGGGTCCGCCCGGACGGCCGCCTCGAAGGACTCCAGGGCCCTGCGCCAGTCCCGGGCCCTGGCATGCCGGGCTCCCTGGCGGATCAGGGGACCCGCCCCGGAGGCCTGGACGCCCTCCTCGGGCCGTGCCGTGCCCTCCCGGGAGACCCCCGTCAGGACCAGGAAGCACATCGCGACAGCCACTGGAAGACCCGGACACCTCATGGCTCCCCCGCTGCCCGGGACCCGACGGCGGCGCAGGAAGGAGACTCCGGCTGCCACCGGGAAAAGCGCCGGACCGTCGTCCGGTCCTTGCCCTCCACCGCCACCACCATCAGGTCGTTCCGTCCCTGGACCAGGGGCACCAGCGCGTCCAGGGGAACCGCGGCCTCGGTGGTCGGCCCCTGGCGGGTCCAGAAGTGGACCTTCGCGTTGCCACGGAACACCAGGATCTTCCGCCGGGCCTCCCCCTCCCGCCCGGGGAACCGGACCATCCCCCGGATCCGGACCGATCCGCATTTTCCGTCCCCCGCGGCGCCGGGTTCCATCCGCACGTCCATCATCGGCGGGACGTGTCCCATTTCGGGCACCAGCGGAAGGGCGCTGAACCGCGCACCGTCCTGGCCGTCCCAGGACACCTCCGAGTCCTTCACGAAGCCGACCCGTCCCTCCTCCACCTCGACGCGCCACCAGTCCCCCTGCCTACCCAGGGCCCGGATGCGGAAGTCCGACGGCAGGTGGAACATCGGGGCCGCGTTCTCCAGGGCCGCCCGGCGCAGCGTGGCCCCCGCGGGACCGATCTTCAGGGCCCCTCGCCGTTCCTCGAAGGCCGGGACCCGGGTGGTGGACACGGGGAACGTGACGTCCTCGGAAACCGCCTCCCGGAGCGTCAGGTCCAGGATCCCCAGTTCCAGCAGCGGCTGGATCTCCCGCTGTCCCGCGGGCCATTCCACCTGGAGCCGCACCTGCTGGTACTCCTTGGGCTTGAGCCCCTGGGCGAGGGTCGCCCTCCCGTTGCGGACCTGGAGCCCCTGCTGTCCCTCCTTGTTCCGGGCCGTCACCAGGACCTTCCGGGCCGCCCCCTCCCCGGCGTTGAACAGGTCCACCAGCAGCGTGGCGCTCTCCCCGGGCTCCAGCACGCCGTTGCCGTTCCCCTGGTCGTCCAGCACCTGCACGTCCCAGGCGAACAGCGGCCGGGGCAGCGAGGCCACGGTGACCGTGGCCGACGGCGGCCTCGCCAGTTCCTCCTCCCCCTGGAAGAGCCGGAAGTCCACCCGGTCCTGGCGTTCCCAGGAATCGGCCGGGATCCGGACCTGGATCTCCCGGGTCACCGACTCGCCGGGCCGCATCCGTCCGAAGAGGAACTCCCGTCCGTCCAGGGGCTCGAAGTCCGACTCGGTGACCACCCGGATCCGGGACAGCGGGTCCTTCCCGTTGTTCCGGGCGGTCATCTTCAAGGTCACCTTGCGGTCCGGCACCAGGGGCTGGGTGGCATCCACGGACCACCGCAGTTCCAGCCCTGACCCGTTCCCGGCCGGACCGGCCGTCCAGTCGATCCCCCGGGCGTTCAAAGCCGCCACCAGGCGTTCATCCTCGGATTTCCCCCAGGCCTCCAGGGACGGGTCCACCTCGGCCAGGCCCCGGCGCCTGCTGGACCCCGACATCGCCAGCGTGACCCGCTGGGCCAGGTCGATCACCTCGTCCCGCCGGAAGGCCTCGTCGTCCCGCAGGGGGGGATCGTCGTCGTCCTCCGCGCCCCGGTCCCCCGAGTCGTCGGCGGACAGGTATCGCAGCCGCCGCTCGGGGCGGTCGTCGGCCACCTTCCCGAAGGCTTCCAGTTTGCGCTTGGGGTCCCGCTGCATCCGCTCGTCGCCGGTCCCCAGCGTCACGTAGTCCCCGCTGGTCCGGGCGGGGATCAACTCGATGTCCGGCGAGACGCCGACGCCCTGGATCGAGATGTCCCCCGGGGTCAGGTACTGGGCCACCGTCAGTTTCAGGGCCCCGTCCCCCACGTCGAAGAGGACCTGGACGGTCCCCTTGCCGAAGGTCCGGGTCCCCACCAGCAGCGCCCGGTCGTCGTTCTTCAGGGCGCCGGCCACGATCTCGGCGGCGCTGGCCGATCCCTCGTCCACCAGCACCACCATCGGGAGCCGGGCATAGGGCGCGGTTCCGTCAGCCTCGTACTCCTGTCGCATCCGGTGCCCCTGCCCTTCCGTCACCACCAGCGTCCCCTTCGCCACGAAGAGGTTCGCCACGTCCACCGCCACCTCCAGGAGGCCCCCCGGGTTCTGGCGCAGGTCCAGCACCAGCCCCTTCAGGGACCCCGCGGCCCGGAGGCGCTTCAGGTGGTCCCGCAACTGGTCCGCCGTGTCCTCCTGGAAGTTCCGGACCCGGACGTAGCCGATCCCCTCGCCCAGTTTCTCGGAGGTCACGCTGCGGACGTGGATCTCGGCCCGTTCCAGCGTCAGGGGTTTCGGGTCGCTCCACTCCTTCCGCTGGACCAGGATGCGGACCTTGGTCCCCGGTTCCCCCCGGAGCCGGGTGACGGCGTCCGACAGGGGCATGTTGATCGCCGACTCCTCGTTGATCTGGAGGATCTGGTCCCCCGATCGCAGGCCGGCCCGGGCCGCCGGGGTTTCCGGCATCACCGACACCACCGTGACGAACCCCTTCCGGGCCGAGATCACGATCCCCAGCCCGCCGAACCGCCCCTGGGTGTCCAGTTGCATCTCCTTGTAGGCCTGGGGGGTCAGGAAGTTGGAGTGCTCGTCCAGGGGGGTCAGGAGGCCGTTGATGGCCGCGTACTCCACGTCCTCGGGCTTCACGTCCGGCGGCAGGTTCGGGGCGATGAACTCGAAGCAGTCCAGCAGCCGCCAGTTCATTTCGTAGAGGTCCCGGATCTCCCCGATGTCGAAGGTCTTCACCCGGTCCCCGATCCGGACCTGGACCTGGCGGACCTGGTCTTCGTCCTCGGAATCCGGGGTGATCAGCAGGTCCGGGACCGCGGCCTCGGCGCCCCGGAGGGCCCCGATCAGCATCGCCTTCGGGCGGACCCGGGCCGGGACGACGTAGTTGGTCCGGATGAACCCGACGGATCTGGTCAGCAGGCGCAGTTTCGCCAGGGGCCAGGCCGGCTTCTCCCCGGCCTCGGCGTCCGAGGCCAGCACCCCCACCGTCCGGAAGATCGGCGGCCGGGAGCCCAGGTCCATCGTGGTCAGGGCCCAGCCGATCAGGAGCGAGGCGACCACCACCATCGACAGGCGCACCATGCGTCGCAAGAGAGACCTCCCTCCCACCAGGGAACGACGGACGGATTCCCGGGACAGCCTACCGCAGCCCGTCCCCAGGAACAAGCCGGACAAGCGGTTTCTTCCCTCGGCGGGCTGGAGTTGGCTGCGAAGATGCGGCGGTTCCGGGGAAGCGGAGCGACGGAGGACGTCAGCGAAGCGGCAGGCCCGAGGTCTCCAGCAGCGCCAGCACCACCGCCCCGATGCCGTAGGGGATGTCGTCCGCCTGGGAGACCGCCGCGTACTGGTCGAAGGTCCCGGCGGTGGTCGGGCCCGAGGTGCCCGTCACCACCGGCCCGTCGGGGTCCTGCCGGATGCGGGACCGGACCCCGTCCATCGCCGCTCGGATCGCCGGGATCACCTCGTCCCCGAGCATCCCGATCCGCCAGGCCCGGGCCATGCCGAAGGCGAAGAGGGCCCCGGCGGACGTCTCCAGGTAGGTCCGTCCCGGCCGGTTCAGCACGGTCCACCAGAGTCCCGTCGCCGGGTCCTGCCAGGACCGGACCGCCGCGGCCAGCCGCCGGGTCAGGTCCCATACCCCGTCATCCCATCCTCCGGCCAGGCGGACCTGCCGGAGGTACTCCGCCGCCGCGGCCAGTACCCACCCGTTGCCCCGGCCCCAGAAGACGTCCGGGTCCTGGGGCAGCGTCCATCCCTCGGCATGGCGCAGCAGGCCCGACCCGTCCTGGAGGAGGTCCGCGAAGATCCGGAACTGCCGCCCGGCCTCGGCCAGGGGACCGCCAGGGCCCAGGGCCTCCCGGTATTCCGGCACGTTGCCCAGCCGGGCCAGGGGCACCCCCACCATCCACAGGGAATCCAGCCACAGGGTGACTCCCAGGAGATCATTCACCCCCAGGTGGTTCAGGCCCCCCTCGGGGCTCCGGAGGCACTCCTCCCCGATGTAGGTCAGGAATTCGTCCACCATGGCGCGGTATCGCACGTCGCCGGTCGCCTGCCAGAGGTGGAGGGCCACCGTCACCGGCGAGGCCGTGTCGCTGCTCAGCATGTCGTGCCCCCCCTCCAGATGGCGGTCCATCCAGGCTCGCAGGTAGGCCAGCAGGTCCGGGTCCCCGGTGGCCCGGTGCAGTTCGGCAAAGGCCGTCATCATCACCGCCGGTCCCCAGTCCCAGGACAGGCGATGCGCCGGGACCCGGGCCATCTGCCGCCGGGCGATTTCCAGGGCCAGCCCCACCTCGTCCGACGTCACGTCCCGCCGGTCCCGGAAGCACCCCGTGTCGTCGCCATAGGGCAGCGCGCACGCGTCGAAGGGGGGATCCTGCACGACCAGGACCTCCCCGTCCCGATTCCCGATCGTCCGGGCACCCTGGAGCGGGATCTCGCGGCCGTCCAGGCGCACCCAGGAGCCCCGGGACAGCCCCGCCAGGCCGTCGTCGAGGCCCAGCAGCAGCAGCCGGGCGTCCGTGTCGACAAGGTGGCCCCCGGCCTCGATGGACCCGGCCGCCCCTTCCTCCCGGGCCCAGACGAGGTCCGTCCCCTCGGCGTGGCCGACCAGGAAGGCCGCGGACCCCTCGCCCGACGCGATGCGTGTCACCCGGATCGGGGCCTCCGGGGTCCCCGGGTCCGCCCCGACCCGCCAGGGGGCCAGCACCGCCAGGAATCCCGGCGCCCGACCCCGGACCACCCCGTCCACCACCGCGTGATCCCCCGGGCCGTCGAGGATGTCGTGGACGTGGGGCGGCCTCCCGGAGACGTAGGGAGGCTCCCGGAGTTCCGGCTCCCCGGCCGTCGAGGCCAGGGCGACCTCGATTCCCGCGCGGCTTCTCTGGAAGACGGCTCCCGACGGCTGGATGTCGACTTGCCCCCCGGACCCGTAGCCGGCCCACCCGTGGACCCGGAAGGCGTGCTCCCGGGGGTCGGCGCGTTCCGTGGACAGGGCATCGGCCACCAGCCCGTAGCGGTTCCGGACCATCCAGACGGACCTCCGAATCGAGGTCCCCTGGTACTTCTGGGTCACCTCCACCGTGTCCAGCCGCGGGCCGTCCAGCGCGAAGTCCATCCCGGCGTCCGTGTCCCCGAAGTCGTTCAGGTACCCCTTCGGGGGTGCCCCCTGGCCGTCGATCAGCACCACGTTGTGGCTCCCGGCCTGGGCCGTCAGGGCGTTGTCCATCGGGTTCGGCTTGTGGTAGCCCGTGTCGATCAGCAGGTATTCGCCGTAGGCCGCCAGGGAGAAGGACAGCCCGTCCACGTGGTCGTGGATCGTCTTCCGGGCGTTCCCGGACTCCCCGAGCACCAGCATCCACAGGGCCTCCGGGTCCCAGCCGCTCCGCAACGTCGCGTGGCCCGAGGCGGTCCGGAAGGCCGTGGTCCACCAGGGATCCGACTCGTGGGGATCCCCCGGGAGCGTCAGCAGGTGCATCGCCGTCAGGTCCAGTCCCCGGGTCATCTCGACGGTCCCCCCGGGGGCATGGCGTCCGTCCCAGGCATGCCATCCCCGACCCGACAGCCCCGCCAGCCAGAGGGAGGCGTTCTGGGTCCGCATCGCCCCGTCCCCGGTCGGCGATCGGAGCCCCGAGGGCATCCGGTGGTCCAGGGACCAGTCGAAGGCCTTCCAGAACCGGTCCGCGTGGGCGTTCGCGGCCGGCGTGTCCAGGGGGTCCTCCCACCGGAAGGGGTCGTCCTCCCGGCAGTCGATGGCGCCCCAGGGATCGGCGTCGTTGTGCGTGATGCACCTCCGGAACCACCACCGGTCCCGCCAGGCCTCGTTCTTGACCGCTACATGGCGCATGGCCTGGAAGAAGGCCAGGGCCGGGGACACCCCGAACCCGAAGTAGAAGGGCTCCTCGCTGACCACCCCGTCGGGCTGGATGTAGAGCCCCCGGGGGCCGAAGAGGTCGTCCAGTTCCGACACCGCGAACTCCAGGATCTCCCGGCTTCCCGGCGCGTCCGGGAAGGCCAGGGCCGTGAATCCCATCGAGGCGGCCGTGCGGATCGGGTGGTTGTTCCGGGTGATGACCAGGGCCGTCCAGCGGTAGAAGTCGTCCCCCACGTAGCGGTCGTAGAAGGCCTGGTTGATCCGGACCAGCCGCGCCCGGGCCTCGGCGGCCTCGTCCGGCGGCAGGAATTCCGTTCCCGCCAGCAGGTCCCAGGCGACCACGAAGGGGATCTGGCCGTTCGCGACCCGGATGTTCACGTCCAGTTGCGTGCTGGACTCCACGTCCGGGCGGATGCGCCCGAGGCACTCCCGGGCCCGGAGGGCCGCATCCCGGTCCCCGAGCAGCCAGGCCAGCACCGCCGCGGCCTGGGCCCGGATGCCGTTGCGCTCGTGGACCCCCGGCGTCCATTCCGCCGCCGAGTCCTCCTCGCAGGGCGATTCGGCCCGGGCGCGGATCCGGGCCAGCAGGTCCGCGAAGAGCGGTCCCGACAGCCTGGCCGCCAGGCGGTCCCGGTCCTCGGGGCCGACCCACAGGAAGGGACGGGCCGCCGGGACGGGCAGCGGCCCCGGGTCCTCCACGGTTTCCGTGGCATCCGATGCATCGGGTGCATCCTCCCACGCATCCAGGACCGGGAAATCGGAGGCCGGTTCCGGCACAGGATCTCCGGCCACGTCCTCGCCCTGGATGGTCTCTGGTGTCCACGCGTCCTCTGATCCTTCCCGCAGGTCTTCGACAACGTCCGTGGCCACCCGGTTTCCCGAGCCTCCGCAGGTGGCCATCGCCAGCATCCACGGGAGCGACCAGGTTGTCCAACTGCCTCTCAACCTCTTCCTCCTTCCGCCTCTCTGCCCGGTGGATGGGATGACCCGTACCCGCATCCCGGCTGCTGGCGGTTCCTCCCAGCCCTTCCCGAGTCCCCAATCCCGTTGAACGGTCCCAGGGGGTTGATAGAATCATCGTCGTTCTTCCCGCTCCGTGACAACCGAATCGGTCCCCTTCCAAGAATGAAATCCGCCCAGGATCGTCCATGGCGGCCTCTTGCAACGAGGAGTGGCCATGCCGGACCAGGTGACCTTGGGTGATCGCGTGGTTCCCGAACCCTTTTCCAGGTTCCGAGACGACCTGATTCCCGCCCGCCGCATCAACGATTACGTGTACTGCCCTCGGCGTTGCCACCTGGAATGGGTCCAGTCCGAATGGGCGGATTCGGTGGACACCGTCGAGGGCAGGGCGCTGCATCGTCGGGTGGACGTGCAGGGCCCCCTGCTCCCCGACCCGGACGATCTGGCCGCCGAGGATCCACCTCCCGTTCTGCATGCCCGCTCGGTGACGATGAGCGACGAAGAGCACGGCATCATCGCCCGGATGGATCTCGTCGAGGCCGAGGGACTCGACGCAACCCCGGTGGACTACAAGCACGGGAAGAAGCCGGAATGCGGCGATGGCGTCTGGGACCCCGACCGATACCAACTGGGGGCCCAGGCCCTCTGCCTGCGGGCGAACGGCTATCGGTGCCAGCAGGCAGTGGTTTACTACTCCGGCTCGAAGGAGCGGGTGCAGATGCCCATCACCGAGGCGCTTCTTCAGGACGTGGTGCGGATCGCCGGCGAAATCCGCAGGATGGCGGCGCGGGACACCCCTCCTCCTCCCCTGAGCGACAGTCCCAAGTGCGCCGGCTGTTCGCTGGTCGGGATCTGTCTTCCCGACGAGGTGAACTTCCTGAGCCCGGGCCTGACGGTGGTTGGGCCACAGCCGGACGACGTGCGCCGCCTCTATCCGATTCTTTCCGACGGCCTGCCGGTGTACTGCCAGGAGCAGGGAGCCTTCGTGGGCAAGAAGGACGAGTGCCTGGTGATCAAGCAGAAGGGTCAGGTCCTCTGCGAGGTCCCACTGATCCAGGTCAGCCAGTTGGCGGTGTTCGGCGGGGTCCAGGTCAGCAGCCAGGCGCTGGCCGAGTTGAGCAGCCGCGGGATTCCCGTCTGCTATTTCACGACGGGCGGGTGGTTCCACGCCATCACCCAGGGGCTGGGCAGTCGCAACGTGCTGCTTCGCCGATTCCAGTTCCAGCGGGCCGAGGACCCGGTCTTCTGCCTGTCCTTCGCCCGCCGCGTGGTCGAGGCCAAGATCCGCAACCAGCGGACCATGCTTCGACGGAACGGGGACGGAGTGCCCGATTCGGTGCTGGACCGGATGAGCCGCCTGGCCGCGGAATCGGCCGAGGCTTCCAGCATCGACAGCCTGCTGGGCATCGAAGGCATGGCCGCAAGGCTCTATTTCCAGCACTTCCCGTCGATGCTTCGGCCCAGGGGAGGCGACGGAGAGCGTCTGGCCTTCGACCTGGAAGGAAGGAACCGGCGTCCTCCTCGGGATCCCGTCAACGCGATGTTGTCGTTGTGCTATTCCATCCTGGCCAAGGATTGCGGGGTCACACTGGCCGCGGTGGGCTTCGATCCCTTCCTGGGCTTCTACCACACGGCCCATCATGGCCGGCAGAGCCTGGCCCTGGACCTGATGGAGGAATTCCGGCCGATTCTGGCCGATTCCACGGTCATTTCGGTGATCAACAACGGGGAGGTCAAGTCGGAGGACTTCGTCCGGGCGGCAGGTTCCGTCGCGTTGAAGCCCGGTGCCAGGAGGCGATTGATCGAGGCTTATGAGCGCCGCCTGGAACAGGTCATCACGCATCCCGTCTTCGGCTACCAGGTGTCCTACCGGAAGTTGCTGGAGGTCCAGGCGCGGCTGCTTGCCAGGTACGTGACGGGCGAGACGCGCGAGTTCCCCGCCATCCTGCCCCGTTGAGGTGAACCATGCGCAACCGTTACCTCGTAACCTATGACATCTGCGACGACAAGCGTCTCCGGCGGGTGTTCCAGAAGGCTCGTTCCTTCGGGGTCCACGTGCAGTATTCGGTCTTCCAATGCGACCTTTCTCCGAGGGAACTGGCTCTCCTGAAGGCGGCCATGGATCCGCTTCTGAACCACGACGTGGATCAGATCCTGGTGGTGGATCTGGGTCCTGTGGACGGGCGCGGAGCCCAGTGCATCCGTTCCCTGGGTGTTCCCTACCGTCCTCGGGAGCGCAAGCCGATTGTGGTCTGATCGTCGGTTCGAGCGGCTCGATGACGGCGATCTTGCTGGAGCCGCTCGCAGCCTTTTGAATCCGGGGCCTTCGGGCGGCTCCGGACAGCGTAGGTGCCCGTCCTCCCAGGGTCTCGATGGCCCCCCTCTCGAATTCCCCCTTGCAACTTTTCGAAACCTCGCCACAATTGGCCGATGAGATTTCCGCGCTTTCGAAAGCGCGGCCACATTGAAGCATAGGGATCCCGGGCCGCCGCCGCCCGGGTCTCCGGATTTCCGCGCTTTCGAAAGCGCGGCCACATTGAAGCCCGGGTCATCACCCCGACGGACTTGTCGAACTCCTCGTATTTCCGCGCTTTCGAAAGCGCGGCCACATTGAAGCCAGAGCCGTGGAC
>JAGOKF010000147.1 GCA_017994695.1 Myxococcota bacterium | reverse complement strand
GCTCCCGCAGGCCCGCGCGACCTTGCGGGGGCCATCGACGACCCGCGCGGGCCGAGGGCGCAGGCGCGACGCGGGGGCAGCGCCCCCGCGGCGACGCCGTGTCCGGAGCGGCACCCCCCGGCCCCCCGCCCCGGCGCCCCGCGACAAGAACCTCCACCCCCGCATTCCGATGCGATTCCAGCATGTTGAACCGCGTAAACAGGTGACTGTCCCCGGATTCGGGCGGGTTTGACCGTCGGCGGCACCGCGCCATAGAATGCCCCGGGGGAAGGGGCCCGCATGAGCCGCGCCGAAGCCAACGGAGTCTGCCCGCACTGCCAGGCCTACACCGGCCCCGTGGGAACCCCGTGCATCCGGGCCGCCTGCGCCGAGGGCCCCTACCACTGCATCCCCGTGGACTGGTACGACGCCACCCGGGCCTACTCCGCCCGCAAGAGCCGCCCCATCGACCCCCGGGTGGGCCGCATGGTGGACAAGTACCTCCTCTGCGCCAACCTGGGCGAGGGGGGCATGGGGTCCGTGTACGTCGCCATCCAGAAACCCCTGTTCCGGGAAGTCGCCCTGAAACTGATCGCCGACGTCGAACTGACGAAGCACGCCGTCGGCCGCTTCGAGCGGGAGGCCAGGGCCATCTCCCTGCTGGACCACCCCAACATCGTCAAGATCCACGACTACGGCGTCACCCAACTCGAACGGAAGATGCCCTTCATGGTCCTGGAGTACCTGCGCCACGCGCGCACGCTCCGGAAGGCCATCGGCAGCCTGAGGACCGGGGAATCGGTGGACGCCGCCGTGGTCCTGCGGATCTTCCAGCAGGTGCTGAACGCCCTCGGGGCCGCCCACGCCGTCGGCATCATCCACCGGGACGTCAAGCCCGAAAACATCATGGTCCTGGCGGTCCACGGGGACCCCTGCTTCGTGAAGGTGCTCGACTTCGGCCTGGCCCGCCTGGAAAGCGACGAGACGAATTTCGAGGGAGAGGACGTCGCCGCGGGGCGCTTGGTCGGCACCCCCTACTACATGGCCCCGGAGCAGATCCCCACCCGCAAGAACGCGTCGGTCACCCTGGACGGCCGGGCCGACCTCTACGCCGTGGCCGTGATGCTCTACGAGATCCTCACCGGGACCCGTCCCTTCGAGGCCTCGGACCCCCTGGGAGTCCTCGCCCGGAAGATGGACCCCGAACTGGACCCTCTGGCCCTTCCGGCCGCCCAGAGCCTGACGAAGGCCCAGAGGAATCTCCTCGCCCGGGGACTGGCCCGGGACCCGGAGCAGCGCTTCGGAACCGCCTCCGAAATGGCCCAGGCGCTGGAGCAGGCCCTGAATCCCTCCAGCCGGGTGGTCGGGCTCGTGGTGCTGGGGTCCGACGACAGCAGCGACCGGGTCGTCGCTCCCGGATCCGACCCGGGAACCGTTCCGTCCCCGAATCCCGAAACGGCGACCCCCGCAACCCGGACCCCGGCCCCCGGGGACCCAGGGATCTCCGGGCCGGCCGTCCCCGATGGACGGATCTCCCGGAGCGTGCCCAGGCCCCTGGAGCCCCCACGGGAAGCCACGACCTTCCCATCGCCCTCCCCCGGCCTCGAGATCGACCTGCCGGAAATCTCGACGGCCCCCTGGGCCCGTCCCGGGCCCCTGGCGGCCCCGCCAACCCCGACCCCCGGCCCGGCGGCGCCGACGTTCCCCGGACCACCGGCCCCGTCTCCGACCCCTCCCCGACCTCGATCCGAACCGCCCCGGCCATCCCCTCGGACCTCCTGCGTCCTCCGGAACTGGATCCTGGGGATCGGCACCCTGGCGGCCGTCCTGGTCCTGGTCCCCGTCGGGATCTCCTGGTGGCGCATGGACAGGGTCCAGGAGGAACTCGCCGTGCTGTCCCAGCAACTGTCCCGACAGGGACACTTCGTGGGCGTCGGTTCGCCCAGGCTGCGGGCCGATTCCGGGGGGTACGTCGTGCTGCCGGAGGGCGCTTCCGGTGCGGCCGATCCGGTCCGGGATCCCTGGGGCACGCCCTACCGGGTGCACCTGGACGTGCGCCGGGGGGTCTACATGATCCGTTCCCTGGGGCCGGACCGGGACGCCGGAGTGTGCCGGGAACAGGAGGAGGGAGGCGACGACTTCTGCCGGGACCTGGGCCCGCCCTGACCCCTGCGGCGGGCAAGACCGGCGGCGACGCACAGTGCCATCCAGGCCCACCAGCCGACCGGATTCCCGTGGGTCCCGACGCTGCACCCTCCGCAGGAGCAAGGACCCGGCGATTCCGCCTCGCCCCCGCCTGCCGCGTCGGCCCCGGGGAGGTCGCCCTCCGCCCCCGAATCGCCTTGCCGGTCGCCCGACCCATCGGCCATCCAGGGGATGTCCCGGCGCGGCGGGGAAATCCCGTCCGGCCACGAGGCCCCATCCTCCCCGGTACCGGTCTCCGTCCCGGGCAGGACCTCCTCGGCGGCAGTCTCTTCCGGCATCTCCCCGGCATCCTCCCCCGGTTCCCCGGGATCCGGCCAGACCTCCCAGCACCAGGACAGGAAGCGCCCCATCAGGAAGGCCCGGGCATCCCGGTCCCGGACCGTCTCCAGGGGGAATCCGGCCAGCATCGACCGGCCCGGGAGGTGTTCCAGGGCGACCGCCGCGGCCTGCCCGTTCCCGTACCGGATCACGGTCCGGGCCAGCCCGACGGGTTCGAAGGCATCGGGATAGGCCGGATCGTAGGCCGGGTCCCCCGCCGTTCCCAGGGGCACCTCCCCCAGGCCGTCGAAGACGTCCCCCGGCACCCCGACCACCTTCCGGGACCCGGCATCGTCGTCCGCCAGGCCCGCCCCGAACCACTGTTGGACGAAGGCCTTGTCGGAGGCGCTTCCCTGGAGGTCCAGGTCCCAGGCGATCTCGCTCCCCGAGGCGAACACGCACCCCCCCTGCTGCAGGAAGGAGGACACCTGGCGCTGGGCCGCGTCGGAGAACGTCTCGTGCTCCACGGACTCCCGGCCCAGATTCCAGATGGCGACCCGGTAGGTCGAAAGGTCCAGGTCCCCGTCCAGCAGGGCCTCATCCTCGGCCCCGTCGAAGCCCCATTCCGGTCCCAGATCCGCGATCGCCAGGGCGTGTTCCACCAGGTAGTCCCGGTGGTTCTGGTCCTCCCGGACCCAGGCGTCCTGGCGGTCGTAGGCATCCACCAGCAGCACCCGGGAGGGCTTCCCGTCGGCTGCCGCCCGGGCCGCCACGGCCCCCGACGCCCGGGACTCCCCGCCGGCGTTCAGGGCCGTGACCCGGACCACCAGGGGCCGGTCCTCGTCGTCTCCCGGGAGGTCCAGGAAGGGCTGTGCGGTCACGGTCCCGGAATCGAACACCCGCCCGCCCCGGGCCAGGTACACCCGGTAGCCCAGGGCCCCTTCCACGGCCCGCCAGGAGGCCCGCAGGCGCCCCGGGGAGACCTGGCGCACCACCAGGTGGTCCGGGCCGTCGGCCGGCGGCAGGACCGCCCCGGGGACGAAGGTCTCCACCAGGCCCCGGACATAGGCCCGGGCCAGCAGGTAGCGGAAGCGCGGATCATGGAGGGACCGGTTGTCGGGATACCGCCCTCCGGGGGGCGTCTCGGTCCCGTCGAAGAAGGCCGACTCCACCAGCACCCCCGGGATGTCCGCCAGTTCCCGGAGTTCGCCGAAGTTGGCCACCAGTTTCCCGTCGTCCTGCCAGGCCGGGTCCCACCCGGCCCGGAGATCCCGGATGATCCGCCCCTGGACGGCGGCCTGGAGCGCCGCGCTCCCGGGTGGGTCGTCGCACTGCTGCGGGTCCAGGGGAGCCCACCGGACGTCCGTCAGGCAGTTGAACCGGTAGGTCGAGGTCCCCGAGGTCGTCGTGGTGCCCCCGGCGTTCGCGTGCATCGACAGGAACACCTGGCCGTCCATCGCCTCGGCATAGGCCGGCCGCACCGTCACGTCGCCGTAGCCCGAAAGCCCCGGATGGCCGTCCCAGGAGATCCAGTCCCGGGAGGACATCTGCCACCACGGGAGCCCGGAGGCCGCCGCCCTCCCGCCGCCCAGTCGCACGGCGTCGGCGATCACGTAGCAGTTGCCGCCGTCGGGGGCCTCCACCGTGACGGTCGCCTCCCCCTGGGGCAGGCGCATCCGGGCCAGATGGACCCAGGTCGATCCGTTCCGGCGCTGGTCCACCACGAAATCCCGGGACAGGTCCCCGTAGAACAGGCGGTAGGTCACCGCGCCGCACCGGTTGGTCCCGGCGGCCCACCGGGCCTGCACCCAGTGGTCCCCCTCCCGGCGCACCAGCAGCGAGCAGGCCGCGCTGCCACCCTGGCCTGCGAGCAGGCTCCGGTGCCCCCCGTCC
>JAGOKF010000068.1 GCA_017994695.1 Myxococcota bacterium | reverse complement strand
CCCCGCACGCGCTCCCGCAGCCGCCTGGCCAGGGCCCGGAGGCCCCGATCGGTCCCGAAACAGGTCCAGGTCCCCCGGTGGCAGAATCCCCGGCCGTGCTGCCGGACCCGGAAGCGCAGGGCATCCCGGTCGCAGTCCAGGTCCACGGCCAGCAGATCCTGGTGGTCCCCCGACGTGGCACCCTTCACCCAGAGGCCCCGGCGGCGGGAGTGGTAGACCCCCATCCCGCTCTCGAGGGCCCGGTTCAGGGATTCCCGATCCGACCAGGCGAGTCCCAGGACCTCGTTCCCCTCGTCGCACACCAGCGTCGGGACCAGCCCGTCGGGGCGGTCGGACCGGAGCATCGCCCAGAGGGCGTCCCCGGGGGGCAGCCGCCCCGAGTAGAGGGCCATCCCCACCTGGGCGTCGGCCCCCATCCGGTCCAGGATCGCCACCTCCTCGGCGGTGGTGACGCCTCCCGCCACCGTGACCGGCACGCCGTCGGCCGCCCGGAGGACCTCCCGGACCCCCTCCAGGTCGATCCCCTGGAGGCGGCCCTCCCGCTCGACGAAGGTCACCAGGAAGCCTCCCACGAAGGGCCGCAGGCGATCGATGCGCTTCGACAGGCTTTCACCGGTGCCATGCTGCCAGCCCTGGTCCACCACCTCGCCGTGGCGGGCATCGACGGCCGCCATCACCCGCTCCCGGGGCAGCCGGGACAGCAGGTCGGGGTCCGCCGCCGTGCCCAGGATCACCTTCTCGGCCCCGGCATCCAGCCAGTCGATGGCGGTCCGGAGGTCCCGGATCCCCCCGCCGACCCGGCACCTGGCGATGGGCAGCAGCGACCGGAGGACCTCCCGGTTGCTCCCCCGTCCCCGGGCGGCGTCCAGGTCGATCACCGCGACCTCGCCGATCCGCCCGAAGCGCCGGGCCCAGGGAACCGGGTCCCCGCCGTCGATGCGCAACTCGACGCCGTTCTCCAGCTGGACGGCGCGCCCCTCCTGGAGGTCGATGGACGGAATCAGCATCGTCGCACCTCGATGCCCTCCCGGGCCAGGTGGTCCTTCAGCCGGTCCACGGTCCAGCGCCCCTCGTGGAGGATCGAGGCCGCCAGCACCGCGTCGGCCCCGGCCCGGAAGGCCTCCGCCAGGTGGTCCGGGGAATCGGCGCCGCCGCTGGCGATCACCGGCACGGGCACGGACCGGCAGACCGCCGCCAGGAGTTCCAGATCGTAGCCCTGGCCGGTCCCGTCCCGGTCCCAGGAGGTCAGCAGGACCTCCCCCGCGCCGGCGGCCACCGCCTGCCGGGCCCACTCCACCGCGTCCCTCCCGGTCCGCTGCCGGCCCGATCGGACCAGCACCTCGAAGCCTCCTTCGGGGCGCCGGGCGGCGTCCAGGGCCAGCACCGCGCACTGGCGCCCCAGCCCGTCGGCGATGGCCGCCAGGAGGTCCGGATCCTCGAAGGCGGCGGTGTTCACCGAGACCTTGTCGGCCCCGGCTTCCAGCAGGGTCCGGGCATCGGCCAGGGATCGCACCCCGCCGCCCACGGTCAGGGGGATCGACAGCACCGCCCGGATCGCCCGGACGGTCTCCACGGCGGTCCGGCGCCCCTCGGGGGTGGCCGACACGTCCAGCATCACGATCTCGTCGGCCCCCTGGGCCTCGTAGGCCTCGGCCAGGGCGGCGGGGTCCCCCTGGTCCCGGAGTTTCTGGAAGCGCACCCCCTTCACGACCCGCCCGTCCCGGACGTCGAGGCAGGGGATCACCCGCCGGGTCACCATGGCGTCCTCCCGTCGGCCGGCAGCGACGCGAACCGGGCCATCAGCCGGAGGCCGTAGGGCCCCGACAACTCGGGGTGGAACTGGGTCGCGAGGACGGCCTTGCGCCACAGGGCCGCCACGAAGGGCCCGCCGTGGTCCGCCAGGGCCCGGTGCCATCCCTCGGGGGCCTCGGCCAGCCGGAACGAGTTGGCGAAGTAGGCGTAGCCGGATTCCACGGGGGCCCCGTCGGGCAGGTCTCCTTCGGGGACCTCGACAGAGTTCCACCCGAACTGGGGCACCCGCACGGTGTCGGGAAAGCGCCGGACGACCCCCGGCAGGACCCCGAGCCCCCGGACGCCCGGGCTCTCCTCGCTGGACTCGGCCAGGACCTGGAGACCCACGCAGATGGCCAGCGTCGGCCGGCCCAGGGCGATCCGGCTCCTGATCGCCTCGTCCAGGCCGTCCCGCCGCAAGGCCTCCATGGCGGCCCCGAAGGACCCGACGCCGGGCAGTTGCACCCGGGCGGCCTCCAGGACCTCCGCCGGGTCCCGGGTCAGGTGCGCCGGGACGCCCAGGCGCCGCCAGGCGGCCAGCACCGAGGCCACGTTGGCCACTCCCGTGGCCACCACGGCCACCGGTTCCCGGGGGAGCGGTGCTGTTCCGCCTCGATCCGGCTGGCCGGTCATCCCGTTCACAGGGCCCCCTTCGAAGAGGGAATGCGATCCCCCGGTCCGTCGGGGGCCACGGCCCGGCGGAGGGCCAGGCCCAGGGCCTTGAAGGCCGCCTCGGCCCGGTGGTGATCGTTGTCCCCCCGGATCACGTCGGCGTGGAGGGCCATGCGCCCCGCCACGGCGAGGGATTGGAGCGCGTGGGGGATCATCTCGGCCGAGAGGTCCCCGACGGACGGCCGGCGCAGGCCCAGGTCCACCACCGGCATCGGCCGGCCCGACAGGTCCACCGCGACCCGGGCCAGGGCCTCGTCCATCGGGACCAGGGCCTCCCCGAACCGGGCGATGCCTCGCCGGTCCCCCAGGGCCTGGTCCAGGGCCTGCCCCAGGGCCAGGGCGCAGTCCTCGGCGGTGTGGTGGTCGTCCACGTCGAGGTCCCCCTGGCACCGGAGGTCCAGGTCGAACCGGCCGTGGACCGCCATCGCCGTCCACAGGTGATCCAGGAACCCGATCCCCGTGCGGACCTCCACCTGCCCCTTCCCGTCCAGTCCCAGCCGGACCTCGATCCGGGTCTCCCGGGTGACCCGGGACAGCGATGCCTCGCGGTTCATGGCGCTCCTCCCTTCGGGACGGTGCTGGAGTCCTCGCGGCTCCCCGGTCTGTCCCCGGTGCGTCCCCGGGGCAGGCGGTCCAGCAGGTCCCCGATGGCCGCCACTGAAGCCAGGACCCGGGCCGCTCCGACTGCCCGGAGGTCCGGATCCCGGTCGGTCCCGATTCCCAGGGGCACCACGGCGGCCTCCCTGGCGGCCCGGATGTCGTCGGGGGAATCGCCGAGCATCCAGGCCCGCTGCACCGCCAGCCGTTCCATGGCCAGCCGCACCGGGGCCGGGTCCGGCTTCCCGGGGGCGTCCTCCAGGCACACCAGGGTCCGGAAGCAGTCGTCGATGCCCTGGTCCTGGAGGAACCGCCGGGCGTCCCGACCCGGCCTCCCGGTCACCAGGCCCAGGGGCATCCTTCGGGCCAGTTCCCGCAGCACGGCGGGATCGACCAGCAGCCGTTCCCGCCGGTGCAGGCCCTCCCGGTCACCCTCCCCCTGGTAGAGGGCCTCGAACCGCCGGGTGACCTCCTGAAGCGGCACGTCCACGCCGGCCCGGGCGAGCAGCCACCGGGTCGCGACCCAGTCGTTGTTGTGTCCCGGTAGGGACTTGGCCCGGGCCACGTCGTCGGGGGAGACCGGGACCCCGAAGGACTCCGCGGTGAGCCGGATGGCCTCGAGGTAGGAGTCCCGGACGTCGGCCAGCACCCCGTCCAGGTCGAACAGCAGGGCCTGGGGGGCCAGGGCCGCCTCCAGGGCGGCCACGAGCCGCGAGAAGGACTCCGGGCTCCCGGGACAGGTGATTCGCAGGTCGTCCCGGAGGGGCGGGTGGTCCGGGAAGGCCCGGACCGAGATGCCCAGGCCTGCCAGGGCGTCCCGGACCCAGGCCGCGTCGGGGCATCGCACCAGCACGAAGTTCCCCTGTCCCTGGAAGGGGTGCAGGCCCAGGCGTGCCAGCGTCGCGGTCAGGCTGGCCCGCTCCTGCCGGACGCGGTCCACGAAGGCCCCGACCTCCCCGGGACCCCGGCGCCACCGGGCCTCGGCGAGGGCCAGGGAGGGCCGGGAACAGGGATAGGGCAGGCCCCCGGCGCGCATCCATCCCGCGACCTCCTTCGGGGCGATGGCGTGTCCCACCCGGAGCCCCGCCAGTCCCCAGGCCTTGGAGAAGGTGCGGAACACCACCACGTTCTGCAGGTCCAGCAGGTCCCGGGTCGGGTCCTCGTCGGCGAACTCCACGTAGGCCAGGTCCGCCAGCACCAGGGCCCAGGGAGCCTCCAGGGCCAGGGCCCGGAACTGATCCGGGGACGCCACCGCGCCGGTGGGGTTGTTGGGGCTGACGATGGCGATGGCCGCCACGGACCGGTCCAGCGCCGCCCGGAAGCCGTCCAGGGGGAAGGGGCTCCCCGGCGGCCAGGGGACCTCCCGGACCTCCCCGCCGGCCATCCGGGCGAAACGCCCGAGCATCTCGAAGGTCGGCACCGGCGCCATCAGCACCCGCCCCGGCCCGACCACGCACCGGATGGCCCGCTCCAGGGCATCGTCGCCGCCGGCGGTCACCAGGACCCTCTCCCGATCCACCCCGTAGTGATCGGCCAGCATCGCCTCGAAGGGACCCGCGTCGGGGTAGCGCCTCAGCAGGTCCGCGCCGCTTCCGGCCAGGCCATCCAGCAGGTCCAGCGGGGGGGTGGACCCTTCGTTCCCGTCCAGGAACAGGTCCACGGGGGCCGGGTGCCGGGGAACCCGGTAGGCCCGGTGCTCCCGAAGGCTCGGGACGGGGGTGGGTCGATCGGACCCTCCGCTGCAGGACGACGGCACCGGACTCCCTCCCTTCACGCCACGATCTGCGACGGGGCCGTCACCAGCAGGTCCGTCCCGCCGGCGGCCTTCACCCTCGGGATCAGCCCCGGCAGTTCCTCCCGCCGGACCGCCACCTTCACGGCGTAGCCGCCTCCGCCGTGGAGCGGCGATACGGTCGGTTCCCGCATCGCCGGCAGCAGTCCGACCACCGCCTCCAGCCGGTCCGCGGCCACGTTCAGTTCCAGCACGACGCGGCGCCGGGCCTCCAGGACGCTCTTCAGCAGCAGCACCAGGTCCTCGATGGCCCGCCGGCGTCCCGGATCCTCCAGGGATCGGGGGCTCGCGTAGAGGTGCGTCGAGGAGCGCATCAGTTCGTCCAGCACGACCAGGCCGTTGGCCTGCAGCGTGGACCCGGTGGCGGTGTTGTCCACGATGCAGTCGGCATCCTCGGGGGGGAAGGCCTCGGTCGCCCCGTAGGATCGCACGAACCGCGCCCGGAGGCCCCGGGTCGCGATCCAGCGGCGGGCCAGCCGCTCGTACTCCGAGGCCACCACCAGTTCCCGGTCCCGGGGCAGTTCGCCCCTGGCCAGCAGGGTCGCCGGGGCCGCGGCGACCAGCCGCACCGGGTCCAGCCCCGTGTCCAGCAGGTCCTCCAGGGGGACGTCCAGTTCCGCCACCCAGTCCGCTCCGGCGAATCCCACGTCCCGGGAACCGGCCCCCAGCATCTCGACGATGTTCTGGGGTTTCAGCATCTTGGCCTCGGCCCGATCCCATCCCACCGCCGGCCGGTAGCCCCGGGCGTCGATCCGGACCGGGATCCCGGCCTGCCGGAGCAGGTCCAGCACCCCGTCCTGCATCCGCCCCTTCGGCAGCCCCATCCGGATCCGCGACGCGCTCTCTTCCATCCCCGTTCCTTTCCCCAGGGGCGTCGAAGGATACCATCCTCCCGGTCCCGAATCCTCTCCGGCAATGGCCGGAACCTGTCCCGAACGGCGCGGACCGCTGGACGACGGTCCCCGCTCCGGGGTAGGGTTCCGGGAGGACCGGCGGGGCGACCGGCCGGGGATCCGGGCCTGGCGGACGGAGGTGGAATGGATCCGGACGTCGCGGTTCTTCGGGCCATCGGCCTGGTCCGCAGCGACTATCGGACCCGGGACGAGGTCCCCCCGGGTGGGGGCCCGGCGGTGCTGGAGGTCTTCCCGGAATTCGAGGCGGCCCTGGACGGGGTCGATCGATCCTCCCACCTGGTGGTGCTGGCGTGGTTGCACCGGGCGGACCGGTCGGTGCTGGTCGCGAGACCCCGGCGCATCGACCCCGAGGGCCCCGGGATGGGGGTCTTCGGGACCCGATCCCCTGATCGGCCCAACCCGGTGTCGGTCAGCGTGGTTCCCATCCGGTCCCGGGAGGGGCCGCAGATCCGGGTGGATCACCTGGATCTGTTGGACGGCACCCCCCTGGTGGACCTGAAGCCCTACGACCCGGGCTGGGACGGGGTCTTCGGCGCCCGGCATCCCAAGCGGGCGCGCCAGTCCCGGATCCCCGATGGGGCGCTGCTGGCCTTCCTGCGCCGGGACCTGGAAAACTGCCTGGGACCCCTGGCCGAGACCCCCGAGGCGCGGATGGGCTTGGCCGCGGTCTTCCGGGCCGTCCGGGAGTTCGACCTCCCCCCCCGGGACGAGGCCCTGTCGGTCCGGGTCGCCCGTTGCGATGCCGTCCTCGATGCCCTGGCGGGCCTGATGGGGGGGAACTTCGGATCGGGCCGGGTCGGGCTGGACCCGGGTTTCGGACCCGCCCTCGTCCGCTTCCAGGCCCGGGGACGGTTCCTGGCGCTCCGGATCCGGGAGGATCGGCGTCAGGTCTTCACCCTGGACGATCCCCTGCGGTGGGTCTCCGAGGGGATCGGCGTCGAGGAATCCTGATCCCGGGTCCCGGGCTCCCGTGGGTCCCCGATCTGCCGGTTCATGCGGTCCACGAAGGCGGCGGTCTCCCGGGTCAGGCGCCGGTGGGCCTCCAGCACGGCCCGTCCCCCGGGGGTCAGCGCCGCACCCCCGCCGCCCCGTCCCCCGGGGGATGCCTCCACGAGGCGCCCGGAGGCCAGGCGGTTCATCCGGCGGATCCAGGCCCAGGCGGTCCGGTAGGAGACCCCCACCTCCCGGGCGGCCCGGGTGATGGATCCGTGGCGGTCGATCTCCTCCAGCAGGGCCGCCCGTCCGGGTCCGATGAAGGTCTCCCCGTCCCACTCGATCCAGGCCCGGACCCGGACTCTGGGACCCCGGTCCGGTTGCTGGCCGTCCGCCGCCTCCCGCGCCATCGGTTCCTCCCGTTGCCGGGGGCATCGTACCGCCTCCCGCCCCGACGGCCAACCGGATCCCGGACCCCTTCATTGACCGGGCAAATCCTTTCCCCTAGCCTTGCTGCCCGGGAAGGACATCCGTTCCGGGAGGCGGCAGGGCATGGAACCAGCGGTGCTGCGACCGGTGTCCGACGGCGGGGACCGCCGGGCGTTCTTCCGACTGCCCAGGCGCGTCCACCGTCACCACCCCCAGTACCGGGCCACCGAGGAGGGCATCGTCCGGATGCTCTGCTTCGGCCGGACCTTCTTCCGGACCCACGCCGAGGTGCGGCCCTTCCTGCTGCGACGGGGCCATGAGGTCGTGGGACGGCTGGCGCTGATCCGGGACCGCCAGGCGCCGGACCGGGTGATGGTGGCCTTCTTCGAGTGCCTGGAGGGCGAGGAGGGCGTGCAGGACGCCATCCGGGAGGAGGCCCGGAAGGCCTTTCCCGGCGCCCGGGTTCTGGTCGCGGGCCTCTGGGGCCACATGAACTACGGGGCGGGATTCCTGTGCAGCCGCTTCGAGGAACCGCCCATCTTCGGGCTCCCGTGGAATCCACCCGGGACGCCGGGCCACTGGCAGGGGATGCGGGAGCACCCGATGGTGTCCTACCGTTTCCCCAACGAGCCGTTCTACCGGTTCGCCCGGGAGGTCCGGGAGGTCTTCGACCCCGGTCCCTACCGGGTGCGCCCCCTGGATCTGGGCCGCCTGGAGCGCGACACGGCCCTCTACACCGACCTGAACAACCGCTGCTTCGAGCGGCACCTCTTCTGGACCAACCGCTTCGTCGAGGAGGACTACGAACTCTTCCACCCCTTCCGGTTCCTGATCCGCCCGGAGAACCTGCTGTTCGTCGAGGAGGCGGGGCGGGCCGTCGGATTCCTCCTGTGGTATCCGGATTTCAACCAGCTGGCGGGTCCGGGGCGGGAACTGGGGCCGTGGGACGTGGTCCGGTACCGCCTGCGCAATCCCGTCCGGGCCGTGCGCCTGGCCGAGATCGGGGTGCTGCCGGAACACCGGGGGGGGGCGGCCACCGCCGCGCTGGTGCTGGCGATGATCGAGGCCGTCGAGCGGGGACCGTACCGGTTCTGCGAGGGGGGCTTCATCTTCCAGGAGAACCAGGGCAGCCTGGGCATGACGCTGAAGTTCATCTCCCGGGCCTTCGGCCAGCCCCTGGAACCCTACCGCCGCTACGCGGTCTTCGAGGGGGACCTGTGACCGCCCTGCTGCGCCCCGTGGCCCGGTCCTCGGACCTGGATGACGGCTGGGACGCCCTGGCCGCGACGCCCTTCCAGCGCCGGGCCTTCCTGGGGCACCTGGAACGGGTGAATCCCTGCCGGCAGCGCTACTGGGAATGGCACCAAGACGGCCGGGTCCGGGCCGGGGCGGTGGCCTACGACCTGCGTCTGGACCTGCTGACCTTCCTGGGCCTCCCGAGCCCGGTCCGGGTGACGATCCTGGGCCTTCCCGTGTCGGTGGCCTCCCCGGGGGTGATCGGGGACCCCGATGCGATCCCGGACCTGCTGGGAGCGCTGCTCCCCCGGGAGCGGGGCCTGGTGGTGGGCCTGAATCTGGAACGGGAACTCCCCCTGTCCGGCCCGGCCTGGGGCCGGACCCTGCCCTCGGTGGAGATGGAAATCCCCTGGAGGTCGGTTCCGGAGTACCGGGCGGCCCTCCGGTCCGACTATCGCCGGCGGATGTCCCGCATCGAGGCCCGGTGGGAGGGGGTCGCGACGGATCGGCTTCCCTGCAAGGCCTACACGGCCGGGATGCACCGGCTCTACCGGGAGGTCTGGCGGCGCAGCGAGGGGAGGCTCGAGCGCCTGGAACCGGCGTTCTTCCAGGGGCTGCCCCGGGAGTGCCACCTGTCGGTCCACCGGGCCGGGGAGACCCTGGTGGCCTGGCACGCGGCCTGGACCGAGGGGGCCCGGAGATGGTTCCTGTTCGGGGGCATGGACTACGGGACCCTGGCCGCCCGGGCCACCTACTTCAACCTGCTGCTGGCCATCCTCCGGGAGGCCATCGAGGACGGCATCGGCTGGCTGGACCTGGGGCAGACCGCCGAGGTGCCCAAGACGCGCCTGGGGGGCCGCTGCCGGGATCGCCGGATGTTCGGCTGGCACCGGTCCCCCATGGTCCGGTGGCTCATCCGTCGGGGGAAGCCGTGGCTCGAGTACCGCCGGCCGGTGGCCCCGGCCCACCCCTTCCGGAACGGGAGGGAACCGTGACCGATCGGACCCCGACAGGCCCCCGGCTGCGGGTGCTGGCCATCCGCCCGCCCCCGGCCCCCCAGACCCTGGACATGCGGGCCTGGATCCTCACCGAGCCCCTGGAACTGGAGTACCTGGAAACCGTCCTGGCCCCGGACCACGAGGTGATCCTGTGGGACGGCATGACCGATCGGGGAGACCCCCTGTCGGTGGCCCGGCGCCTGTCCCCGGACGTGGTGCTGTTCACCGGATTCGTCACCTCGGTGCCGGCCATCCGGTCCTGGGCCGGGTCCCTCCGGTCCCTGCCGAAGCCTCCCCGGGTCTTCGTCGGGGGGCCCCATGCCGAGGTCTGCCCCTCGCACTTCTTCGCCCCGGGAGTGGACGGGGTCTTCTTCGCAAACCCCCTGGAAGGCATCCGGGAGTGCCTGGCCCGCGTCGCGGCCGGAAGGCCCTGGGGGGACATCCCCGGGGCGGCCTTCCCCGCCGGTCCGGGCGCACCGGGGGACTGGCGGGTGAACCCGGGACCGCCCCTGGACCCGGCCCGGCTGCCCCGCCCGAGGCGCAGCCGGTTCGAGGCGGACCCGGGGCGGTGGCGCTACCTCTGGATGGACCGGTGCGCGGTGGTCAAGACGGCCTTCGGGTGCCCCGACCGCTGCGCCTTCTGCTTCTGCACCGAGCAGCACCAGGGGCGCTACGGGACCCGGCCGATCCCCGAGGTGCTGGACGAGATCGAATCCATTCGGGGAGCCCGAACCATCTTCCTGCTGGACGACAACTTCCTGACCCATCCGGCCCGCGTGCTGGAATTCGCCCGGGGGGTCGTGGACCGGGGGCTGTCGAAACGCCTGTCCTTCCTCTGCTACGGGACCGCCGACTTCGTGGCCCGCCATCCCGCCGTGATGGCGGCCCTCCGGGAGGCCGGGCTCGTCGGGGTGATCGTGGGATTCGAGTTCGTGGACGACGCGGACCTGGCGGCGGTGGACAAGCGTTCCCGGGTCGCCGATGCCCGGGAATGCCTCCGGGTGTGCCGGGACCTGGACCTCGAAGTCTTCGGGCTCTTCGTGGTGGACCCGGACTGGCCCCCGGAACGCTTCCGCCGCCTGGATCGCCAGGTGCGGGAATGGGGGATCGCCTTCGCGACCTTCAGCACGCTGACGGTCCTCCCCGGGACCCGGCTGGCCCGGGAACGGGGCCGGGGGGACGCGGACGTCCCGGAGGCCGGGTGGCGCTACGACCTGCTGCGGCTCCACAGGCCTCCCCTTTTCCTCTCTCCTTGGGGATACTACCTGCGGCTGTTCCGCCTCTACCTGGGGCCGGCCCTGGACCGGGAGGCCTTCCGGGTGTTGCGGCGACGCTACGGGCTCGCCGGGTCCATCCGGGCCACGGCCTCGGCGGTGTGGGTGGGGGTGCGGTTCCTGTCGGCCCTCGCCCGGTGGGGCCCGGTGCCGGACGGCAGGGAGGAAGGACGATGATCTTTCGACGAGGACAGGCCTGGAGCCTCTACGCCCGCGGGTACACCTGGCTTCCCGTGCAGCCGATCAGCCTGCGCCCGACCCGGGAGTTCGTGATCCGGCGGGTCGCCGAGGACTGGTCCGATGCCCGGCGGGTGCTGGACATGGGCTGCGGCGTCGGGCAACTGGCCCTGGCCCTGGCGGAGCGCTTCCCCGGGATGGAGGTGACGGCGGTGGACCCCTCCCCGGAGATGATCGACACGGCCCGCCGGGACCGCTCCCATCCCCGGATCGAATACCGACAGGGCCGGGTCGAGGACGTGCCGGGGGATCCGCCCTTCGACCTGGTCGTGACCACCCATGCCTTCCCCTACGTCGAGGACCCGGTGGATTTCCTGCGGCACCTCGGGAGGGTGGTCCGGCCAGGAGGGGGGATCCTGCTGGCCCAGGCCTGCACCGAGTCCCTCTGGGACGCCCTGCTGCTCCGGGCCGTCCGGGTCACCACGGGCCCGGCGGACTACGCCCCATCGGCCCGCGTGAAGGGCTGGATGCAGCAGGCGGGGCTGCGACCCCTGGCGGTCCGACCGATCCCGGCGCCGCCCGGCATGGCCTCCCTGCGCCTGATCGAGGCGGTCCGCCCATGAAGGCCACGGGACCCCGAGACCGTCCCCTGCGGGTGCTGCTGGTCCGGCCGCGACCGGACCCCGAGACCATCGGCCTGCAGCACGTGATGCTGGTGGAGCCCCTGGAACTGGAGGTGATCGGGGGGATCTGCCGCCGGGAGGGACACGAGGTCCGGGTGGTGGACCTGACGCTGGAGGACGAGGACCTGGATGTCTTCCTGTCCCGGGAACGGCCGGACGTGCTGGGGGTGACCGGCTACATCACCAACGTCCCGGCCATGATCGATGCCTGCCATCGGGCCCGGATCCGGGACGACCGCGTCGTCACGGTGGTCGGGGGCGTCCACTGCGAGGTGGTTCCCGAGGACCTGGACCATCCCGACGTGCAGTTCCGCGTGGTGCGCAACGCCGTGACCGTCTGGCCCAGGCTGCTGCGCGTGGTGGCCGAAGGGGAAGGGGATGTCCCGGCAGGCGTGCTGCGCCCGGGGGAGCGGGCCGATCCCGCCCGGCTGCCGCCCCTGGACTTCGCCTGGTCCCTGCCCGACCGGTCCCTGACCCGCCGCTATCAGGACCGCTACTTCTACATCTTCCACGACCGGGTGGCCCTGCTGAAGACCTCCTTCGGGTGCCCCTACCGGTGCACCTTCTGCTTCTGCCGCCGGATCACCGGCGACCGCTACCGGGAGCGGCCGCTGGAGGAGGTCCTGGACGAACTCCAGGGCATCGACCAGCAGGAGATCTACATCGTCGACGACGACTTCCTGGTGACGGCCGACCGGGTCCGGGCCTTCGTCGCCGGCGTCCGGGCCCGGGGCATCCGGAAGCACTACCTGGTCTATGGCCGGGCGGACTTCATCGCCGGCCACCCGGAGGTGATCGAGCAGTTCCGCCGGGCGGGGCTCCGGACGGTCATCGTGGGGTTCGAGTCCTTCCTGGACGGGGACCTGGACCGCTTCCACAAGGGGACCAGCGCGGGGGTCAACGAGCAGGCGATGGCGGTCCTGAACCGCCACGGGGTCGAGTGCTACGCGACGATGATCCTGCCGCCTTCCTGGGGCCGGGAGGAGTTCCGGCGGTGCGGGGACCGTTTGCGGGCCCTCGGGGTGCGGTTCGTGAACCTCCAGCCCCTGACGCCGCTCCCCGGGACGGGCCTCGAGGCGGACCCGGCGGACCTGCTGGTCCCCCGGTCGGACTTCCCCCGATGGGACCTGGCCCACGTGATGATCCGGCCGGAACGGCTGACCGAGGCGGAGTTCTACGAGGAACTGATCCGGCTCTACTGGCGGGTGCTGTTCCATCCCGCGACCCTCTGGTCCCACCGGCGCCGGTCCCCCCGGATGATCGCGAAGATGATCCGGGGCACGGCCCTGGTGGACCGGCAGTACCGGAAGAAACTGGCGGAGGCCCGTGCCCGATGCCGAAACTGATGCTGATCCAGCCCACCCAGTACGACCGGGACGGCCGCCTGTGCAAGCAGCGGCGGATCTTCCTGCCGGGCCTGGCCTTCCCGCTGCTGGCGGCCCTGGCGCCCCGGCACTGGGAGATCGACGTGCGGCTGGAGGTGGTGGACGACATCGACTTCGATGGCGGCGCGGATCTGGTCGGGATCGGGACGATGGGCTACGCGACCTGGCGGGGGATCGAGATCGCCCGGAGGTTCCGGGAACGGGGAACCCCCGTGTTCATGGGCGGGTACATGGCGTCCCTGGTCCCCGAGCGGGTGCTGGAGCACGTCGATTCGGTGGTGGTGGGGGACGGCGAGATCTCCTTCCCGAAACTTCTGCAGGACTTCGATCGCACCGGGCGGATCGAGCCGATCTACCGGAACCCCGTCGCCGACCTGAAGGGGCTTCCGGTTCCCCGCTACGAACTGCTGACGGCGAAGCCCGTCGGGGACCGGCTGCCGGTCCAGGCGGGACGGGGATGCCCCCACCTGTGCTCCTTCTGCAGCATCGCGTGCATCTACCAGGGGCGCTACCTGTCCCGGCCCCTGGACGAGGTCCTGCGGGACATCCGGCGCATCCGGGAACTGGGGTTCCGGAAGTTCTTCCTGCTGGACGACAACATCGTGTCGAATCCCGGCTTCCTGGAGGCCTTCTGCGACGCCATCACCCCCTGGAGGATGGAGTGGTCCTCCCAGTGCAGCCTGCAACTGGCCCGCAATCCGAGGCTCCTGGACCGGGTCCGGCGCAGCGGCTGCAATCTGATGTCCTTCGGCCTGGAAAGCATCACCCAGGAGGGGCTGGACCGGCTCAACAAGGACTGGCTGAGGGTGGAGGACCACGAGTCCCTGCTCCGCCGGATCACCGAGGCGGGCATCCTCCCGTCCACCGAGATGATGGTGGGCACCGACGGGGACACCGAGGAGAGCATCCGGGCCACGGCGCACTTCATCGAGCGGACCCGGGTGCCCATCCCCCGGTTCTACATCCTGACGCCGATGCCCGGGACGCTCCTCTACGAGCAGATGCGGGACCAGGGACGGCTGCTGACGGAGGACTGGCGTCTCTACGACGGGTCCACGGCCGTCCACCGGCCCGAGCGCATCGCCCCGGACCGGCTGACGGAACTCTACTGGTGGCTGAACCGGCGGGTCTTCTCCTGGCGGAGCATCCTCCGGCGGACGGTCTTCCGCCGGGACTTCTGGAAGCGGCCCCTGATGTACCTGTTCGCCCTGGTGGTGAACCTGCACTACCGGCACTACGTCTATCGCCGGGTGCCGCCCAACATCTTCTGAAGGAGATCCGATGTTCGTTCGGAACTATCGAACGGATTTCCGGTACTACCGGGTCATGGCGCCGATCCTCTGGCGGCTGGCCCGGCGATCCCTCGGGGCCGGCCCGGCGACCTGGCGCGCCGGGTGGCAGGCCTGGTGGACCGGCCTGACCCGGGGTCTTCCGGCCCGCCTGCGGGCCCGCCGGGACGGGGTCCCGAGCCCCGTGACGCTGCAGGTGGTGGACGACGTGGCCTGCCGGGCCGGGTGTGCCCATTGCACCTTCCTGGGGTTCCCCGACCGAAGAAGCCGGCTGTCCCTGGAGGACCTGGACCATCTCTTCGACCAGGCCCGGCGGATGGGCATCACCCAGGTGTACCTGATGGGGGCCGACCCCTTCTACCGGGAGGACGCGGCCGACCTGCTGGTCCTGCTGGCCCGGCACCGGGGCCAGTTCTTCCTGCTGTTCACCGAGGGCCGCCGGGTCGGGGACGGGCACCTGGACCAGATCGCCGCCGCGGGGAACATCGTCCCGGTGCTGAACATCGACGGCCTGGGCGCCACGACCGACGGGCGCAAGGGCCCTGGGGCCTTCGAGGACCAGCAGCGACTGATGGAGGGCCTGCGACGGCGACGGGTTCCCTTCCTGGTCACCACGATGATCCACCGGGACAACCACGACGAGGTCACCTCCCTGGAGTTCCTGCGGTGGCTGGAGGACCGGGGGGCCTGGCTGGTGGCCTACGTGCCCTACGTGCCGGTGGACCCGAGGGGGGACTTCGGCCTGGTGCTGGACGCGCCGCGCCGGGAGGCCCTCTTCGACCGGGCGATGGCCCGGAACCGGCAACTGCGCCGCCTGGCGGTGATGGACCTGCTGGGCATCGAGCAGCGCCTGACGTCCTGCCCGGCGGGGGTCTTCAGCCTGACCGTCTGGCACGACGGGACCCTCGCCCCCTGCCCGGCGGTGGCCCTGGGGATGGAGGCCTCCAACGTCCTGCGCAAGCCGCTGGCGGAGGCCTTCCGGGACGATCCCCTCTACCGGGCGCTCCGGGAACGGCACCGGGAGGCCGCCGCCCGGGGGGAACGGCTGCACTGCCAGTTCTTCGCGGACCCGGCGTTCCTGCGGGACTTCGTGACCCGGCACCGCTCGGAGGTGCGGGTGCTGAGTCCCGGAACCCTCCGGATCCTGGGCGTCGGGGAGGGGACCGACGGCGATGGATGACCGGGTCCGCTACGTCACCGGGGCCGAAAAGGCCGTGCTGGAGGCCCGGATGGTCGGGGCCCTGCTGGCCCGGGGGGTGGCCCGGGCCGGCCCCGCGGCCTTCGGCCGGGCGTTCCGGGACTACCTGCGAAGCCCCCGGAACCTCCTCCGGGGAGGGCCCGGGCGATACGTCCGGTCCCGGCGGGGGGAGGTCTTCGCCGCCACCGCGATGCCCCCCTTGAACGACCCCTCCTTCCCGGACCTGGTGGCCGAGGAGGTGCTGGCCGTCGCCGAGGGCCGCCCCCTGCCGCTGCTGTTCGGGCTGCTCTCAGTGTCCAGCCGATGTCCCTACCGGTGTCCCCACTGCTACGCCCTGCCGGAACTGCGGTCCGAGGAGGCGGTTCCCCTGGAGGCGCTGGTCCAGGCGGTGCGCGACCTGGCCGAGGCCGGGGCCCGGGCGGTGTTCTTCACCGGCGGGGAGCCCCTGATGCGGGTCGAGGACCTGCCGGTCCTCGTGAAGACCGCACGGGAAGCGGGGATGCGGTGCTTCCTGGTCACCACGGGCTACCGGGCGGACCGGGCGGTGCTGGCCGACCTGGGGGACCTGGGCCTGGCGGGGGTGATCGTGTCGCTGGACGGCCGGGATCGGGAAACCGTGGCCCGGAGCAAGGGGCATCCCGGGGCCTTCGACGTCGCTGTGTCGGCCCTGCGGGCGGCCGTGGACGCGGGGTTGCTGGCCAGCGTGGACTGCATGGTGGGGCCCGAGGTCCTGGACCCCGAGGGCTTCGACCGGTACCTGGACTTCGTCGGGGACCTGGGGGTCCACTTCGTGAACTTCTTCCCGGCCCATCCCAGCGGCGGCGCGGCCGTCCACGGCCGCTTCGGGCTGACCGCCGAGGAGCACGCCCGCCTGGAGTCCCTGATGACCCGGAACAACCGGGGTACCCGGCCCCGGCCCCTGGCCTGGTCCGCGGCGGTCTGGGAGGCCCCCCGGGGCTGCGTGGGCGGGCGGCAGTTCGTCTATGTCAACCCCCTGGGCCAGGTGCGGGCCTGTCCCTTCCTGCCCCGCCCGGCAGGCGACATCCTCCGGGGCCGCCTCCGGGACATCCTGGCGGACCTCCGGTCCGGTGCCGACCCCCGGGGATGCGCCGGGGACATCGTCCGCCCCGTCGATTGACCGGGGGACGGTCCGAAGGCACGATCGGACCGGACCCTGCGAGGCCGACCAGATGCAACTGCCAGAGACCCGGGACCTGGAGGAGGCGCTGAAGGGCGGGGCCCCGGTCTTCGCGGTGCTGGTGGCGGGGGAGGACGAGGCGGTCCGGGAGGCGGTGGTCCGGCTGGTCCAGGGGGACCTGGAGCGGACCTGCTCCCCGGTGGAGGTGAAGCGGGCCGACGCGGGGCCGCCGAAGTCCGATGCCTGGGACCGGGTGAAGGCCGATGCCCAGGCGGCGCCGCTCTTCGGGGAGGGGGTGGTCTGGGTCGTCGAGAACCCGGGCAGCGGGGCCCAGGGGACGAAGGAACTGGCCTCGGTGCTCGAGACCCGGCCTCCCCACCTCCGGCTGGTGCTGCTGGCGGACGACAAGGCCCGGACCGGGGCCCTGGCGAAGGCCGTCGCGGCCGCGGGCCGGGTGGTGCTGGCCCAGATCCCGAAGGCCCGGGAGGCCCAGCGGATGATCCAGGCCCTGGCCCGGGAGGCGGGCATCGCGCTGGATCCCCGGGCCCAGGAGGCCCTGGCGGACCTGGTGGGTCCCGACCGGGCGGCCCTGGAGGGGGTGATGCGATCCCTCCGGGACCTGGCGGGGCCCGGGGGGCGGGTCCGGGAGGGCGACCTCCTGGGCATGGTGCAGCGGACCCGGCAGAACGCCGCCTGGGACCTCCCGGACGCCGTGGTGGAGCGGGACCTGCGCAAGGCCCTGAAGGTGGCCCTGCGGGACCTGGAGGACGCGAAGGACCCCAGGAGGGAGGTGCTCCGGATCCTGGGGAAGGTGGCCCGGCAGGTGCAGCAGATCCGGACCGCCCAGGACCTGGTGGCCCGGAAGGTCCCCGCCGAGGAGGCGATGGAGACGCTGAACCTGCGCCACGACTTCAAGTGGGAGGCCCTGCGGAAAGGGGCCGCCCGCTACGCCCCGGAGGAACTGGAGGCCTTCCTCCGGGAGGCGATGACCTGGGAGACCCGGCTGAAACGACTGCACGGGCGACCGGAGACCTTCGTGACCGCCGTGATGACCCGGCTGATCCTGCCCGGCGCGGCGGGGCCGAGGAGGGCCGCGAGGAGGTGACCCGCCCGGGCCGGCGGCTGGGCGGCCTGCCGGACTGCGCGGCCGGGACCGGGGGAGGAGGAACCATGAAGCGCCGCGGCGTGGTGTGGCTGTTCCTGGGCATCTGGGCCTGCGGGGGCGAATCCGGCGGGAGCGATTCCGGGACGTTCCCCGACCCGGGGCCGTCGAGGGACCTGCCGTTCGATCTCTCGCGGGACGGATCGGATCCCGGAGGTCCCGAGGACCGGGGACCGGACGGCCTGGTTCCGGGGGAGGACGCCGTCCCCGACCGGGACGGGAACCCGACTCCCGAGGTCCGTCCGGACGGCGAGGAGGACTCCGACGCGCCGGAGGACCCCTGCCGGGAGGACCCGGGGGCTTCCTGGTGCCCCTGCCGGGAGAACCGGGAGTGCCAGTCGGGATTCTGCATCGCCACCCCCGAGGGGCGCCTGTGCGGGGCCGTCTGCGTCGAGAACTGCCCGTCGGGATGGCTCTGCGGCCAGTACGCCTCCAATCCCGACCCGATCTTCCTGTGTCTGCCCCGGCAGCCGACCCTCTGCCTTCCCTGCGCGGAGGATCGGGACTGCGCCTTCCCGGGATTCGACGCCGGCCGGATCCGGTGCCTGTCCTACGGGGACGCCGAGGGGTCCTTCTGCGGGGGCCCCTGCCGCGGCCAGGACGAGTGCCCCGAGGGCTACGGGTGCGACGACGGGCAGTGCCGCCTGGAACAGGGCGTCTGCGACTGTTCGGCCTGGGCCCGGGAGGAGAGGCTGTCCACGCCGTGCCTGCGGACCAATGGGAACGGGACCTGCCGCGGCACCCGACGATGCGGGGACGGGGGACTGTCGGAATGCTCGGCGGCCATGCCGGTCCCGGAGGCCTGCAACGGCCTGGACGACGACTGCGACGGGTCCACGGACGAGGACCTGCCCGACCTGACCTGCGGGGTCGGGGAATGCCTGCACACGGCGCCCTCGTGCCGTGACGGGTCGCCGGCGACGTGCGACCCCCTGGAGGGGTCCCGGGAGGAGGTCTGCAACGGCCGGGACGACGACTGCGACGGGGTCACGGACCAGGGCTTCCCGGACACCGACCGGGACGGGGAGGCGGACTGCGTGGACCCCGACGACGACCAGGACGGGATCCCCGACGACGGCAACGCCTCCGGGAGCCCCCTGGACCTGCCCTGCCGGCCGGGACAGGCGACGGCTTGCGACGACAACTGTCCCCTGGTCTCCAATCCGGGCCAGGAGGACCTGGACCAGGACGGCCTGGGGGACGCCTGCGACCCGGACCAGGACGGCGACGGGTTTGCCGGAGTGCTGGCGGGAGGCACCGACTGCGACGACCGGGATCCCCTGCGCAATCCCGGGCGCACGGAGTACTGCAACGGCCTGGACGACAACTGCGACGGCCGGGTGGACGAGGGCTTCCCGGACGCGGACAGGGACGGGATTGCGGACTGCGCGGACCTGGACCGGGACAACGACGGCGTGCCGGACGATGGCGACGGCTCGGGGACCGCGGGGGATCATCGCTGCACCGGGGGGGCCTCGACGACTTGCGACGACAACTGCCCGGCGGTCTTCAACCCCGACCAGCGGGACCTGGATGGGGACGGGGTGGGCGATCCCTGCGACCCGGACCTGGACGGCGACGGCCGGTCGAATGACGCCGACAACTGCCCGACGGTCTTCAATCCCGACCAGGCGAACACCGACGGGCAGCCCGACGGGGGGGACGCCTGCGACGAGGACGACGACGACGACGGCGTCCCGGACGACCAGGACTGCCGTCCCCGGGACCCGGCGATCCATCCGGGGGCCGCCGAGGGCTGCAACGGCCTGGACGACAACTGCGACGGGCAGACCGACGAGGGATACCCGGACTCGGACGGGGACGGGGTCGCCAACTGCCTGGATCCCGACGACGACAACGACGGGATCCTCGATGACGGGGACGGGTCGGGGATCCCGGGGGATCATCCCTGCCGCGGGGGTCTCCGGATCGACTGCGACGACAACTGCCCGGTGACCCCGAACCCCCTCCAGGAGGACAGCGACGGGGACGGGATCGGCGATGCCTGCGAAACGGACACCGACGGGGACGGCTGGCCCGACACGGTGGACAACTGCCTGCTGGTCCCGAACCCGGCCCAGGAGGACTTCGACCGGGACGGGGTCGGGGACGCCTGCGATGCCGACGACGACGGGGACGGCGTCCCGGACAACAGCGACTGTCGCCCCCTGGACCCGGAGGTCTTCCCCGGGGCGACGGAGGCCTGCAACGGCCGGGACGACGACTGCGATGGGAGGGTGGACGAGGGGTTCCCGGACACCGACGGGGACCTGGTGGCGGACTGCGTGGACCCGGACCTCGACGGGGACGGGGTGGCCAACGGGGTGGACAACTGCCCGTCCATCCACAACCCGGTCCAGGAGGATTTTGACCGCGACGGGGTCGGGGACGCCTGCGACCCGGACCAGGACGGCGACGGGGTCTGCGACGAGGGAGGACCGCTGCCCGGCACCTGCATCCGGGGTCCCTCGGGACGGGACAACTGCCCGGGCTTCCCCGCGGAGGACCAGACCGACACCGACGGCGACGGCATGGGCGACCCCTGCGACCCCGACGACGACAACGACGGGGTGCCGGACCTGTGGGATCGGTGCCCGCGTGTGTTCGACCCGGGACAGGAGGACTTCGACGGGGACGGGATCGGCGATGCCTGCGACCCGGATCTGGACGGGGACGGGGTGCCCAACGACCGGGACACCTGCCCCCGGTACGACGATCGGCTGGACAGCGACGGCGACCGCATTCCCGAGGCCTGCGAGATCCAGTTCGCCGGGCACGTCTGGCCTCCCAACGGGAGGACCGGGACCGTGGGCAGTCCCTTCGACGTCTTCATCCAGTTGTGGAAGCCCGGGGTGACCCCCCCCGACGGGCCTGCGCCGGGCATCGTGGTCCGGGTCCGCTGGCGCATCGTCGGGGACGGGACCTGGCAGGAGGGCAACGCGACCTACAACAAGGATTTCTGGTTCGTGGACGACCAGGGCCTGAGGGGCTACAACGAGGAGCACCGGTTCACCATTCCGGCGGCGACCACCGCCCGGGCGGGGACCCTGGAGGTGGACTTCGTCCCGGTGGACCTCACCGGGGGCCCGGGATACGAGCATCCCTACAACAACGGGCCGATTTACGACCAGGGCTGGATGGTCGGCCAGCCCAAGGCCGCCGCCCCGTTCCGCTATCCCCTCCGGTAGGGTTTCCGGGTTCTTCGTCTGGTGCTAGCATCCGCTCCGGTCGCGAAGAGGGGTCGCCGTGCGGGTCGGGATCCTCACGAACCTGAACTCCCGGAAGAACCGGGGTCGAAGGACCCCGTGGATCGACGAGACGGCCGGGGAGGACGTGCTGGTGCGGGAGACCCGGGACGTCCGGGAGATCCGACCCGCCGTCGAGGAGTTCATCGCCGCCGGCTGCCGCTACTGGGTGGCCAACGGGGGGGACGGGACCTTCCACTGGCTGATGAACGTGGGACACGAGGTGCTGGCCGAGCGGGGCGAGTGGAGGCCGGGAGAGGAGTTCCCCTACCGGCTGG
>JAGOKF010000067.1 GCA_017994695.1 Myxococcota bacterium | reverse complement strand
CCCCACCCAACACGTTGTTTCCGATGAAGATTCCGTTGCAGAAAAGGTGACTGTCCCCGTTTTCGGCACCTTGACTTGGGGTGCCGTCCGGGGCAGCCTACCCTGGACTTCCACGGAGCGTGCCGATGCGGATCGCACCGTTCTGGGTCGCCGCCGCCCTGGTCCTGTCGGGATGCAAGGGCGCGGCCCCCGAAACCGTCTCCCCCTCCCCCCAACCCCAGGAGAACGCCGTGCAGACGACCCCTTCCGGCCTCCAGTACCAGGACCTCGTCGTGGGTACCGGCGCCCAGCCCGCCCCGGGACAGACCGTCGTGGTGCACTACACCGGCTGGCTGACCGACGGGCGGAAGTTCGACTCGTCCCTCGACCGCAACCAGCCCTTCCGGTTCGTGCTGGGCCAGGGGCAGGTGATCAAGGGGTGGGACGAGGGGCTCTCGACGATGCGGATCGGGGGGAAGCGCAAGCTGACCATCCCCCCGAACCTGGGCTACGGCGCCCGGGGAGCGGGAGGCGTCATCCCCCCCAATGCCACGCTGGTCTTCGAGGTGGAACTGCTGGACGTCCGCTGAGAAGGACCGCGAAGGAGATCCCGAGTCCCCGGGGCCCGGAAGGCCCAGGGAACGCCGGTCACATCCCGGCCGGCGGGACGTCGGGCGTGTCGTCCTGGTCGGCCGCCGGCGCGGCGACGCCCTCCTCCCCGGCCTCCTCCTCCAGGACCGGGTTCGCCACCACCAGGCTGAAGTAGGCCGACTCCTCGTGGATCATCTCGACCTTCCACCGCCGGATGCCCATCAGCCGGCCGACGCCCTTCTTCTTCAGGGTCTCGGTCTCCCGGTTCAGGGCCGACTCCAGCCCCGATCCCCGTCCCGCCTGGGTCATCGCGTAGATGGGCCCGCCGGGATAGAGGGTCTCCAGGTAGGGCGCCAACTGGGTGGCCTTCATCAGCGGCTTGATCTCGCTCTGGGTGTAGTAGGTCTCCCCGCGCCAGGTGATCAGCCAGGCGATGACGTCCTCCTTGCAGACCCGCTTGCCGTGGGACCCCAGGGCCTCGGGGATGAAGCCCAGCCCCATCCGGGTCAAGATCGGCGTGTAGGCCTCCCGGACCCATTCCTCCTGGGGCGCCGGCTCGCAGCGGTCGAAGTAGTCGTCGAACAGGTACTTCACCGACCAGGACGGCGACAGCATCGGCATGTACCAGTCCAGGCACCAGAGCAGCAGGGCCAGGCCGACCCCCCAGAGGCCCCGGAAGAACCATCGCCGCAGGCGGGGGTTTCCGAAGGCCATCGCGATCATCAGTGCCGCGGCGACCCCGACCAGCACCGGCACGAACCGGTCGTACTGGAGCGCCTCCACCTGCAGCAGGGACCGGATCACGGGGTTCGTCTTCCGGTAGAAGGTCGAATCGGCCCAGGTCTTCTGGGACCCCGTCGCCACCGGGGCCTCCTCGTCGGTCGGCGGGTGGTCGGGCCAGGGCCGGTCGTACTTGTAGGTGAACATGTTCCGGAACGACTGGGGCTCCGTGGCGATGGAGTATCCCACGGCCACCACCAGGGCCGCCCCGGCCACCAGGGCCAGCCGGGAGGACCAGCCCCGGTCCGACAGGACCTCCTCGACCGACAGGGCCGCCAGCAGCACGAAGGGAGGCACCGCCGGGAAGATGTAATGATGGAACTTGGTCGCCGACAGCGTGAAGAGAACGTAGGAGAAGAAGGACCAGATCAGCAGGAACAGCCGCATCCGGGACCGGGGCGACGCGTCCCGCAGCCGCAGCCGCGTCAGGTCCCGCAGCACCAGCGGGAGCATGCCGACCCAGGGGAACGTGGCGATGGCCCCCCACTTCAGGAAGTGCTCGAACGTCCCGGTGTCGATCTGGTGGACGCCGGCCCCCAGGCGGTTGAAGTGGTCGTGGACCAGGAACCTCGTGTAGAAGGCGTTTCCGTGCTTGGCGAACATCCCCAGATACCAGGGAAGCATCACCAGGCACAGCATCAGGACGCCCCGGAGGATCTCCAGGCGCTTCAGGGCCTTCCATTCCCCGGTGAGGAGCAGGTAGAGGGCCAGCAATGCCCCGGGAAGCATGAAGCCCAGCAGGCCCTTGCCCAGCGTGGCCAGTCCCAGGAACACGTAGGCGGTCCACAGGGCCGCCCGGCGCAGCCACCGGTCCTTCGACGCCTCCGTAAAGAGGGTCCCGGCCTTCCACTCCCGGCGCAGGGGGACCCCGATCAGGGCCAGCAGCACCGCCGTCACCACGAAGTAGAGGGCCGTGTGCACCCAGCCGGTCTTCTGGACCAGGATCCAGGCCCGCATCACCGGCCCGAACCGCTCGTAGGCCCCCTCGGGCTCCAGGTCCAGCCCGATGATGATGAACTGGGGCACCGCCAGCAGCAGGAACCACCCCACCGCCAGCAGCATCCACCCCAGGAAGGCCCGGTTCGAGGCCTGGAACCTCGGCCCCAGGTAGGCGTTCAGGAAGAAGAGCAGGCCGATCGTCATCGTCCCGACGAAGGGCATGTCGGTGACCGCCTGGCGGGACAGGAAGAAGTACAGGGGCGTGGTCAGCAGCATCCCGGCGGCCACCAGGCCGGTCCGCCGGCCGAAGATCCGGGAGAAGGTCACGTAGGCGAAGAAGACCCCCAGGCTCCCCAGCAGGGCCCAGGGGAGCCGCACGGCCCACTCCCCGACCCCGATCAGCTTGAAGAAGAGGATCTCGCCGTACATGATCAGAATGGGCTTGCTGAAGAACCACTCGCCGGTCTTCGCCTCGGTCCCGATCTGGTCCTTGTATCCCCACCACGGCGACAGCAGGTCCCCGATCTCGTGCATGTAGCGGGCGACCTCGCCGTAGTGGGTCTCCCAGCAGTCCCACAGCCCGAAGGATCCGGCGAAGGTGACCAGCACCGCCAGCGCCCCCAGCAGGACCCCGGCCCGGACCCACCCCTCGCGGGGCATCGCGGGAGGAGGCGGGAGAGTGGCCGGGTCGTCCACCAGCAGCGACGGTCCGTTCCGGGGATCCTCGTTCGTCGTCATCGCCAACACGGCCTCCGGTGGCGGAAAACGCGCGAAATCTACAGGTTTCCCGCCATGGGGTCAAGGACGGGTGCGCGGCTCCCCGCCGGGTCCCAGCCCCTCCCCCGGGGCGGCCGGATCCGCTTCCGGGGCCTTCCAGGCCGCGATGTTCCGTCCGCGAAAAATACCTCGGAGGCCCCGCCGTCGAACCGGTGACTTCTGCACGGCCCCGGACGGGGCGGGAGGAAATGCCCATGGAACGGTTCCCCTGGAGGCCCGTGATCGTCGCCGCGCTGATCTCCCTCGGCATCGCGGATCCCGTCGAGGCCCGGCCCCATCGGCCGCGGCCCTTCGCGGCCCCGGCCTTCGTGCCCTCCGGGGGATTCCTGCTGCCCGACGGCGTGTTCTACGTCCGGCAGGGCGGCATGGAGGTCTTCTGGGCCGACGGCTGCTACTGGACGCTGGACCCCCGGTCCGGCTGGTACCGGGCCTGGGACTGGAACGGCCCCTGGGTCTTCGTGGAGCCGATGTGGGTGCCCCGGCAGGTGGTGGTGCTGACCCATCGCCCGGGATTCCACGGCCCCCGGGGGACCTGGTACCCCTGGGCCCGGTGGGAACGGCACCACCGGGACGTCCGGCCGCCGGCGCGCTACGAGCCCTACCGGAGGGATCCGGTGCCCCGGCGGGACGACCGGTGGGACCGCCGCCGCGACGGCCCCGACCGGCGGGACCGGCGCCACCGCTGACCCTCTTCGCATCGCCCGGACGGCCCCCGGGACCGTCCGCTCCCTTCAGGCCCGGCGGGGCCTGGGAATCCCGTAGCGCTTCAGTTTTCCCTGGAGGGTCGTGGGCTTCAGCCCGAGCAGCGCCGCGGCTCCCCGGGGGCCGTGGATGCGGCCGCCGCAGGCGTCCAGCGCCCGGACCAGGATCCGCCGGGCCTCCTCCTCCCAGGTCCCCGGTGCCACGGCCGGCGCGGGTCGGCCCCCTGCCGGCCCCGGCCCCGGCGGTTCCGGCCCCGGCGACCCGGGCAGCACCAGTTCCGGCCCCGGGTGCAGGATCAGGGCCCGCTCGACCAGGTTCTCCAGTTCCCGAACGTTGCCGGGCCAGGAATAGGCCTCCAGGGCCTGCCAGACGGCCTCGGACACCCGGGGCGGACGGCGGTTCATCGCCTCGGCGTGGCGCTCCAGGAAGGCCCGCACGAGGGGACGAATGTCCTCGGGACGTTCCCGGAGCGGCGGCACGAAGATGGGGACGATGTTCAGCCGGTAGAAGAGGTCCGCCCGGAAGGCCCCCACCTCGACCAGCGTCTCCAGCGGACGGTTCGTGGCCGCGACCACCCGGACATCCACCCGGACCGCCCCCTGGCCGCCGACCGGCTGCACCTGCCGTTCCTGGAGCGCCCGGAGCAGTTTCACCTGGACCGACATCGGGGCATCCCCGATCTCGTCCAGGAACAGCGTTCCCCCGTCGGCCTCGACGAACCGCCCGGCGTGGCGCCTGGTGGCGCCGGTGAAGGCGCCCCGCTCGTGGCCGAACATCTCCGACTCGATGAGGGACTCGGGGATGGCGCCCAGGTTGACGGTGACGAAGGGGCCGTGAGCCCGGGGGCTGCACTCGTGGACCATCCGGGCCAGACCCTCCTTGCCGGTCCCCGTCTCTCCCCGGATCAGCACCGTGGCCCTGGAAGGCGCCACCTGGCGGATCTGCTCCACGATCCGGCGCATCGGCGGACTTTCGGCCACATAGAGGGCGGACTTCGCCTCGTCGCGGATCCGGGCCTTCAGCCGGGCGTTCTCCCCTTCCAGCAGGCGGTTCAGGCGCCGGACCTCCTCGACCATCCGGCCGTTGTGCATCGCGATGGCCAGCAGGCCGGCGATGCGCTCGGCGCTCTGCAGGCAGCATCCCAGCAGGCCGTGGTCCCGCACGTGGGCCACGTCCAGCGTCCCGAGCACCTGGCCCTCGAAGACCAGGGGGATGCTGACCAGGGCCCCGTAGCCCTCCAGGGCCAGAGGCCGCTCCTCCCGGACCCGGGGCCGGTCGGCGTCCAGGGGTTCCAGGACGTGCGTCCGCTTCTCCCGGATGGCGGGACCGCAGGCCGAGGTGTCCAGGGAGACCCGGGTCCCCACCTCGGGAACCGCGACCCGGGGATCGTCCACCAGCAGCACCTCGGCGTGGTCCGGGTCCTCGGGCGTCCAGCGGTGCACCGTCAGCCGCGTCAGCCCGAAGAAGCGCCGCATCAGCCGGGCCGTCCGCTGGAGGACGACCTGGAGGTCCACCGACGAGAGGATGGCCCCGATGGCCTCGTCCATCAGCCCGTCCCGGTTCGCGTGTCCCGGGCAGTAGCGGGGCGCCTGGTCCTCCATGGAGGGTTCCATAGCCCGGGCAGGAGGGGCCGTCAACCTCCAGGCCAGGCGCCAGCGGCCCGGTACAGGGGATCCGGGAAAAGGTCCCGGAACGGCCCTGAGGCCGGGTGCCTGGACGGGTATCCGCGCCCGGGATGACCGGACAGGAGTCCACTGTCCCGGGAACGCCGTTCCGGGAGGATTTCACGGAAGCCCCCGGCGACCCCTCGGGCGCGGTCCCGGAGGGCCACGGACCGGGACGGAACCCCGCATCGGCTTGAGGATCGGAGCCCCCTGTCGTAGCCTTCGCTGCCCGGGACACGCGGGCACCGGGAGGTTCGACGGCCCGATCAGGAGTCGCCATGCACCCCGCGATCCGCCGGATCCCGGCGATCCTGTCCGGGATGCTCCTCGCCGCCCACTTCCTCCGGTCCGGGGACCTCCCCCTGGTGGTCCTGTCGGTGCTGTTCCCGGCGCTGCTGTGGGTCCGGCGCCCCTGGGCGCTGCGGGCCGTCCAGGGAGCCCTGGTGACGGCGGCGGGGATCTGGACCTGGACGGCGATCGAGACTGCCCGGATGCGCATCGCCGAGGGCCGCCCCTGGTTGCGGATGGCCTGCATCCTGGGCGCCGTGGCGCTGCTGGCGCTGGCCTCGGCCTGGGTGATCCGGCGCCCGACCCGCCCTTCCTCCCAGGACCCGGCCGACGGACCCAAACCATAAAATGTTAGCCAACGCATATGCGTTGACATGACCAACGCATATGCGTCAGTCCCGGGACCCATGATTCCACAACATCCCGGAATGGCAGCAGGTCTTCCGTAGGCACGCCCCCTGCAAGCCGGGCCGAACGTCTTGTCGCGGAGGACCGGAAGGCATCATGGGCAGTTCTCGTACACGGGCCGTGCTCCTCTTCGTGGTCGTTGCGTCCTTCTCGGTGCTGATCTTCGGCGGCGTCCGGATCCAGCAGTACAAGCCGCCGATCCCGGGACGGGTCCTCGCGCCGGACGGACAGGTGCTGTTCACCGGCGAGGACATCCTCCGGGGCCAGAAACTGTACCTGAGCCGCGGCGGACAGCACATGGGCAGCATCTGGGGCCATGGGGCCTACCTGGCTCCCGACTGGTCCGCCGACGCGGTGCACCGGATCGGGCTCGTCGCGGCGGGAATCGCCGCGGGCCGAGGCCCCTCCGAGGTCGCCCCCTTCACCCAGGGGGATCTGGAGGCCCTGCCCGCCCCGGAAAAGGCCCGGGTCCAGGCCCTGGTCGCCCAGGAACTCCGGGCGAACCGGTACGATGCGGCCGCGGACGCCCTGACCCTCTCGGGGGCCCAGGCGGCGGCCTGGCCCATCCTGGCGGCCCATTACACGGATCTCTTTCGCCAGGGGGACCCCGAGGCGGGGGTGCATCCCGGGGTCGTCCGGACGGAGGAGGAGGGGCGCCTGCTGGCGGGGTTCTTCCTCTGGACGGCCTGGGCCGCGATGACGGTCCGTCCCGGGGAGACCTACACCTACACCGCGAACTGGCCCTACGACCCTCTCGTGGGCAACACCCCCCTCCCAGGCGCCCTGATCTGGTCCATCGTGAGCGTCGTGCTGCTGATCGCCGGCATCGCCTTCGCGATCTGGTGGTACCTCGCCCGCCTCTCGGGGGAGGAACGTCCGGAGATCCGTCCCCTCGCGCCCCCGGATCCCACGCCGAGCCAGAAGGCGACCCGCTTCTACTTCCTGGCGGTGGTGGCCCTCTTCGCGGTCCAGGCCCTGCTGGGGTCCACCACGGGACACTACGCGGTGGAGGGGAACGCCCTCTTCGGGATCGACATGCGCCAGATCCTCCCCTACCCGGTGGCCCGCACCTGGCACGTCCAGTTGTCGGTGTTCTGGATCGCAACGGCCTGGCTGGCCACGGGCCTCTTCATCGGGCCCTTCGTCGCCGGACGAGAACCCTCCGGACAGGCCCGCTGGACCTTCGTCCTCCTCGGAGCCCTGGTGATGGTCGTGGTCGGGTCCCTGTCGGGCACCTGGGCCTCCATCCTGGGACGGATCGGGGGCGACGCCTTCTGGCTCGGCAACCAGGGCTACGAGTACATCGAACTGGGGCGGGTCTGGCAGGTGGCCCTCCTGGGAGGCATGATCCTCTGGCTGGCGCTCGTGTACCGGGCGATCCGGCCGGTGCTGCAGCGGGAGGAGGACCGGGGAGGACTGACTCACCTGCTGCTCTACTCGGCGGTCTCGATCCCCCTGTTCTACTCGGCGGGCCTGTTCTACACCCCCGGCACCCACATGAGCGTCGCAGACTACTGGCGATGGTGGGTTGTCCACCTCTGGGTGGAGAACTTCTTCGAGGTCTTCGCGACGGTGGTGCTGGCCTTCGTGCTGAGCCGGCTGGGAGCGGTCCGGGAGAAGACGGCCCTCCAGGCGGTCTATGCCAGCATCCTGCTGTACCTGGGAGCCGGGATCATCGGCACCTTCCATCACCTCTACTTCGCCGGAACCCCCCTCTTCATCACGGCCCTGGGGGCGACCTTCTCGGCGCTGGAGATCATCCCCCTGACCCTGCTGGGCTTCGAGGTGGTCGGGACCCTGCGGCTGGCCCAAAGCGGCGGAAACGCGACCCCATTCCGGTGGCCGCTCCTCTTCTTCGTCGCCGTGGCCTTCTGGAACCTGGTGGGGGCAGGAGTCTTCGGCTTCCTGATCAACCCGCCCATCGTGCTCTACTACGCCCAGGGGCTCAACACGACCCCGATCCACTCTCACGGCGCCCTCTTCGGGGTGTACGGCTTCCTGGCCATCGCCCTGATGCTCTTCACCCTGCGCCACGTCCTCCACCCGGCGGCCTGGAGCGACCGCCTGCTGAAGGTGGCCTTCTGGGGCCTCAACCTGGGTCTCGGGGGGATGATCGCCCTGAGCCTGGTTCCCGCCGGCTTCTACCAGTTCCTGGAGGCGGTCCGCCACGGGACCTGGTGGGCCCGGAGCGCCGCGGTGACCCAGTCGGAGTTCATCCGCACGGTGACCTGGTTCCGGGTGCTGCCAGACCTGATATTCTTCGTCGGAGTCGGAGCGCTCTGCCTCTTCGTGATCCGCGGCGTTTTCCTGGACGTCCGCCTGCGACGCGCCGGCGGAAAGGAGGTCTGATCATGGTCGATTCCCCGCTGTCCTCCGGCGAGATGGCCCCGGCCAGGGCGGTCCGGCTGGCGAGCCTGGTGGACTACGCCCCGGGGTCCGTCGTCAGCCGGACCCTGGCGAAGAGCCCCGCCGGGACCCTGACCCTCTTCGCCTTCGACGACGGCCAGGGCCTGTCGGAACACTCGGCCCCCTTCGACGCCTACGTCACGGTCCTGGAAGGAGCCGTGGACCTGGTGATCGGCGGCCAGGCCGTGCCGGCCTCCGAGGGAGAGACGGTCCGGATGCCGGCCAACGTCCCCCACGCCTTGACGGCCCGGGGACGGTTCAAGATGCTGCTGACGATGATCCGGGGCTGACCCCGGAAGGCTCCTGGACACGGACTGCTGCGTGAATTCGTGCAGTCCGGCCTTCCGCAACGGAGACGGGACGGTCCATGGGAATCCAGGCCGCCACCCGCCGACCGATCTTCTCCGCCGTGGCGACGGGTCTGCTGACCTTCGCCCTGCTGGCGGCGATCCAGGCCCGGGTGCCCCGGGCGATGCTGCTGGCCGACCGCTTCCTCCCGGGGGCGGGCTGGATCGAGGCGCTGGCGCTGGCCGTCTACGCGGCGGTGATCCGGGACCGCCTGGAGGACCCGAGGCGGTCGGGAACCTGGCGCCGGCGGGTCTGGGTGCTGTTCTCGGCGGTCTTCTTCGGCCAGTTCCTGCTGGGCATCCTGGGCATCGACGCGATGCTGATGACCGGACGTCTCCACGTCCCGGTGCCGGCGGTGATCGTCGGGGGGCCCCTGTTCCGGGGCGAGCGGTTCTTCATGCCGATCCTGTTCGCCTCCACCCTGGTGCTGGTGGGCCCGGCCTGGTGCAGCCACCTGTGCTACTTCGGGGGATGGGACAACCTGGCGGCCATGGCCCGGAAGCGTCCCGGGCCGCTGCCCTCCTGGCGCTGGCGGGCCCAGCCGACGATGCTGGCGCTGGTGATCCTGGGGGCCCTGGGGATGCGCTGGACCGGGGTGCCGGGCGCCGTCGCGGCGATGGCGGCTGTCGCCTTCGGGGTGGCGGGCATCGGGGTGATGGCGCTGGTCTCCCGCCGCCGGGGATACCTGGCCCACTGCACCCTCTTCTGCCCCATCGGCTGGATCGCCACCCGCCTGGGGCGCCGGGTCTCCCCGTTCCGGATCCGCATCGCAGGAGGCTGCGACGGGTGCATGGCCTGCGCGACCGCCTGCCGCTTCGGGGCCCTTTCGCGGGAAGACATCGCCGCCCGGCAGGCCGGCCCGTCCTGCACGCTGTGCGGCGACTGCATCCGGCCCTGCGCCCGGCGGGTCATCGGGTACCGCCTGGGTCCCCTCGATCCGGCCCGGGCCCGGAGCGTCTTCCTGGTGCTGGTGGTGAGCATCCACGCGGTCTTCCTGGGGGTGGCCCGGATCTAGGTCCCCGGGAGAGGGCCCGGGCGGCCCCGTTGCCAGGGGGGCGTCCCGGTGGCAGAATCCCCCCGTCTTTCTGGCCGAGGAGTTCCATGCAGAAGGTCACCTACTCCCACGTGGTGGACGCCCCCCTGGCCCGGGTCCTGGAGATCTATTCCGACGACGACTTCTACATCCAGAAACTGAAGAACGGCGGGGCGCTGACCGTGGAGGTGCTGGAGCGGGAGGAGATGCCCGGGAACCGGCTCCGGCGCAAGTGCAGGGCCAGCGAGCCCTCGCGAGTCCCCTCCTACCTGCGCAAGTCCGACGTGGACACCTACGTGGACGACCACGTGCTGGACCGCGACAAGGGGCTGATGACCTGGAAGGTCACGCCTCACGTGATGGCCGACGTGTTCCTGCTGTCGGGGAGCGTGGAGTTCCAGGCCCAGGGCCCGTCCCAGACCCGGGTCACCTTCACGACCCAGGTCGAGGTGAAGATCCCCCTGGTCGGAGGCAAGGCCGAGAAGATCGCCCTGGAGAAGACCGAGGAGGAGGTCGCCCGGCAGGTCGCCTTCCTCCGGAACTGGATCGCCCGAGGCTGATTCGCGACCGCGATCCCTCCCGGCAGGTCATCCGACGGGTTTCCGCCTCTTTTCGGGGTGGCCGGGAACAGTCTCCCGTGGGACGATCGTCCCGGCCTTCGGGATGGAGGAATCCGATGGAACCCCGGACCTGGTACCTGCCCTTCGACCGGATGGAGCAGTTCATGCGGGAGGTCTTCGAGGCGGTGGGAGTGCCGCCGGAGGATGCCGCGGTCTGCGCCGACGTGCTGATCACCTCCGACAAGCGGGGCATCGACTCCCACGGGGTCGGGAGGCTGAAGCCCATCTACATCGACCGCATCCTGGAGGGCATCCAGCACCCGGTCACGCAGTTCGAGGTGGTGAAGGAGACCGAGACCACGGCGGTGGTGGACGGCCACGACGGGATGGGCCACGTGATCGCCCGCCGGTGCATGCAGATGGCCATCGACAAGGCCCGGGCCTACGGCCTGGGCATGGTGGTGGCCCGGAACTCCACCCACTACGGCATCGCGGGCTACTACTCCTTGATGGCCATCGAGGCGGGCCAGATCGGCATCACCGGCACCAACGCCCGCCCGTCCATCGCCCCGACCTTCGGGGTCGAGAACATGCTGGGGACCAACCCCCTGACCATCGGGGCGCCTTCCGACGAGCCGTTCCCCTTCCTGATCGACTGCGCCACCAGCATCACCCAGCGGGGCAAGATCGAGGTCTATGCCCGGCTGGACAAGCCCATGCCCCCGGGATGGGTGATCGGGGAGGACGGCCAGACCCGGACGGACCCCCACGCCACGTTGAAGGAACTGGTGGCGGGGACCGCGGCGCTGGTCCCCCTCGGAGGCATCGGGGAGGAGACCGGCGGCTACAAGGGCTACGGCTACGCCACCGCGGTGGAGATCCTGTCGGCGGCCCTCCAGGAGGGGCGGTTCCTGAAGGGGCTGCTGGGCTACGAGGACGGCCGGAAGGTGCCCTACCACCTGGGTCACTTCTTCCTTGCCATCGACATCGAGCACTTCGTGCCCCTGCCGGTCTTCCGCCGCATCACCGGCCAGATCCTGCGGGAGTTGCGCCAGTCCCGGAAGGCCCCGGGGGAGCACCGGATCTACACGGCCGGGGAGAAGGAATGGGAGGCATGGCAGGAGCGGAAGGACCGGGGCGTGCCCATCAACGAACCCCTCCGGAAGGACTGCGACGACCTCCGGGCGCGGCTGGGGCTGCACCACTGGCGATTCCCCTGGGACGATTGAGGCATCCGGGAGCTGCGATGGACCCGATTCCCCCGAGCCGCCGCGCCAGGAAGCGCCTGGTCCGGGAAGGGGTCCGGCGCCTCCGGAGCCTCCCGGGATGGGACCCGGCACGGCGATCCCCGGATCCCGACCCCCTGGCCGGCCCCCGGGGCGCTCTGGAGGAGGCCCGCCAGGAGGAGGTGGAACGGGAGGCGGAGTCCTGTCCCGAATGCGCGGCCCGGAGGCGGCAGCACGGGGACCCGACGGCCCTCTGCGATCGCCACCTCGCCGCCGCCCTGGGAACCGATCCCTGAAACAGGGACAGTCACCGATTTACCCACCGCAAGTTCCTGTAATCGCTTCAGAATCTTGTTTTGATAACGATTTCGTAAACTTGCACCCTGCAAATCGGTGACTGTCCCCCTCTACAGGGCGGCCAGGTAGTCCCGGAGGGCCTGCAGGAAGGCCTCGGGAGCCTCCCGGTTGGACAGGTGGCCCGACCCGGCCAGCGTCACCAGGGTGGCCCGGGGGATCCGGGTGGCCATCTCCTGCATCTCCGAGGGAGGGGTCAGGGCGTCCGCGGCACCGGCGATGCAGAGCACAGGAACCTGGATGGTCGCCAGCAGAGGACGGGAGTCGGGACGATCCCGCATGGCCAGCAGCGCCCGGGCCACCCCCTCGGGGTCCGCCCGTCCGATGGCCTCCCGGACATAGGATTCCACGGTGGGACGCATCTTCCGGGTCTCCTCGGAGAGCAGCAGGGGGATCATCTGGTCCGCCAGCCAGCCGATCCCCTCTTCCCGGGCCTTCCGGGCCTGGGCCAGGCGCCGATCCCGGACCTCCGGGGCGTCGGGGGAGGCCCGGGTGTTGCACAGCACCAGCCCCGCGATGCGCCAGGGTGCCTTCTCCAGCAACCGGAAGGCCAGGTAGCCCCCCATCGACAGCCCCACGGGGATGAAAGACCCCACTTTCTCCCGGTCCAGCATCGCCAGGATCTCGTCGGCCCAGCCGTCCAGCGTCTCCGCGCCAGGGTTCCGCCCCCCGAAACCGGGCAGGGAGGGTGCCAGGATCCGGAAACCCGTCGACAGGGACTCCACCTGGGGATCCCAGAGACGCCCGTCCAGCGGATAGGCATGCAGGAACAGCAGGGTCCCCTTCTCCATCAATCCCCCTTGTCCAGCGGCCTTCCCGGGCCGGTTTCCCTTTCCTTCCGTTGCGGATTATACTGGGCCCTGCGAATCAGGGAACGGGACCGGGAAACACTCGTCACGGAGGAGGAGCCCATGAAACGATGGACACGCGTGCTGATCGCGATGGCCTGCCTGCTGCCCGCGGCAGCCCTCCAGGCCCAGGAGAACCCGCGCTTCAACGCGGACCTCTACCGGCCGTCGCTGCATCCGGGAGACATCCTGGGGATCCAGACCAGCAACCAGCCGGGACACCTGAAGGTCGGCGGGGGGCTCTTCCTGACCTGGAACCACAAGCCCCTGGCCATCGTGGACCAGACCACCGGCAACGTGCTGCTGAAGGCGGTCACGAACCAGTTCGTGGGGGACCTCTTCGTCTCCCTGGGCCTCAGCGACTACCTGGACCTGGCCCTGGGCCTGCCGGTCTTCCTCTACACCACCGGCGACCACCCCAACGCCCTCTCGGCGCTCCAGAGGGCCCAGGGGGTGTCGGTGGGGGATTTGCGATTCGCGGCGAAGGTCTCGATCTTCGGCCGGCAGCGGAAGGCGGGCTTCGGCCTGGCCCTCGCCGAGGACCTGACCTTCCCCACCGCGACCCCGAGGGACTTCAACGGGGACCGGCTGGTGACCAGCACCACGACCCTGGTGGCCGACTACCTGCACCGGGGCTGGAACGTCGCGATCAACCTGGGGTACCGGTTCCGGCCGAACGTCCGGGTGCCCGACACCGCCGGCGGGTACTGGATCGGGGACGAACTGCTGGTCGGGGCCGGCCTCGTGGTGCCCTTCATCTGCGGGAAACTGGAAGGCATCGGGACGATGGAGTTCCGGGGCGGCGTCGAAAACGAGGCCTTCAGTAAGTACTCGACGGGGCTGGACTTCCTGGGCGGCATCCGGGGCCGCGTGGGGCCGGTGGCGCTGCTGGCCGCGGCCGGAGGCGGGGCCCTGAAGGGCTACGGCAGCCCGGCCTACCGGGTGACCCTGGGGGTGTCCTACGAGCCGGCCATCGACCGGGGCTGCGTGAAGGACACCGACAAGGACGGGATCTGCGACGAGAAGGACAAATGCCCGACCATCCCGGGACCGGCCGAGACCGACGGGTGCCCCGACCGGGACAGGGACGGGATCCTGGATGCCGACGACCGCTGCCCCGACGTGCCCGGCCTGGAGAAGTTCCAGGGATGCCCCGACCAGGACGGGGACGGCATCGAGGACTCGAAGGACCGCTGCCCGAAGGACCCCGGGCCGGCGAAGTTCGACGGCTGCCCGGACCGAGACGGGGACGGGATTCCCGACCTGAAGGACAAGTGCCCGGACCAGCCGGGGCCCGAGGCGACCGGGGGCTGCCCGGACAAGGACGGCGACGGCATCGCCGACGGCGAGGACAAGTGCCCCGACATCCCCGGGAAGAAGGAACTCCAGGGCTGCCCGCCGCCGACCCCCGAGAAGGTGCGCCTGACCGCCGAGCGGATCGAGATCCTGGAGATGGTCTTCTTCGACACCAACAAGGCGACGATCAAGCCCGTCTCCTTCGGGATCCTGGACCAGGTGGCCCAGGTGCTCCAGGACAACCCCTTCATCAAGAAGCTGCAGGTCGCGGGCCATACCGATGACGTGGGCCCCGACGACAAGAACATGAAACTCTCCCAGGCCCGGGCCGAGGCCGTCCGCGCCTATCTGATCTCGAAGGGCGTCGCCCCCGAGCGGCTGGAGGCGGTGGGCTACGGCGAGACGAAGCCCCTGGTCCCGGAGAAGACCAAGGAGGCCCGGGCGAAGAACCGCCGCGTCGAGTTCCTGATCCTCGAGAAGTAGGAATCGGGGACAGTCACCTTTTTCCCTCCCTCAAGTCCCCGGAATCTCAGGACAAGGCAAATAACATAGACATGACGGCCACTTGGGACTGGCAATTTGGTGACTGTCCCCCGGTCAGGTGAGGCCGCCGTCCACGGCGATGACCTGACCGGTCAGGTAGGAAGCCTGGTCGGAGCACAGGAAGGCGACCAGCGCGGCGACCTCCTCGGGCCGTCCGGCCCGGCGCATCGGGATCGCCTGCTCCATGGCTTCCCGGGGCGCAGACCGGGACATCTCGGTGTCGATCAGGCCGGGGGCCACGCAGTTCACCGTCACGTTGCGGGCCGCCAGTTCCCGGGCCAGAGCCTTCGTGGCCCCCATGAGGCCCGCCTTGGCCGCCGAGTAGTTCACCTGCCCGGGGTTGCCCACCAGCCCGGACACGGACGAGATGGTCACGATCCGGCCGTAGCGCCTGCGGGCCATCTGCCGGGCCAAGGGCCGGACCACGTGGAAGAAGCCGTCCAGGGAAGTCCGGATCGGGAGGTTCCAGGCGTCCTCGTCCATGCCCACGAAGACCCCGTCGGCGGTGACCCCCGCGTTGCTGACCACGATGTCGATGCCCTCGGGCCCTTCCAGGTAGGGCGCCAGGGCCTCCCGCACCTGGTCCCCGTCGGTCACGTCGAAGGGCACCGGCACCGCCCGCCCCCCCGCACGGGCGGCGGACTCGCACACCTCCAGGGCGGCGTCCCGGCGCTCCCGGTAATTCACCAGCACCTCGATCCCCCGGGACGCCAGGTCCAGGGCGATGGCCCGACCGATCCCCCGGCTGGCCCCGGTGACCAGGGCCCTGCCCCCCCGGAACGTCATGGGTCCTCCTCCCGGCGATAGACCTTCACGTTGCCCCGGGCCACTTCCCGTCCCTGGTGGGCCACCTGCCCCTCGTAGGATGCGAAGGCCCCAAGGCGCGCGACCTCCTGGACCGCGACCTCCAGCACCGCCCCCGGAGGGACCTCCGCGTCCCCCGCCAGGACCAGGTCCCGGGCCGCCACCAGGTATCCCCGGATGGGCCGTCGCAGAGGGTCCGCCAGGGTGATGTGGGCGGCAGCGGCCTGGGCGATCAGTTCCATGTGGGCCACCCCCTCCAGGCACCCCTCCCGAAGGAACGGGTTGTCGGAACGGACCTCCGCCCGGCAGACCACCCCGTCGGGGCGCCAGGCGACCACCGCGTCCAGCAGCCGCATGGGTCCCCGGTGAGGCAGCAGGTCCTCGATGGCCGGCAGGTCGTCAGTCATCGAACCCCGATTCCCGGCGGAACACCGCCTCCAGCATCGTCCCGTTCGCCAGCGTCCGCCGCATCCGCAGGCGTCGGGCCCCGGGCGGTCCCAGCAGGAACTCCAGCAGCGGGTGCAGCGACCCGCAGGGATGCGACGCCCCGCCGGGCAGATCATTCCGGTCGAACACCCGGACCTCCTCCTCGCCGTCGGGAACAGGGAAATCCTCCGGTAACCCGAGGCGCAGGGACTCGATCGCCCCGAGGCTCCGCCCGCCCTCGGGCGGCCGCGATGCCAGGCGCAGGGATCCGCAGAAATCCTGCGTACAGTGTTCCGGATCGGCCCAGAGGGCGCCACGGATCGCTTCGTCCCCCGCGGTCACCTGGACCTGGGGGGCCCCGTCCTCGAGCCGGCAGACCGCTTCCAGCAGGGCCGCCTCGAAGGTCGCCGGCCCGGCGGTGACGGTCGTCGAGGCCGCGAGGCGCCGGGCCAGGATCGCCCAGTAGCCCGGCGCGGCGTTGTGCACCGAGTTGTGGAACAGCGTCGGGGACACGGAAGGGTCCGGAGCCAGCACCGCCGGCAGCAGCATCGCGATCGTCTCGATCTCCCCGTTGGCGGTGCCGAAGACCAGGGGCGCATCGATCCCCGGGTCCGCGGCCTCGAAGGTCACCTGGAGGGCCTGGAGGATCAGCCGGGAAAGGCGGCGCCGGACGTTCTTCGGGATGAACTCCTCGGGAAAGCCCATCGACCGGCCGCCCACCGGGCGATCCCCATCGATCCGTCCCGCCCCGGCCAAAATCCATGCGACGGTCATCGGCGCACCTCGAAGACCAGGGAGACGTCGTTGCCTCCGAAGGCGAAGGAGTTGGACAGGGCGAAGCGGATGCCCGGGGCCGCTTCATCCTCCCTCAGGACGCGTGCCTGCACCTCCGGGTCCTGATCCTCGATCCCCAGGTTCCGGGGAAGCACCTCGTCCAGCAGGGCCAGCATCGTCACGAAGGCCTCGACCCCCGCCGCGGCCCCCAGCAGGTGCCCCGTGTAGCCCTTGGTGGACGAGCAGGGGACCCGGGTCCCAAGGGCCCGGACGATGCCCCGGGACTCGGACCCGTCGTTGGCCGGCGTGGCCGTGCCGTGGGCGTTGACGTAGCCGACGTCCCCGGGGCGGAGCCCGGCCCGGGACAGAGCCTCGGACATCGCCCGGAAGGCGCCCTCCCCCTCGGGGTCCGGTGCCGTCATGTGGTGGGCCTCGGAGCAGGCTCCCCATCCCGCCAGGCGCAGGTCCGGCCCTTCCCAGGAAGGGGGTCGCTGACCAGCCAGCAGGAACGCCGCGGCCCCCTCCCCGAGGTTCAGGCCCCGGCGGTTCGCGTCGAAGGGACGGCAGAAATCCGGGTCCATCACGCCCAGGGACCGGAACCCGAAGCAGGTCGTCCTGCACAGGGCATCCACCGAGGCGGCCACCACGGCATCACAGCGCCCGGTCCGGATCAGGCCGGCCGCGGACACGAAGGCCTGGGCCCCCGAGGAGCAGGCCGTCGAAACGGTGAATGCGGGTCCCCGGACGCCCAGCAGCCGACCGGCGAACTCGGCGACCGCCCCGAATGACTGGCGCCGGTGGTAGTCGAAGGAGCCCGTGCCCCTGAAAGCCAGGTGCCGCTCCAGGTCCCGGTTCCCCGAGGCCGAGGTGCCCACCACGACACCGATGCGGTGGGCAGGGACCCGTTCCTTCCACTTCTCCACCGCCGGTGCCAGGGGCGCCAGGGCGGCCGCCAGCAGCCGGTGGCACCGGGTGTCAAAGGCCTCCAGGCCCGGAGGGAGGGGTTCCAGACCCCCATCGACGACCCCCAGGGGCGCGCCCAGTTCCATGCAGTCGGGGTGGTCCCGGTGAAGCCCCCGACGCCCGGTGCGAATCGCCCTGCGAACCTCGCCAGGGGTCCTTCCCAGGGGGCTCGCCTGGCCCATCGCCAAAATTGGCAACGCCTCCATGAACCATGGGTCCTGCAGGAGCCTGGCCGATTCTGGGAAATGGGCATCCCCCTGTCAATGCAGGGTCCCTGCCCCAGCCCTCCGCCAGGCGCCTGCCCCATCGACGGGTCTGCCACCGCGCCTGGATGGACAGGCTTCCGGGTCCGGGCCAGAATGTCGTGGAATTTTTCTGGGAGGAAACCCATGTCCTTGCGCCCGTGGCGCTTCCTGCCCCCGTCGGGGCCCGTCCTGGTAACAGCCGTCATCCTGTGGGTCGCTCCGGTCCTGGCCGATCCGCCGCCCGGAGGGGAGGAGATCGAGGAAGTGGAAGAGGTGGAGACCGTGGCCGCCGAGGCGCCCCCGTCCCCCGGACTCCCGGACATCGTGGGCCGGTTCCACGTCGCGGTGGTCCACTTCCCCATCGCGTGGATCGCCGTCACCCTGCTGCTGGACCTGTTGGCCTTCGGCCTGGGCCGCCGGGAACTGGGACAGGCGGGCCTCTGGACGCTGGGGGCCGGGATCCTGTCCTACGGGCCCGGAGTGGTCACCGGCCTGCTGCGCCAGGGGTTCATCTCCCAGGCCGCCCCGGTCCGAGAACTCGTGGAGACCCACGAGAGGCTGATCCTGGCTTCCCTGGCCGTGGCCTCGGTGGCCTTCCTCTGGCGGTGGCGGAACCGGCGCACGCTGGAGGGAGGCACCCGCGTGGCCTACCTGGCCCTGCTGGCGGCAGCCTGCGCCCTGGTCCTAGCCGGGGCCCACTTCGGAGGCAAGGTCGCCTGGGGACCGGACCACCTGCCCTTCTGACCGCCCCCTTGATCCGCCCGGGAAACGGAAGTGAAATGAGGGGTGTCTCCCGCGGAGAACTCCGGTGATCCCTCCCTCTTCCCGGCGGGCGCCCTGGTGGTCGTTTCCCCTGCTGCTGGCCGCCTGCGGTTCCGGCGGCGGGGGCCTCCCGGATTCCTGGGTCCCTGGGGACCCCGGGCCTTCCGACCAGGCGGCTTCCCCGGAAGATGCGGCCACGCACCAGGACCCCCTGTTCGACCGCCTTCCCCCGGATGCCGGGGACGATCCGGGCCAGCCGGACCCGTCGCCCGTTGACGCCATCCCCGATCCGTCGGCCCCGGATGCCCCCGGGACCGATCCGGGCCCCGTTCCGGACCTTCCGGCGGACCCCGGCCCTCCCCCGGGGCCCTGCGAGTCCGCCGGCGGGCTGTGCGTGATCAACGGCCAGGACTGCCGGCAGGGAGGCGGAACCCCGCTCCCGGACGGCGACTCCCAGTGCCTCTTCGACGACGGCCCCCTGTACTGCTGCATCCCGCCCTCCCCGGCCCCCTCGGGAACCGGCTGCGCCGACCGCGGCGGACTGTGCGTGACCACCCCCGGGGTCTGCTACCGGACCGGAGGCCTCCACGCCCCGAGGACCGACGACTGCCCCCCGGGTCCCGGATCCATGTGCTGCCTTCCCTCCGACCGATGCCCCCCGGGGGACGATCTCGAGTGCTGCATGGGATCCTGGACCGCCGTGCCCCTGTGCGACCGCGGCACCTGGACCTGCCTCGGGGGCGGCTCCCCCCAGCCCAGGGGGTCCTGCCTCCCCGAATGATCCCCTCGAGGGACCCACGGTCTTCCGGAACCCCGCCCAGCGGGCCCGGAATGCCCCCCGGGGGAAACCCGCCCTTCCCGAGGGACGACTCCCGGGGACCGGTCGATCCCCGACGGGGCACTGGCTCCTGCAGGAATCCCCCGGGAGTGGATGCCGGCCGAACCCCCACCGCAGGAACGCCGGATCGGGACGTCGCCGCTTGACCCCTTCGTCCGGGACCGCTAGCGTCCCGTGCGACACGGACCCGGGCCCCGGAGGGCCCTCGAGGACGGGAGATGGACCCCCAAGGCTCCCCGCTGCCGCATCCCCCCGACACTGCACGCGGGGAGGAGCGATCCTGGACGGCCCCCCCTGCCCTGGAGGTCCGGGGCGTCCGCTTCGACCCCGCGCTGCTCTGCGCTCCCATGGCCGGGATCAGCCATGCACCCTTCCGGCGGCTGGTGGCCGACTTCGGCGGCTGCGGCGGCTTCTTCACCGAGATGCTGCCGGCACGCTGGCTCCTCTCTCCCCAGGCCATTCCGTCACCGGCCGTGCTGCGTCGCCCCCGGGAAGGCCCGGTGGTGTACCAGGTGCTGCTGGGAGACCCGGCCCTGGCCGGTCCGGTCGTCCGTCGCCTGGATCCGCTGGAACCCGTGGGCATCGATCTGAACTGCGCGTGCCCCGCTCCCGTGGCCCGTTCGTCGGGATCCGGAGGTTCCCTGTTCTCCGACCGGGATCGCCTGGCCCCCATCCTCGCCGCGGTGCGGGAGGCCTTCCCGGGCCTGTTGAGCGTCAAGATCCGTCTCGGGGATGGGCGGGAGGGATGGGAGGAACGGCTGTTCGACCGGATCCGCCTCTTCGAGGACCTGGGGGTGGACCTGGTCACGCTGCACCCGCGGTTCACCGGCGAGCGGTGGAACCGGCGCCCCCGGGACGAGTGGTACGAGGTCGTCACCCGGCAGACCCGCCTGCCGATCCTGGCCAGCGGCAACGTGCTGGGCCCGTCCACCGTCCAGGCCCATCCGGCCAGATGGAGGCACGTCTCGGGCCTGATGATCGGGCGCATGGCCGCCATCCAGCCATGGGTCTTCGCGGCCTGGGGACGCCCCTTCGAGCCCCCTCCGGCCCTGGAGGTCTGGGACCGCTTCTGCGCCTACGTGCTGGAGGACTACGGCCCGCAGCAGGGCTTCTGGCGGATCAAGGCCTGGGCGCCCTACTACGCCCAGAACTTCCTCTTCGGCCACCGCCTCGCTTCCATCGGCCGCGGATCCCGGGACCTGGACAGCCTGCTGCACCGCGCCCGGCAGTTCCTGGCGGCCGATCCGGAACGGGTGCGCGAGCCCAGCCTGGACATCGAGAAATAGACAGGCTCGGCGGACCGTTGACGGAACGGCAGTCGCGGGTCCGGAAGTCCGGTATCATCGCGAAGCCGTGTCCTGGGGAGGGGCTTCCCTTGCGCCGGATGGCACTCCTCGCGTCCCTGCTGGCCTGGTCCTGCCAGGGCGGCGACGGCCGCCCCCTCCCTCCCGATCCGGGCCGCCCGGAGGCCCTCGAGCCGGTGCCGGAGCCCGCGGCCGAACCGGCCCCCGAACCGGTCCCGGAGTTTCCCCCGGAGCGGTCCGAACCGGCCCCCGAACCGGTCCCGGAGCCCCCCCCGGACCCGGCCGGACCACCGGAACCCCCGCCCCCCCCGGCCCCGGGACCGGAACCCTTCCCGGGACCCCCCCCCGCACCGGCTCCCCGCGCCCT
>JAGOKF010000146.1 GCA_017994695.1 Myxococcota bacterium | reverse complement strand
CGCTGGCGTTGAAAGCCATGAAGAAGCGGGTCAAGACCGGTTCGGAGGGGATGGTCGGGGAGGAGGGCGTCGTGGTGACGGACCCTCACCCCGAGGGGCGGGTGCTGATCCGGGGCGAGTACTGGAGAGCGGTGTCTTCGGTGCCGCTGGCCCCGGGCACCCGGGTCCGCTGCGTGGGCATGGAGGGGTTGACGATCCGCGTCGAGCCCCTGGAGACGGCGTCGGGAAGCGCCTGACGCCAAGGCGTTCCAAGGAACCCCGAAGGAGGAGACATGGACCTGGTAGGCCTGGTGCTTGGCAACGGAGCGGTGGTGGCGATCGTGCTGGTGGGGATCTATTTGTTCAGCGCGATCCACATCCTGCGGGAGTACGAGCGGGGCGTGGTGTTCCGCCTGGGGCGGCTGCTGGACCGGCCGAAGGGGCCGGGGCTGATCTTCATCTTCTGGCCCATCGACCGGTTGATCAAGGTGGACCTCCGGACCATCACGATGGATGTGCCTCCCCAGGACATCGTGACCCGGGACAACGTGACGACCCGGGTCAACGCGGTGGCCTACTTCCGGGTGGTGGACGCCGCGAAGGCCATCACCGAGGTCGAGAACTACCTCTATGCGACCTCCCAGCTGGCCCAGACCACGCTCCGGTCGGTGCTGGGCGAGGTGGACCTGGACGAACTGCTGAGCCAGCGGGAGAAACTGAACCAGCGCCTCCAGGAAATCCTGGACCGGCACACGGACACGTGGGGCATCAAGGTGTCGCTGGTGGAAATGAAGCAGGTGGACCTCCCCGAGGAGATGCGCCGGGCGCTGGCGAAGCAGGCCGAGGCCGAGCGGGAGAAGCGGGCCAAGATCATCCACGCCGACGGTGAGCTCCAGGCATCCCAGAAACTGTCGGAGGCCTCGGTGATCCTGGCGAAGGAACCCGTCGCGGTGCAGTTGCGCTACCTCCAGACGCTGACCGAGATCGGGACCGAGAAGAACACCACCGTGGTCTTCCCGATCCCGGTGGACCTGATGTCGATCTTCCAGAAGAAGTGACGGCGGGCGGGACGCCCGGTCAGCCCCGGATCCGGGCCACGATCTCCCGGAGCGTGCCCATCGCGAAGGGCTTGTTCAGCACCGGCCGCCCGGTCCGCTGCAGGAACTCCTGGAGGTCCGGGTCCACGACTCCCCCGGTCACGAAGAGCACCCGTTCGGTCAGGTCCGGCCGGGTCTCCTGGAGCATCTCGAAGATGGACCGGCCGCCGTGGTCCGCCCCCAGGGCGACGTCCAGGCAGATCACATCGTAGGTTCCCCCCAGGAGCAGTTGCACGGCCTGCTCCACCGTCTGGGCGGTCTCGACCTCGTACTCCCGGCCCAGGACCTCGCTCTCCAGTTTCAGCAGGATCGTCTCGTCCTCGACCAGCAGCACCCTGCCCCGGTTCCTCTGGACCGGAGAGGGGCGGTGCTCGTGCCGGCGCTGGAAGTCCTGGATCTGGTCCACCATCGAGTCGATCTGGTGCTGGAGGTCCTCCACCAGGGATCGGGCCTGGGAGGAGAGATCCGGGATGCGCCTCAGGCGCATCAGGATTTCCAGGCTCGCAGTCATCAGGTTGGCCAGGCGGTGGTGGAACGACCAGACGGCCTGCTGGTACCCCGCGTCTCTTCCGTCTTCCATGGTCGCAGCATCCGGGAAGGACGGCGCAACGCTACCGGAAAGTCCCTCGTGGATCAAGCGCGAGGATGGGTCTTCCGGTACACCTGCTGCAGGTGACCACGACTGACGTGGGTGTAGATCTCGGTGGTGCCGATGTCGGCGTGTCCCAGCATCTCCTGGACGCTCCGGAGGTCGGCCCCGCCCTCCAGCAGGTGGGTCGCGAAGGAGTGGCGCAGTTTGTGGGGCGACAGGCGCTTCACGACGCCCCCCGCGATGCCGTAGTTCCGCAGGTTCCGGAAGAACCCCTGGCGGGTCAGCACGGTGCCCCTGGCGGTCAGGAACAGGGGGTCCCGGAGGGGTCGCCGCCCGCCCCTGGACCGCCGCCACCGGTCCATCCAGGCCGGCCGCACGTCCCGCAGGTAGGCCGCCAGGGCGTCCCTGCACGGCTCCGACAGCGGGACCAGGCGCTCCTTGTTGCCCTTGCCCCGGACCCGCACGTAGTCCGAGGCCAGATGGACGTCCCCGACCTCCAGTCCCAGGGCCTCGCTGATCCGCAGCCCGGACCCGTAGAGGAGTTCCAGGATGGCCCGATCCCGGACCCCCTGGGGGCTCTCGGAGCACGGCGCCCGGAGCAGCGCCTCCATGTCCGCGCGGTTCAGCACCACGGGGAGCCGGGAGGTGTAGCGGGGGATCTCGATGTCCTCCATCGGGTTCTGGACCAGCAGGCCGGACTCCATCCCCCACCGGAAGAGCTGCCGCAGCACCACCACCGCCTGGGCGAGGCTCCGAGGGGCGAGGCCGTCCGCCCGCCGGCGGGCCAGGAAGTCCTCGACGTCGGAAGGACGGATGTCGGACAGGGTCCGGTCCCCCTGGTTCCGGGAAGCCAGGAAGGAGGTCCAGGCGGCCAGGACCCGGGCGTAGGCCGATCGGCTGTTCGGCGCGAGCCCCCTCTGGACCTCCAGGTGGAACAGGAAGGCGTCCACTATCCGATCCACGGGATCCCTCCCGGGACACCTGCGCCGGTCCAGTATGGCCCCGGGATGCGGCCGGGGGCAAGGAGCCGTCACCCGCCCAGGGAGGCCCGGATCGCCCGGAGCATCCGGTCCCGGGGAGCCATCTGGAGGGCCAGGTCCAGGATCCGCTTCGCCGCGCCCGTGGCTCCCTGGCCCGCGAGCCACCCCGCCGAGGTGGCCAGGTGGCGCAGCAGCACCCGGCGGGTTTCCACCCCGGGCATCGGCCATCCGACCGGGAGTTCCTGGATCTCTTGCAGGTGATCCTGCACCTTCCGGTCGAGGGATCGGGGGTCGGCCACCGGCAGGACCTGGAAGGACCACCCCTCCCACGAGACGTCCTCCAGGGGGATCGAGAGGTCGTCGGAGGCCTGGATTCGCACCGGCCTGGCCAGGGCCAGGGCCCGGACCAGGTCCCACCGGATCACCCCCTCCCGGCGAAACGCCGTGCAGAGGGGTTCCAGGGACCGGTCCCGGCGCGCCACCTGTCCCGCGTACCATCCCCCTCCCCGCGCGCGGGAATAGAGGCTCTGCTGGACCTCCGTCACGTCCGGTCGGGCCCCCTCGACGACCTGGGAGGCCAGCATCCCGAAGTGCACGGGATAGTGGGACGGCAGGAAGACCGACCGCGGCGGCAGTTCCCGCCACATCGCCTCGGTCACCTCCCGGAGGTCCTCCCCGGCCGCGGCCCGGGCCGCCGCCTCCCGGCGCCCCGAGGTCCACCAGGCCGCCAGGGGACACAACATCATCGCCGCCATGGCCACCCGGATTCCCCGGAGTCCCAGGGATTCCCGGAACCGTCCGAGGCCGGCACCCAGCCCTCCCCCCGCCAGGGCCGAGAGCCCCGCGATCGCCGGCAGGAAATAGCCGTGGTCGTCCGCATTGGAGGGATCCAGGATGCCCATCGCCACCTTGGAGGGCAGGTTCCCCAGGACCAGCAGCACCAGCACCAGGGCCGGGCGCCGGGATCCCAGGCGGAAGAGGACCCATGCCCCGACAACCGCCAGCAGCAGGTTCGGAGGAGAGAGGGCGTCCATCCACAGCCCCATGGCCAGGCCGGCGTTGCCGTGCCAGGTGGCGTGGGCCGCATCGTAGCCCCCCAGGGACCCGGCGAAGACCCTGGCGGAGGCGTACCAGAGGACGTCGGACCAGGTGGAGGTGCCGGCCCAGGCAGGCCAGGCCTGCCGAGCCCCCCGCACCGGGAGGTAGAGATAGACCCCCGCCAGCACCACCAGGCCGACGACCATGGGAATGCCCAGGCGCCGGAAGGAACCGGGAGGCCCCATCGCGACCAGGAGGGCCGGGAAGGCCAGCAGCACCAGCAGGTGGTGGTTCCCCAGGCCCAGGGCGACCAGCACCGCCGCCGCGATCCGGGCCCGGACGTCCCCGGGGGACCTCCCCAGCACCCACAGGGCGGCCAGCGTGCAGGCGCAGGACGCCGTGTAGACCTCCAGGGACAGGGCCTGCATTATCGACGACCCGCCGAAACCGAAGATCAGGCCCCCGACCATGCCACCCCAGGCCGCTTCCGCCTCCCCCGCCCCGGCCCGGCGGGCCGCGTCGCGGCCCAGCAGCCCCACGAAGGCCGCCGACAGGGCCCCGAACAGCAGCGACACGAGGTTCCCCCGGAAGGCGACGCTGCCCAGGGGCAGGTCCAGGACCGACCGAAGGACCGGCAGGAACGAGGGGTGGCCCGGCGGATGCGGCAGGCCCAGTGCCCATCCGGCCGCCCGGAACTCCGGGGCATCGAGCCACTGGACGCCTGCGGGAAGGAAGGCCAGGCG
>JAGOKF010000066.1 GCA_017994695.1 Myxococcota bacterium | reverse complement strand
GTAGATGCCGCCGCCCACGCGGGCGAAGAGGGCCTGGGTGGAGGCCCCCATGCCGAAGGTCAGCATGGTCACGGTGATCTCGACCAGTTTCTGGTGCTCGGTCGTGCCGGCGTGGACGAAGGTCAGACCCAGGAAGGACAGCCCGCTCTGGAGATGCTCCGGGGTGTAGATCAGGCGGTCGAGGATCAGGTACCACAGGGAGATGTCGATCAGGCCGAACCCGACGACGACCAGTCCCATCACGGCGCCGGACCGGAAGGCCACCTGGAGCGCCCGGTTCAGGCTGTGGATCGCCCCCTGGGAGGTCCGGGACGAGGCGTTGGTCGCGGTCTTCATCCCCAGGTATCCCGAGAGGCCCGAGAAGAAGCCTCCGGTGAGGAACGCGACCGGGACGAAGGGGTTCTGGATGCCCAGGTAGCTCAGGACCGCCAGGATGACCACCATGACCGCGAAGACGATGGTCACCACCCGGTACTGCCTGCCGAGGTAGGCATAGGCCCCTTCCCGGACCGCCTGGGCGATCTCCCGCATGCGGTCGTTGCCGTCCTCGGCGTTCATCATCATGCGGTAGAAGACATAGGCCATGATCAGGGCGATCAGAGACCCGATGGGGGCGATCCACCACAGGGTCGTCACCAGGTCACCGCTCATGAACTTCACCTCCGTCTGGAAAGAGTCGCTTCCCCTCGACCTGCGAGTCAAAGTGCGCGATTTCTACCCTGAAAACGCTCCGTAGTCAATCCGGATATAAAGAGTCGGAATCAGGGGTCTTCGGGCGGTAGAGGGCCAGGATTCTGGCCCGGGAAGTCCTCCTCGGTCGTCGGGAGGGCTTCGACGTCCCGGAGCCTCCGGACCATCGCCCGGGTCCGGGTGCCGACCTGCTCGAGGGCGCGACCCGCGTCCCCGATGCGCTTCTCAGCCCGGGCCAGGGCCTCCCCGAACCGCTCGAACTCCGCCTTCACGGCCCCCAGTAGGCGCAGGACCTCCCGGGAGCGATTCTCCAGGGCGACCGAGTGGAACCCGACCTGGAGGGCGTTCAGCAGCGCGGCGACCGTGGTGGGCCCGGCGACGACGACCCGGTGTTCCCTCTGGAGGGACTCCACCAGGCCCGGGCGTTTCAGGACCTCGGCGTAGAGGCTTTCGAGGGGCAGGTAGAGGATCGCGAAGTCCGTGGTCTCGGGGGGAGAGACGTACTTCTCCCGGATGGTCCGGGCCATCTGGCGGATGCGGGTTTCCAGGGCCTTCGCGGCCATCTCCACGGCTTCCGAATCCCCCCGATCCGAGGCCTCCAGGATCCGCTGGAAATCCTCCTGGGGGAACTTGGCGTCGATGGGCAGCCGGACGGGACGGTCCTCCCGACCGCCCGGAAGCCGGATGGCGAACTCCACGCGATCCGAGGAACCGGGTCGGGTCGCGACGTTGCATTCGAACTGGGAAGGCAGCAGCACCTCGTCCAGCAGCGTCCGGAGCTGCACCTCGCCCCAGGTGCCCCGGACCTTCACGTTGGAAAGCATCCGCCGGACGTCGGCCAGACCCGCGGCCATCGCGGTCATCTCGCCGAGACCCCGGTGAACCCCTTCCAGCTGCTGGCCGACCCGGGCGAAGGACTCCCCGAGGCGCTGATCCAGCGTGGTCCGGAGGCGATCGTCCACGACCTTCCGGACCTCCTCCAGCGCCCGGGAGTTCTCCTGTCGGAGGGCGTCCAGGCGGCTTTCCACGGCGCCCCGGAGGACCTCCTGCTGCCGGGACTCGGCCTGCCGCATCTCCTCCAGGCTCCGGGACAGGTGCGACAGCAGGCGGTCCAGGGACCCCGAGACCTCGACCCGCTGGTCCCGGAGGCCCCCGCCGATCTCCCCCCGGAAGCGGGCGATTTCGTTCCGGATCATCCCGTCCAGGCGTCCCTGTGCCTCGGAGACCTCCCGGATCACCCGGCCCATCGTCCGCCGGGTCACGAACACCAGCGCCAGGGCGGCGGCAGCCACGATCCCCGCCGCGACGATCTGCGCCACCAGGACTTCCATCATGGCCGGATCCCTCCGCAGGACCAGGGCAGGATCGCACGGGGAAGGGACACGGATCAGGATTCCCGTTCGATCTGCTTCAGTTCCGAGGTGACGGCGGCCCGGGAGGCGAACCGGCTCATGCGCCGGAACCGCTCCAGGGTGATGTACATGCAGGGGACGATGATCAGCGTGGTCAGGGTCGAGAGGCTCAGTCCGCCGAGCATCGTCACGCCGATGGGGTGCCACAGCTCGGACCCCTCCCCGCTGCTCCAGGCCAGGGGAAGCACTCCGAACAGGGTCGTGATGGTGGTCATCAGGATGGGGCGGAGCCTCCGACGGGAGGTCTCGACGACGGCCTCGACCAGCGGCATCCGGTGTTCCAGTCGCAGGAAGTTCACGTAGTCCACCAGCACGATGGCGTTGTTCACCACGATGCCGATCAGCATGATCATCCCGAGGAACGCCAGCACGTTGAACTTGTCCCCCAGGAGGGCGAGGCCCAGGAAGGCCCCCGTGAACGAGAAGGGGACGCTGAACATGATCACGGCCGGGTCCAGGAAGGACTCGAACTGGGCGGCCATGATCAGGTAGGTCAGGATCAGGCCCAGGACCAGCATCAGCATGAGGTCCATCCCGGTCTCCTGCTGCTGCTTCGCCTGGCCCCCGAGGCGGAAGGAGAGGTCGTCGTACTTCCGGCGGATGTCCGAGGACCGGTCGTCGAAGGCCCGGGAGACCTCCGCCAGGGTGATGCCCGAGAGGTTGGCCCCGACCCGCAGGACCCGCTGCTGGGCCGAGTGGTCCACCTGCATCGGGGCGAAGCCGCTGCCCAGGGTGGCCAGGTTCCCCAGGGGAACCGCCGTCCCGGCCAGGGTGGAGACGGGGATGCGGGCCACCTTGGCCGGGTCCTCCCGGTCCCCGGGGGCCAGGCGCACCACGACGTCGATGTCCTTGCCGGTTCCCCGGAAGCGGGTCACCGTGGCCCCGTACACGGAGGTCCGGACGGCCTCCGAGGCCTGGACCATCGTGGTCCCCGAGAGGGCGAGGCGGCGCCGGTCCACCTCCACGTGGACCTCGGGCTTCTCGTAGGGGACCTCGGCCACCACGTCCCGGGTTCCCTCGATCCCCTTCAGCAGCGCCTCGACGGCGTAGGCCGCCTCCTTCATCCTGCCGTAGTCGGACCCCAGGATCTCGATCACGAACGGCTTGTTGCCCATCAACTGGCCCGGGCCGTTGTCCCCGTAGGAGACGTCCCAGGACATCAGCCCGTCCTCCTTCGCCAGGACGCTCCGGGCGTCCTCGGCAACCGGCTCGACCCGCCGGCGGCCCGAGTCCCTGGGCTTCAGGCGCAGGTTCAGTTCGATGACGTGGGTCCCCTTGCTCTGGCCCATCAGGGCGCTCCAGCCGGTGTCGTCCTCGCCCACCTGCTCGAAGACGTTCTCGACGTCGGGGATCTCCCTCAATCGGGCCGAGATCCGCCGGGACACGGCATCGGTCTTCTCCAGGGCGGTCCCGGGGGGCAGTTCGATGGTGATCCGGACCTCCCCGCTGTCGAAGGTGGGCAGGAAGTCGAAGCCCACCCGGAGGATCAGCCCGAGGCTGCCCAGGAAGGCCACCAGGGCGACCAGGTAGATCTGCCAGCGCCGGCCCAGGGCCCACCGCACCAGGCGGACGTAGGCCTGCTCCAGGCGGTTCACGAAGTCGGGCGTTCGCCGGCCGTAGGTCTGGCGGCCCTTCCGGGGCTTCCCGGCAAACCAGGCCATCAGCATCGGCGTCAGGAAGACGGCGGTGAAGAGGGAAGCCACCAGCGTCACCACGATGGCGAAGGCCAGCTGGCTGAACAGGATGCTCACGAGTCCCTTCACGAACATCAGGGGGAGGAAGACCCCGATGGTGGTCAGGGTGGATGCGGAGATGGCCAGTCCCACCTCCCGGGTGCCCGCCACCGAGGACCGGACGGGCGATTCCCCCTCCTCCAGGTGCCGGGTGATGTTCTCCAGCACGACGATCGAGTTGTCCACCACCATGCCGACCGCCAGGATCAGGGCCATCAGCGAGACGGCGTTCAGGGTGTATCCCTTCAGGTAGAGCAGTAGGAAGGCGATGATCATGGACCCGGGGATCGATGCGGCGACCACCAGGCTGGCCCGGGCCCTCCGGACGAAGACCAGCACCACGAAGATGACCAGCAGGCCCCCGATGACCAGGGATCCCTTCAGGTTGTCGATCATGGACTGGATGAAGTCCGACGAGTCGAAGATCTCGATGAACCGGATGCCCTTGCCCAGCTGGGGCTCCATCTGCCCCAGGCGCTTCTTCACCGCCCGGGCGACCTCGACGGTGTTGGCCCCGGACTGCTTCTGCACCATGAAGACGGCCACCGAGGCGCCGCCGAACCGGCCCACGGCATGCATCTCCCGGACCTCCTGCCGGACGTCGGCGACGTCCCGGATCCGGACGACCTGGCCGTTCGGGGCCGAGAGGATCGTGTCGCCGATTTCCTCGACCGTCCGGTACTCGCCGGGGACCCGCAGGGGCAGGTCGTATTCCGAGTCCTTCAGGCGCCCGGCCGGCATCGCGACGTTGCTGGCCATCAGGACCTGGGACACCTGGGAGATCGCGATTCCACGCTGCTCCAGGTCGGCCAGCCGGACGTCCACGTGGACCTCCTCCTGGGCGACGCCCCACAACTGGGCGCTCCCGACGCCGGGAATCGCCTGGAGCACCTGGACCACGTGGTCGTCCAGCCAGGTCTTCTCCTTCGTCAGGTCCACCTGGTCGCTGACCACGGCCCCGAAGTAGATGGGGAAGAAGGAGGTGTTGAACTTGAAGAGCATCGGCCGGTCCACGTTGTCCGGCAGCGTCTGCATCGCGAAGTCGATGGCGTTCCGGACGTCGTTGGCGGCCTCGTCCAGTGGCGTGCCGTAGTCGAACTTCAGGTAGATGGCCGACACGCCCTCGACCGAACGGCTGGTCACCTCGTCCAGGCCCGGGAGGATTCCCAGGGACTTCTCGAGGGGCTTGGTGATCTTCTCCTCGACGTCCCAGGAGGAGGCGCCCGGATAGAGGGTCACCACCGTGATCACGGGGTTTTCGAACTCCGGGTAGAGGTCGATGGGCAGCCGGAAGAGGGCCACCAGTCCGAACAGGGTGATGGCGATGTAGAGGATGCTGGCGAAGACGGGGCGGCGTACCGAGAGTTCGGTGAGTTTCATGGAGGCCCCTTCATGGTTCGGTCACGCGCACGACGGTGCCCGGCGCCAGATCCTTCGGCGCCACGGTGACCAGCCGTTCCCCCTCGGCCAGCCCCGCCTGGACCAGGAGCCGGAGGCCGTCCCGGCGCCAGGGGCGGATCCGGCGTTCCTCGATCCGGTCTTCCTTCCCCACCAGCAGCACGAAGACGTCCTCCCCGTCCTCCCGCCGAACGGTGTTCAGGGGAATGACGAAGACCCGCCCCGCGGCCAGGCGCATGTGCAGCGATCCCGACATGCCGGGGACCATCAGGGGGCGTCCGTCCTGGCCGGGGACGTTTGGGACCGCCACCCGCAGGCGCACCATCTTGCTGGCCGGGTCCACCACCGGCCCCACCATCTCCAGCCGTCCTCCGAACTCCCTGCCGGGAATGCCGTCGAAGGCGACCGTGGCCTCCTGCCCGGGGGCCAGGCGGGAGAACCAGGCCTCCGGGGCCGAGGCCTCCACCTTCAGGGGGTCGATCACCTGGATCACCAGCAGCGGGATTCCCGAGGACGGTGCCGTTTCCTGGCCCACGTCCACCATCCGCTTCGCCACGAGCCCCGAGACCGGCGCCCGGACCGTGGCCTCGGCGAGGTTCCGCCGGGCGAACTCCAGGCCGGCCAGCGCCATCTCCAGCTGGGCCCGGGCGACTCCGACCTGGGCCTCGGCCGCCTGGAATCCCGCCTCGATCCGGTCGGCGTCCGAGGGGGAGATCGACCCGGTCTTCGCCAGTTCCAGCAGCCGCTGGCGCTCCTTCGCCACGTTGTCCCGCTGGACCTCGGCGGCCTTCAGGCCGGCCCGGGCCATCCCGGCCTGGGCCTCGGCGTTCCGGAGGGCCGTCCGGAGGTCCCGGGTGTCGAGTTCCAGCAGCGCCTGCCCCTCGGTCACCAGGGACCCTTCCTCGCAGTGCCAGGCCGCGACCCGGCCCGGGACGCGGGCCACCACGTTCACCGTGGCCGCCGGCCAGGCCATCGCCGGCAGGGAGAGGGCCTCCTGCCAGTCCTCCGGCGCGAGGGTCCGGGCGACGACCTTCGGGGCTTCGCCTCCCGGACCGTCGTCCTTCCGTGCCGAGCAGCACAGGGCCAGCAGCGCCATGCCGATCGGGAACCGCATCGCGAACCGCTTCATGGCCATCTTCCTCCCAGGGCCTCCCGGAGCCGCTCCCGGGCCAGCCAGGCCTCGTGACGCGCGTCGAGGGCCCCCGTCTCGGCCTGGAGCGCCAGCACCTCGGCGTCGAGGACGTCGGTGGTCGTGTTGAGGCCGTTCCGGGACCGATCCATCTGGATCCGGAGATTCTCCCGTGCCTGGACCACCGCCCGATCGGTCCGAAGGGCCTGGGCCAGGGCATTCCGGAGGGCCAGCCACTGGGCCTTCACGTCCAGGCGGACCAGGTCCTCGACCTGATCGGCGGCCCTCATGGCGGCCTCCACGTCGGCCTGGGCGGCCCGGAATTTCAGGAAGTTGCGTCCCCAGTCCCAGGCGTTCCACTGGGCGGTCACCCCGACGAACCAGGAATCCGGCTTCGAGAACTGGGTCGCGGTGGCACGGTTGTAGGAGAAGAGGCCCGAGACCTGGGGAAGCCACGAGGTGCCCTGGAGGTCCCGGGCCGTCCGGGCCATGCGGACGGCGAGCCGGACCTGGCGGACCTCCTCCCGGGCCTCCAGGGCCTGGGCCAGGCAGCGATCCAGGGGCGGCGGGTCCCCGGCGTCGGCCCGGGGTTCGGCCAGATCCACCTCGGCATCCATCGGAAGGCCCAGCATCAGGGCCAGGGAGGACTTCTGGACGTCGGCCCCCATCCGCGCCATGTCCAGGCCCTGTTCCAGGTTCGCGATCTGGACATCGATGCGAAGCACGTCGTCCTTCTTCAACAGCCCGACGCGTTCCGCGTCCTGGGCCTGCCGGAAGTGCTCCCGGGCGGCCTTCAGCAGTTCCTCCAGCACGACGACGTTCCGCCGGGCCTTCCAGAGGTTCAGAAAGCCCTCGATGGCCTGCATTCGCACCTGTCGCACCGCGGCCGCGGTCTCCAGGGCCGTCCGGTCCACGTTCAGTTTCGCCAGGTGGGCCGCCAGGGCAAGGGGGGCCAGGCCGGTGAGGGGCTGGACCACCGCCACCGAGGCCGACCAGGTGTTCTGGGCCCGGATCACGCTGTCTCCGGAACCGAAGAGGTCCGTGACCCAGGAGAATTCCGGGGGGATCGTCGAGGGGTCAGGTCCCTGGAACGTGAACTTCAGGGCCGAATCCCAGCGCTGGTAGTCCGCCGAAAGGTTCAGCCGGGGACCGAGGTCCGCCAGGGAGGCGTGGCGTTCGTAGCGGGCCTTGTCCTGGGCGGCCTGACGTGCCTTCAGGGCGGGGGAATGGGCCAGGGCCTTCTCCACCACCTGTTCCACGGTCCAGGGGTCGGCCGCCGCCGGCCGGGCCACCAGGAACCCGGCCGCCAGGATCCCGAGAGTCGTCCGGAAACGCGTTCCCATGTCCGTCCTCATGCCCAGGTCGGCAGGTGGAAGGCACGGAACTCTACCAGCAGCCGGGTGGTTCGGCAACGGAGGAAACGGGTATCATCGCGTCTTCTGGACGGAGGCTTCCCATGGCGAACACCGAACCTTCCCCGATCGTGATGGAGGTCGCCGGGGCATGCGGGGGCTGGGTGCGCGTCGAGGGCTGTCGGAACGGCCCCTCGCCCGGTGCGCTGGAACAGGAGATGAACCGGGCGGCCCTGGACGCCGTCCAAAGAAACGGGACCCCCTGGGCCGAGGCCCGGCGGGCCGCGGTCCGGAACCTGCTGCGCCACGGGAACTACCGCCCCACCGGCCGGGCCAAGCCGGCCAGCGAGTACCTGTTGCGCGTGGCCTCGGAGGGCCAGGTTCCACGGATCAACCTGCTGGCCGACCTGAACAACCTCGTGTCCCTGCGGACCCTTCTGCCCATCAGCATCGTGGACCTGGACCGGGCCGGCGAGGATTCGTTCCGCGTGCGTCACGGTCGTCCGGGAGAGCAATACGTGTTCAATCCGTCGGGGCAGGTGCTGGTCCTGGAGGACCTGATCCTGGTGGCGACCCGGAACGGGGATCGACCCATCGCGACCCCCGTGAAGGACTGCCAGGACACCAAGACCGACGGGGCCACGATCCGGGCTCTGGCCGTGATCTACGGCCCGGCGCATCTCGAGGAGGAGGTGCGCGACGCGACGAGGATGCTGGCCGACGGGCTTGCGCGCCACGGGGAGGGGACCGTCACCTGGGGGATCGTGAAGTCCCCCTGACCGGACGGGGTGCCAGGGGCTTCTTGCGTTCCGTGACCAGCCGCGAGGACTGCCGGATCCGGCCATCTGGACCTAGGATGCAGGATTCTTCCGGTCGAGGATCTCCCGGACCTTCCGGGCGAGTTCCTGGGCCCGGAAGGGTTTCTGCAGGAGGGGGGCGGTCCGGGGCAGGTCGGCCGTCTGGAAGAGGGAGCGCTCGGCATATCCCGTGATGAAGAGGACCGGCAGGTTCGGCAGGAAGGACTGCGCCTTCTTCCACAATTCGATCCCGTTGCCGCCGGGCATCACGACGTCAGAAACCAGGAGGTCCACGGGAGCCTGCCCTGGACGGGCGAGCAGTTCCATCGCCTGGGAGGCGTTCCGGGCCTCGAGGACTCGGTAGCCGAAGGATTCCAGGACCGTGTGCACGTAGGACCGGACGTCGGGGTGGTCCTCCACCAGGAGGATAGTCTCGGATCCTCCGGTGATCCGTCCCTCGGAGAAGCCGAAGGCCCGGATTTCCTCGGACGGCGTGGGGCTGGACACGGGGAGTTCGATCCACACGCGGGTGCCCTTGCCCGGGGAACTGTCGATCCAGACCTTCCCCTCGTGCTGCTGAACGATTCCGAAGACCGTCGCCAGGCCCAGGCCCGTTCCCTGGCCCGTGCCCTTGGTGGTGAAGAAGGGTTCGAAGGCGTGGGCCCGGACCTCCTCGCTCATGCCGATCCCCGTGTCCTCGACCGACAACTGCGCCCATGGGGGTCCGCCGGAACTGCCGGACCGATCCGAAGGCCGAAGCCGGGTGCGAATGGTGATGACGCCGCCCTTGTTCATCGCGTCGCGGCTGTTGACCACCAGGTTCATCAACACCGTCTCGATCTGGCGGGGGTCCGCCCGGACCCAGAGAGGATGTCCCTCGAGGTTCAGCACGACCTGGATGTCCTCCCGGACCAGTCGATGGAAGAGGGCCTCCATGCCTTCCACGACCCGGTTCAGGTCCACCACCTTCCGTTCGACGGTGTGGCCCCGGGAGAAGGACAGCAGTTTCGAGGTCAGTTCCGCCGCCCGGTCCGAGGCAAGGACCACCTCCTCGAGGTATCCGTGGCGGGGATCCTCAGGAGACAGGGAGTCCAGCACCATCGCAGAAAAGCCCCGGATGGCCGTCAGGAGATTGTTGAAGTCGTGGGCCACCCCGCCGGCCAGCTGGCCCAGGACCTCCATCCGCTGGGAGATCTGGCTCTGGACCTCCTTTCGCCGCCGCTCCGAGAGGTCGCGAATGATGGCCAGGACCTCGAGGTGGTGGTCGCGGCGAACCGACCGCGCGGACACCTCGACCGGGAAGATCGATCCGTCGGCCCGCCGGTGTTCCGTTTCGTAGAGCACCTGGAATTCCAGGGCCTCCGCGAGGCGCATGCGGACCGAATCGCCCCGACCCTCCACGTGCAACTGTTCCAGCGGCATTCCGATCAGGGCGTCCGGGGGATAGCCGTACTGGGTGATGGCGGCCCGGTTGGCCTCGACGATGCGCCCCTCGGGCGAGATGACCAGGATGATGTCCCGGGCCTGCTCGGCCAGCACCCGGTAGCGGTTTTCGACCTCCAGCATGCGCCGGAAGGCCACCGAACGATAGTGCCGCGAGAGGAGCATCAGGAACACGAGGGCGAGCAGCACCACAAGGCCCAGGATCCAGTAGAAGTGCGACGTCTCTTCCTGGACCGGCCGGAGGATCTCCTCCTCGTCGGTCTTGGCGACGACGGCCAGGGGAACCTCCGGGAGGGGGGCCAACGCGGCCAGGACGGCCATTCCCCGGTAGTCCGTTCCGCGTTCCACGTGCACGTCCTCGTGATCGGGAACCGGCCGGGGAGGTTCCCAGGCCGCGAGGATCTCTCCGGGGGGGCGTGGGTCGCCCGCCAGGGGAGGGGAGGCGATTCCCCGCAACCGGTCCCCCTCGGACAGGGCGAGCACGATCTCCTCGCTCGGAAACTCCGGGAAGACCACGGGCTCCAGCGAGGGGATCCAACGACCCGGTGCCATCGCGACGATGACGACTCCCAAAACGACCGGTGGACCGGCTTCCTCGGCGTCGGGGACCGGACTGGCCACCAGGAGCCAGGAACCCAACTCCGGAACCACCTTGAGGGTGTTCTCCGGTGCGTTCCGGACGGACTCTCGGGCCAGGTCGATCAGCAGGGAATCGGGAAGGATTCCCGGAGACCGTTCCTTGCGGACCCGGATCCTCCCGGAAGGGTCCAGCAGGGTCACCGAGGCCAGGTCCTGGCTTTCCATCACCGCATCCAGGACCGCCTCCACGTGGTGCGACTGGTCCTCCGGTTCGCCGGCTTCCGCGCCGGCGGCCAACGTCCTCTTCCCGGAAAGAAGCCTCCGAAACGAGGGGAAACTGGCCATCATGCGGGCATGGCCGTGGGCCATCCGGACCAGTCCGAGGAGGCGATCCCGACGGACCTGGGCCTTCTGGGCGAGCCGGATCTCCGCCTTCTTCAGGCAGTCGTCCCGGCGATGCGCCAGGTCTCGCTGTTTCAGCAACCAGATGCCGCCGATGACCACCAGGGCCAGGATCAGCATCAACACGAAGGACCGATGGCGAAAGGCCCCGGGGATCCGCCCAAGAGGGGTGTCGAGTTTCCTGATCACCGACGAATCGGCCATCGAACGCCCGGGACTCGGAATGAGGGAAGTATGGCCCAGGGCCATCCATGCGTAAAGGGGAAAGTGTCTCCCCGGCCGCCGGGACTCGGGTCATCGACGGGGAGGCGCCGGTCGGTTGGTCGGTCGGCGCTGGTCCAGGTGCACGGCGACTTCCTCCCGAGGGCGACGGTCCGGGAGCGGCCCGGGACCACCGGGGCCTTCCTTGAAGAAGATCATCAGGTGGTTGAAGCCCCGGAGGTGATAGTTCCCCTCGATGGCGGCGGTGTGCCAGTGGTTCCGCTTGAGGGTGGCGTTGTGGCGGACCACGGCGACGTGGTCCACCGGGAGGAAGCGATCGGCCAGCAGCGAGAAGAGGCGGACCCCGATCGGCACCAGGGGCTGCCCCTTCCGGAAGGAGTCGCAGACGTAGAAGGCCAGATAGCGTCCGGGCCTCAGGATCCGGTCGGCCTCGGCCACCACCTCCCGGAGGGCGTTCCAGTACTCCGGCTGGCCGGCGTTCCATTGCCCGATGCAGTCGGGGCTGCCGGAGTATTCGAGGTGGTCCGAATAGGGCGGATCCGCGAATACGAAGTCCGCCTTTCCGTCCTCCAGGGGCAGGCGGCGGGCATCGGCCCGGAAGATGTCCTTCCGGGTCGGCTGGACATCGTATCCCAGGGCCCGCCGCCCGCAGTCCCTGGCCACGTCCAGGGTGGTCCCGCTGCCGGCCATCGGGTCCACGACCAGGTCGCCCGGACGGGTGTAGCGCTGGAGCAGGTTCCAGATGACGTAGGAGGGGGTCGCCCCACGGTACGACGTGTCTCCCTGGGGGTCCTTCCCGTAGTTCTGGGAAGGATAGTCCCACAGCGTGGTGGTCTGCAGACGCAACGGGGGTCTGGGCATGGGCTGCCTCCCGGCCCTGGGACGGCCGGATGCTAGCACGAACCGTTCGCCAGGGACCCGGCTGCCGCAAAGGGCCGCGCACCCATTCGGGCGATCCAGACCCGGACGCCGGCGGCCCCCCGACGGGTGGGATCCGGTTGCAGAACCGGGGAATTCCATTCTAGAATGAAGGCAAACGTTCAAGGATGGCACCCATGGAGGAATTCCTCCGGCGGCTGGCGTCGCTGTCGGGAACCCTCCCGGAACGGATCCTGCGGGAGATCGCACCGGAGGGGCGTTCCGTTCGGGACGGCCGGATCTCCCCGGTTCCCGACACGGTCTCCCTGGTCCTGGGACTGGTGAACGACTCGCTGCGCCGCGGCGAGGAGACCGCGGAGGACGTTCCCTTCCAGGACCGCGTCCGGGAAATCGTCCGGGCGTCCAGGAGCCGGGGGATTGGACTCCCGGAGTGTCTCGAGGTCGTACTGCGCGTCCGGAGGGCCCTGGAGGTTGAGGTCCATAACACCGTGGACCGGGGGGGGATTTCCCGACGCGTGGTGGACATCCTCGACCGGCTGGTCGTGCTGCTGGGCCGGGAATGGGGCCGGGAAGGGGCGGAAGAACCGTGGGAGATCCTCGATGGGGCCCGGTTTCCCCTCTTCCTGCTGAACGGGAACCTGGAGGTGGCCTGGTGCAACCGGGCGGCCCAGGAGGTCTTCGGGAAGCCCGGGACCGCGGTGCGTTCCTCCGAGGAACCCGGAACCTGTCCGAAGGTCATCCCGGAGGTGTCGGTGCCGGTCGCGGCAATGATCCAGTCGGGGGCCTCGGAGGCCTTCCTGGAAAGGGAGGTCGGAACCCGGGTCGGAACGCGGCTGATGGGGATCGGGGTCCAGCGGCTGCGTCCCGGCCTCCCCGGGAACCGGGAGTTCCTGGTCGTGATGACCGACCTGACCCGCCGGAGGGAGATTGAGGAACACCTGCGGAAATCCCGGAAGATGCTCGAGGAGAAAGTCCGGTTCCGGACGGAGGAACTGGAGCAGGTGAACCGGTCTCTCCTGCGACAGATCCAGGAGCGGAACGCGGCCGAGGCGGTCCTGCGGGAGAGCGAGGAACGCTACCGCCTCCTGGTGACCCTGTCTCCCGACGGGATCGTGGTGCACCAGAAGGGGCGGGTGGTCTTCTTCAACGAGGCCGCCGCCGCGATCCTGGGGGCCGAGCCGGAAGAGGCCCACCGCCTGCTGGGCATGTCCGTGGTCGAATTCGTGCATCCCGATCACCGCGCCGCGGTCCTCGACCGGATCCGCCGGATGTCGGAGGGAGCCGTCGAGGTCCCTCCGCTGGAGGAGCGGTTCCTGGGTCTTCACGGCGAGGTCGTCGACGTGGAGGTGAAGGCCTCGTCGATGCAGTGGGAGGGACAGCCCGCCGTGATGGTCGTCTTCCGGGACATCCGGGAAAGAAAGCGGGCCCGCAGGGAACTGGAGGAACGGGCGGCCGTCACGGAGGTCCTGCTCGAGGGGCGGGAACGCCTGGCAAAGGCCTCCCGGGAATCCCTCCCCGACGAGGTCGCCGGGGTCTTCGGCAGGGCACTCCGGATCTACCGCCTCTACTGGTGCGTTCCCAACGGTCTCCAGGGGCCCTTCCGGATCGCGGGACGATTCGCCTGGTTCGATGCGGACCGGGCGGTCGTCCGGGACGTCTCCGACGTTCCCGTCCCGCTCCTCGAGGAGATGGAGAAGGCGGTCCGGACCCGGAAGACCGTCTGCCTCGAGGTCCCCGGGAAGGGGTTCCCGGGCGACCCGAACTTCGGCGGTGACGCCCGGAGCATGCTGCTGGCACCGGTCTCCTACAACGAGAAGACCTTCGGGGTGATGGTCGCCTGCTGCCAGGAGGAGAACGGCTTCCCCGAGAACCGTCGGCTGGTGGCCCAGACCGCCGCGGAATACATCGGAGCCGCCCTGGAGAACATCCAGTTGACCATGCGCCTCCGGGAGGCCGAGGCGCGGTACCGATCCATCTTCAGCAACGCCCTGGAGGGAATCTACGCCGTCGGCCCCGACGGGCGGATCCTGGCGGCAAACCCGGCCCTCGCACGCATCCTCGGGTACCGCGACGCCGGGGAGATGATCGCGGCCATCGGGAATTTCCGGGAGACGGTCCATGCCGATCCGAAGCAGCGGGAGGACCTGGTGCGATCGCTCCGGGAACGAGGAGAGATCGCCGGCTTCCCCTACCTCGCCCAGCGGGCCGACGGCAGAACCGTCTGGGTTTCCGAGACGGCATGGGCGGTCCGGGACGAGCAGGGCCGGGTCCTCCGCTGGGAGGGGGTCATCGAGGACGTCCACGAGCGGCGGAGGATGGAGAACCAGATCCAACGCGTCCAGAAGATGGAGGCCCTGGGGCGGCTGGCGGGGGGAGTGGCCCACGACTTCAACAATCTCCTGGCCGCGATCCTGGGGTTCGCCGGAATCCTGCTGGAGGAGGAGTCCCTGGACCCGAAGGTCCGGGAACTGGTGGACGAGATCCGCCTGGCGGGGGAGCGCGGAGCGGAACTGACACGGCGCCTGCTGGTGTTCTCCCGGGGCCAGATCTCGGAGACCAGCGAAGTGGAACTCGGCGGCGCCGTGCGGGGCATGGATGCCTTCCTGAAACGGCTGCTCGGGGAGGAGATCGACTATCGGTGCATGCTGCCCGAGGAGGAGATCTGGGTGCGCCTCCAGGGCGGGACCCTGGACCAGGTGCTGATGAACCTGGTGGTGAACGCAAGGGACGCCATGCCCCGGGGGGGCAGCCTGACCATCGGGGTGACCCGGAGGATCGTCCTGCCCGACGAGAAGATCCGGGAGGGGCTGGTGAATCCCGGAGAGTACGGGCAGATCGAGGTTGCCGACACGGGCATCGGGATGGACCCGGAGGTCCTGGCCCGGGCCTTCGAGCCTTTCTTCTCGACCAAGGATGCCGGCAAGGGCACCGGGCTCGGACTCAGCGTGGTGTACGGGATCGTGCGGCAGAGCGGGGGCGCCATCCTGGTCGAGAGCGAGGTCGGCCGGGGGACCCGGTTCCGGATCCTGCTCCCCTCGGTTTCGCCCCCGGCCGCTGCGGCCCGCGGAGGATGCGGCTCCAGGTCGCCGAGGCCCCGGGGGGCTCCGGAGGTCCTGGTGGTCGAGGACGAGGCCTCGGTGCGGGGATTCCTGAAGACCCTGCTGGAGCATGCGGGCTACCGGGTGCAGGTGGCCGTCGACGGAAGGGATGCCCTGGACATCGTCCAGGGAGAGGGGCGCTCGCCCGACCTGCTCGTGACCGACCTGGTGATGCCCCGGATGGACGGCGAGACGCTGGTGCGCCACATGCGGGCGCGATGGCCGGAGCTCCCGGTGATCTGCATCAGCGGGTATTCCCGGGACACGGGGTTCCTGGAAACGGTCGCGCCTCCGATCCGCATGCTGCAGAAGCCATTCCACGTGGACGAGGTCCTCGGGGAGATCGCACGGATGCTCGGTGCACGGGGGGACGTGGATGGCTGAACGGGAGGCCTAGCGTCCGAAGGGAATCGTCAGGCGGATTCCGACGGCCTTCTGGTTCAGGTCGTAGCCCACCGTGACCGGAATGTTCCGGTACTGCAGGCCGATTTCGGGACGGATTCCCTGGGTCTTGTCCGGGCCGTAGCCCGCCGAGACGCCCGCGATCGCCTTCCAATTCGGATCCAGGGCCCTGGCAGCCTGGATCGACCCCACCGCGGAGGAGAATCGCCCGTCCTTCCAGGTGGCCTGGTTCTCGGCGCGGACCAGGAAGGATCCGAGGGTGTGTTCCACCGCCACCCGGAACCGGTCGAGGGGGACGTCCGAGGCATTCTCGCGGCGCCATTCCACCAGGAACGCCTCGAACTCCCTCGGGTCCCGGAAGCCGAAACGGAGGCCGACGGACAGCAGCCTGCCATCCACGAGGCCGTATTCCGCGCTTCCGCCGACCGTCCAGCGTCCCTGGACACGCCCTTCCATCTCGCCGGAAACCCGGGCGTCGGCTCCCCCGAGTCTGGCCTTCAGTGCGGCGGAGAGGTCCTCGGTGCGATAGGCGGCATCGGCGGAGAGCGTCGCTGCCGAACCGGCTCCGCTCTCGATTCGTCCGCCGACCTCCAGCGGCCCATGCCTTCCCCGCACCTCGGTGGAGGACGACATGCCACCCGGGGAGAGTTCCAAGGCATCGATGCGCTTCCATGCGTCCCTGGTGATTTCCTGGGAGAGCCTGGCCGACCAGGCGCCGCCCGCCTCGATCTTCGCGGCTCCCCGGAGCACCTGCTCGGATCCGTCGGAGAACTGCACGGTCGCATCGACCGTTCCGGGGCCGTTGCGTCCCTTCGAGACCCCCAGGGTCGCCTCCCCGTGATCTGTCCGGATCTTCGCCCCTGCGGATGCCGACAGCAGTCCATCGCGGTCCAGCCGGGCCTCGGTGGTGACCGCGGCCCGGTCGTCTCCGTAGCCCGCCGAGATCCGGGTGGTGGTCCCCTGGTCCTTCCGGTGATCGACCTGGACGTCCCCCCGGAACCGCCCGGCCTCCAGTCCGATCCGGGCATCGATGGCTTCGATGGCCAGGTCCCTGACCTTCCCCAGCCGGGCACCCGCCGCGGCGGTCCAGCGGGGCGAATCCTCGCCGTGACCCAGGGTTCCCGAAACCTGGCCCCCGATGCGCGGCACCGCGACGTTCGCCGCCACCGCTCCCGCCGCCGCGAGAATGGCCGCCGCGACGATCTCCCAGGGATGGCTTGCGGCGCAGGATTGCAATGCCGCCGCCAGGGACCGTCCCTCCTCGGTGGCGAGGAAGGATTCCGCCTCGGCCTTCAAGGCCGGTCCCATCCGTTCCTTCAGCGCCTCGATGACCGCCGTCCGGCCGGCTTCGTCCAGGGAACCGTCCTGTTGCGCGAGGTCCTCGCCGGCCTTCATCAGGGCGTCGACGATCGACCTGGCATGTCCTGCCAGGGCCTCCGGGGAGGTCTGCTTCATCACGATCTCGAAGATGCGGCCGCCCAGGACGCGACCCAGGGCCTGCTCGTAGGCCTGGGGCGACGGGGAGGCTTCCTGCTTCTGTCGGGCGCCCGGGGAATCCCCGGTTTGGGAAGGGGGTGCCTTCGAGGGAGGATCGGGAGTTTGAGGCCTTCCCGGAGACAGGGCCCTGGAACCCTCCTGGAATCCCATGCCCCGCACCGCTTCCCGGAGGCCGCCGCGGGACGGGGAGGGTTCGCTGGCGGCAGGACTTCGCGCCGTGGCCGCGGCGTCCTGATCGGGCGTCTTTCCTGGGGCGAACGAGGAAGCCATTGCTGCCTCCCGTCGGGGAGGACACCATTGTAGCCGAATGCTGGAGCGCGGTGCTCTTCTCTGGTATCCTGACCCCGAATCGCAAGAAAGGGGGAGGCGGATGCTTCGCGGCGCATCGGGGCTCGCTGGGCTGCTCGTCCTGTCGTGGGTTGCCGGCGCCCGGGCGGCTCCTCCGGCCCAGGCGGCCAGGGCGCAGGATCCGCTGGCGGAGGAGGTCGGCTCGCTGATTGACATCACCGGTCTCCAGGCCCGGGAGATCGAGGCCCTGAAGAAGCGGATCGCGGCGCTGGAGGAGGATTTGCGCCAGTCCCTCGAGGACCTCCAGCGGCAGCGGGCCCTGCTGGAGGAACACCGTCTCGAGGGCGGGACCTCCCGGGCGAGGATCGATGCCCTGGAGGGCCGCCTCACCCACCAGGGGCGAGCGCTTCCGTGGCTGATTCCCGGTGCCTCCCTGCGGGTGCGGATGCTCTATGACCGGAACCGGATGGACCTCGATTCGGGACGGGGCGACAGCGACCTCTACCTGCAGCACCGGTTGCGCCTGGGCGTCACGCTCCAGGCAGGACCCGGCGTCCAGGGGGTGTTCGTGGTCCAGGACTCCCGGGACTGGGGTGCCGGGAGGTCCACGGGGTCGGGGCAGGCGGGCCTGGACCTCTACCAGGGATACCTGGCGCTGGAGGACCCGGGACGCACGGGCCTGCGCCTGGCGGCCGGGCGGTTCGCGATGGACCTGGGATCGGGGCGCCAGGTGTCGTTCCGGGATTTCGACAACGTCGGCCAGACCTTCGACGGGGTCCGCCTGTCCTGGAGGCGACCGAAGGTACTCTCGGCGGACCTCTTCGCCACCTTCGTCCGGGGCGGCTGGGCGCCGGTGTTCCGGGAGGGGTGGGGGCAAGACCCCTACGGGGTGTTCACGGGCCTCTACCTGTCCACCGACGCCTTGCCCTGGCTGGATGCGGACCTCTACGGCCTCTACCAGGATGACGGATTCCAGACCGAAACGAACAAGGTCGGGACCGTCGGCGCCAGGCTGGAGTTGCGCCCGGTGAAGGGGCTGAGGCTGGAGGCCGAGGCGGCGGTCCAGTTCGGGCGGGTGACCCTCCGGGACCTCGAGGCCCGGACCGCCGAGGCGACGCACCTGGCGACCGCATACGCGGCCGAGGCACGCTACGAGTTCCAGGGAAGGACTCGGCCGTGGATCGCCCTTTCCTTCGCCAGCGCCTCGGGGGATGCGAATCCCTGGGACGGGCGGGACGTGGCCTACCGGCCGCTCTATCCCGAGCCCACCCGGTTCCTCGGGCAACTGGGGCTCTTCACGTGGCAGGGTGTCTGGGACCTGGGCCCTTCGGTGGGATTGTCGCCGGTGGAAGGACTTCGCCTCTCGCTGGCATGGCACTTCTTCAGCCTTTCCAGCGACGGCGGGATGCTGGCGGCCTTCGACGCGGACACCTTCCGGGTGTCGGATCCCAGGCCTCCGTCCTCGATGGGCCGGGCCTTCCACGTCCCGGCCGGCGGGAGCCGGTTCCTGGGACACGAGGGGGACTTCTCGATCCGTTGGCAGGCCCTTCCGTGGCTCTCCGTGGAAGGGAACTACGGCCTGTTTCAGCCTGGGGCGGCGGCCCGCAGAGGGGAGGTCCTGTCGGTCGGGGAACGGACTCCCGGCGGCGACGGAGCGGTACCGGTGCCTTTCTGGAAACGGGAACACCGGATGGGTGCGGACCTGTCCCAGCGTCTCCTGGTCGGATTGCTGCTATCCTTGTGAGCCCTGGCCGGATGGAACGAACCGGGAGGTGCGGGGTGGAGTTCGCCTGGGCGAGCCGAACGGACGTCGGAAGGGTGCGGAGCCGGAACGAGGACGCTCTCCTCTGCGACGGAGAGATCGGGTTCTTCATGGTGGCCGACGGCATGGGAGGCCACCAGGGCGGGGAGGAGGCGAGCCGTATCGCCTGCGAAACCGTCGTGTCCTTTCTTCGGCGACACGGGGACATCCTGGAGCGGGCGGCCCGGGACCCGGTGCCCGTTCAACGGAGGGCCGTGGCCGAACTGCTGGGTGCAGCGTTCCGGGAGGCGAACGAGGCCATCGTCCGGGCCTCCGATCGGGACGCCGCCCTCCAGGGGATGGGTTCCACCGGGGTGGCCCTGGTGCTGGCAGGGGACCGGGCCTTCATCGCCCACGTGGGGGACAGCCGGGCCTACCTGATCCGGGATCGCATGGCCACGCTGCTGACCGAGGATCACAGCCTGCTCTTCGAACTGCTGCGCCAGGGGAGACTGGCCCGGTCCCAGGTGGCTCGGTTCCCGATGAAGAACGTCGTGACCCAGGCCCTGGGGATCCGGGGGGAGGTCCAGCCGGAGGTCATGGACCTCCCGTGCCTTCCCGGGGACCGGTTCCTGCTGAGTTCCGACGGATTTCACGGGACCGTGGAGGACGAGAGGCTGCCGCGGCTGTGCGAAGGTCCCCTGGAGACCGTCGCTGAGCGGCTGGTTTCCTTCGCGAACGCTTCCGGCGGGGCCGACAACATCACGGCCGTCGTGCTGGAGATCGGCCGAATCGACGGGGATCCCATCGCCATCCGGGAGCGGCTGCGACGGATCCGAGAGACGCCGCTCTTCGGGGCGCTGACCATGGGCGAACTGTTCCGCGTGCTATCCCGGGCGGACCATTTCCTGGCCCGCCCCGGGGAGGTGCTGGTCCGGGAGGGGGACCGGCTGGACGGCATCCTGGTCGTGCTGTCCGGCGAGGTCGAGGTGCTCCACGGGGACCAGGTCTGGATGCGCCTGGGAACGGGCGGCACCTTCGGGGAGGTCTGCCTCGTGGAGGACCGGCCGGCGGAGGTCGCCCTGGCGGCCTCGGCCCCCACCGAGGTTGCCCTGGTGTCCCGGCGATGGTTCGAGACCGAGGCAGGACAGCACCCGGCCATGGCGCTTCGGATGATGCGCCAGGTCGCCCGGGGAATCGCCCAGCGTCTCCGGGCGGCCCAGCAGGACCTGGCGCGCCTGGGCGACCTCGTGGATGTCGATGCCCTTCCCAGCCGCTTCGGCGAGGTCCTGCCCGATCAGTTCGATTTCGAGACCGAGGTGACTCCCGTCTCGGGGCTTCCCACCGTGCAACTGGAGGACAGGAAATGAGAGGCCGGATCCGCATCGGGGTCGCGTGGGGCCTGGTCGGGCTCCTGGTACTGGCGGGATTTGGATGCGGCAAGAGACCCCGCAAGGCCCAGAAGGGGGCCGGGAACGAGGGGCTGACGGGAGGGGCCCTGGTCTTTTCTGACGACTTCGAGCGGGGCGAACTAGGGGATTCCTGGCTCCAGCGGACCGGGCGATGGCGGATCGTGGACGGCCGCGTGCGGGTCCAGGGGGACCGGAACGAAGGGCTCTGGCTCCAGGTGGCTCTTCCGGACCGGGTCCGGATCGAGTTCGACGCCGTGGCCCGGACTCCCGAGGGGGACCTGAAGTGCGAGGTCTTCGCCTCGGAACCCCGGCACCAGACCGGCTACATCGCCATCCTCGGAGGCTGGAAGAACTCCCTGAGCGTGCTGGCCCGCCTGGACGAACACGGCGAGGACCGACTGGAGTCGCCCCGGAAGGCCAGTCCCGGCCAGGTCCACCACTTCGTGCTGTTGCGCACGGGGTCCACCCTGGCCTGGTACGTGGACGGGGAGGCGGTGCTGTCCTTTGCCGACGAGGCGCCCCTGAACGGTCGGTATTTCGGCTTCAACAACTGGATGGCCGAGGTCGAGTTCGACAACCTGGCGATCTACGCCCTGTGATCGGGTTCCCGGAAGGTTTCCCGGCAGGGTCCCCCTCCACGGTGCGGGAGGATGCCTCCGGCCCCGTGGTCCGGGGAAGATCGGTCAGAAATTCGTCTGCGCCGCGATGCCCGGAACGCCGTCGGCCCCCGGATTCCCCAGGGATCCTCCCCCGGTGCCAGCCCGTCCGCCGGCGCCGGTGCCCAGCCAGAGGATCGATGCGACCCGGTAGGCGTCCAGTTGTCCCGCGGTCGCCCCGTGCACGAAGAGGCCGTAGGCGGGCCCCCCGCAGCCACCACCACCGCCGCCACCGTGTCCTCCGGCCCCCCCGTCGCCTCCGACTCCGCCTCCGGCGGCGCAGAAGGTGCGGGAGTCGCCGGCGCCGTCGCGGCCTCCGACGCCGCCCGTTCCGCCGCTGCCGCCGACCCCGCCCAGGCCGCCGTTGCCCCCGTCGCCGCCCAGTCCGTTCTGGACCTGGCAGTCCCGGATGATCGGGGCCGTGGCCAGGGGAGAGTCGAACGTCACGAAGATGGCGAAGGAACCCCCGCCGCTGCCGCCGGCGGTTCCCCCGGCCGCGCCGCAACCTCCCGCGCCGCCGCCTCCGCCGCTTCCGCCGATGTCGGAGTAGCCGGCCGTGGAGG
>JAGOKF010000145.1 GCA_017994695.1 Myxococcota bacterium | reverse complement strand
GGGCCCGGGACCTGGGCTCGTCACCCCGGCGATCCCGGCCGAGGTACCCGATGGTGTAGGCGGCGGTGGCCAGGTTCAGAACGCTGGTGGCCGTCAGGAACCATCGACCGACGGCGTCCAGCCCGATCCACCCGTCCAGCAGGGGTGCCGGGTCGTCCACCCAGAAGGATCCCGTGAAGGCGGCGTGAAGGACCGCCACCGCCAGCACGATGGGGCAGTTCCAACCGGGACGGCCCAGGCGCCACACCAGCGCGGCCGCGACCAGGGGCACGAGCAGCAGTGCGGCAATCATCGGCTAATCCCTCAGTTCGGACAGGCGTTCCACGTCCACCGACCGGAACTCGGCATCGACGTGCCGGATCAGCACCACCATCACGAAGACGGCCACCGCCACGTCGAGCAGCACGCCCAGTTCCACCAGGACGGGCATTTCCTGGGATCGGCTGAGGGAGGCCGCGACGACGCCGTTCTCCATCAGGATGACGCCCAGGGCCTGGCTCGGGATGCGGGAGCGGGACACGCAGAGGTAGAGGCCCGTCAGCAAGGTGAAGAAGGCGGTCGCCAGGATGCGGTCCGCCGGTGCCGGAAGAGGCGCCGGCAGGTGGCTGGCCAGCCAGACCGAAAGACCGAGGAGCAGGACCGCGGCCAAGGACATCTGGATGTGCTTGCGGGACACGGACGGTTCGTCGAGCACCCCGGACCGCAGGACGGCTCGGGTCATCAGGGCCGGGAGCAGGAAGGTCTTGACCAGCAGGGTCAGGGCCGCCAGGCCGATCCGACGCTCGTCCGGGAAGTGCCCGACGGCGATCAGGGGCAGGGCGGCAAGCAGGAATCCCTGGAACGCGACCAGCCGGATGTGGATCCGGAGGCGGGAACTGAAGTAGAGCCAGATGTTGGACAGCACGAGCAGGGCCAGCAGGACCTGGAGGACCATGATCCCCTCCCTCAAGACCAGGCCAGCGCCGTCAGGGCGAGCACTCCCGCCCCCACCAGCAGGCGCGGCACGTGGACCAACCGCATCCGGGCCATGATCGATTCGACCACGCCGACCCCCAACACCAGGAGGAGGACGGCCACGGTCCAGGTCCCCGCTCCCGCCGGGATGCCTTCCGTGGGCGCATGAACGGTCAGCGATACGATCAGCCCCGCGAAGATCCACATCTTCAGCCCGGCCTGGAAGTGGATGATCCCCAGGTCCGGCCCCGAGTGGTCCAGGATCATCACCTCGTGGATCATCGTGAGTTCCAGGTGGGTGTTCGGGTCGTCGAAGGGGATGCGGGCGTTCTCGGCCAGCATCACCACGAAGAGCGACAGACCGCACAGCAGCAGGGGAAGGGCCGTGTCCGACCAGGGGAGATCCCCGAGGTTCTCCGCGATCCCGGTCAGCGAAGAACTCCCGGCCCGGTGGGCCAGGGCGGCGAGGGACAGGAACAGGGTCGGCTCGGCCAGGGCCGAGAAGTGGACCTCCCGGGACGCGCCCATCCCCTCGAAGGAGGACCCCGTGTCCATCGCCGCCAGGACGATGGCGAAGCGGGACAGGCCCAGGAGGGCCGCGAGGACCACGAGGTCCCCGGGGAAGGACAGGACCGCCGGCATCCCGAACATGGGTAGGAAGACCAGGGCCGACAGGGTGGCCGCCAGGGCGACGATCGGACCGAGGCGGAAGAGGGACGTCGCGGTGCGGCTCAGGACGGTCCCCTTCCGGAGGAGTTTCCAGAGGTCGAGATACGGCTGCAGCAGCGGCATGCCTTGCCGGCCCCCGAAGAAGGCCTTGACCCGGACCACCAGGGAGGGCAGCAGGGGCGACAGGACCAGGGCCAGGACGAGGGCGGCCAGGCGTTCCGGGACCATGGTCAGACCTCCTTCCAGACCAGCAGGAGCGCCACCAGCGCCATCAGTAGCACCAGCAGGTACTCCTGGACCCGTCCCCGCTGGAGGCGCCGACCCATGCCCAGGAGCCGGGCCGCCCCTCGGAAGGCGGGTTCCAGGACCTGCGTCAGGACCCGGTCCGACGCGTGCACCTCCAGCCTTCCCGGGGGCGGGAAATACCCCTCGGGACCTTCCCGTTCCACCCGGACGTCCACGGCCCGGCCCAGGTCCTCGAGCAGGGGTCGGGCGAAGGAGGAGGCGGTGTACTGCATGCGCGGGGTCACCGCCGCGTAGCCGCAGTCCCACGTGGGGGCCGTGGCGGGTCCGCGACCGCGGTCGGCCAGGCGCCGGAGCGCCCACAGGAGGAGGGACAGCCCGATCAGGCCGACCCCAATCCATCCCACCAGTTCCAGGATCCGGGCCGGGTCCATCGACTCCGGGCGCCCCGGCAGTCCCGTGGCGGCGTTCACGGCCGGGGCCACCAGGGCCAGCACGGCGGCCGGGAAGATGCCCACGGCCAGGCAGGCCAGGGCAAGGGCCCACATCGGACCCCACATCGTCGCCGGGACCTCCCGGACCGCCGCGGCCTCGGGGCTCCGGGGTTCCCCCAGGAAGACGACGCCGACCACCTTGGCGAAGCAGGCCGCGGCCAGTCCTCCGATGAGCGCCATTCCCCCGATCACCCCCAGAGACGACGCCCGCAGGACGGCGCCGCCTCCCAGGCCCTGGAACCCCGCCACGAACAGCAGGAATTCGCTGGCGAAGCCGTTGAAGGGGGGAAGGCCCGAGATGGCCGCCGCTCCCACCAGGAAGGCCGGGGCCGTCCGGGGCATGCGCCGGAAGAGTCCCCCGAGGCGATCGATCCTCCGGGTCCCGGCGGCCCGCAGGACCGCCCCGGCACCCATGAACAACAGCGGCTTGAACACCGCGTGGTTCAGGACGTGGAGCAGGGCCGAGGCCATGCCCAGCCAGGCCACGGCGGTCATCCCCGTGGCCTGCCCGACCAGGGACAGACCCAGACCCAGGGCGATGATTCCCAGGTTTTCGACGCTGTGGTAGGCCAGAAGGCGTTTCAGGTCGTGCTGGGCCAGGGCATGGAGCACCCCCATCAGGCCCGAGGCGAACCCGGCGGCGAGGATCAGCAGTCCCACGGCCAGGGGGGGAGGGGATTCCAGCAGCGTGATGGCACGAAGGAGGCCATAGACCCCCATCTTCAGGAGCACCCCCGACATCAGGGCGGACACGTGGCTGGGCGCCGAGGCGTGGGCCTCCGGCAGCCAGACGTGCAGGGGATGGAAACCGGCCTTCAGCCCGAAGCCCAGAAAGGCCAGCAGGAAGGGCAGCGTCGTCCCGATCCGGGCATTCCCCAGGGGGAAGGCCAGGCGTCCCGAACCGTCGTCCAGGATCAGGAAGAAGGCCAACAGACAGGCCGTTCCCAACTGGCCGGCCACCAGGTAGATGAAGCCCGCCCGGCGGACCTGGGCCTCCGGGTGGTCGAAGACGACCAGCGCGAAGGAAGAGAGAGCCATGATTTCCCATGCCGCCAGGAACGTCACGCCGTCCCGGGCGGCGACCACCAGCATCATGGAGGCCACCAGGACGTCGAAGGCGAGCCACGTCCCGCCCGTGCGACGGTGCGCCTCCTCGGATCGCAGGTACCCGGCGCCGTAGATCGCGACGATGCTCGACACGACCAGCAGGACGGTCAGGAACCAGGCCGACAGGGCATCCAGTCCCAGGGAACCGCTCCCCAGGGGGAGGGACCAGGGGATCCGGGCGGACTGGGCAGGTCCTCCCAGCAGCACGTCCCAGGAACCGGCCAGGGCGACGGCGCTGCCGGCCACCACGGCGCCGGACCCGGCCAACGCGGATCCGATTGGCCTTCGCCGGATCATCCACGCCAGGATCCCGCCCCCGAGGAGCAGGATGCAAGCCACCGCAAGCCACCCCATCGGACCTCCTCCGTTTCATCCCGGAGGGCCAACGGTCTGTCGCGAGGACGGCAGGCCCAGGCCTCGGTCTGCCGGACGGGATCCCGTCCGGGAACGGCGCGGCTTATAGACCTGTCGCTTCGCAAATGCAAATCGGGACCGGGACCCCGGGTCCTGGACCGTTCAGGGACGGGGCCCGGGACCGGTGCCGTCCAGGACCCCGTGGTAGCGCAGGCCCCAGTAGGGGAGCAGCCAGAAGGAGGGGGCCATCCGGGAGGCGCCGTCCCCGTGCCCCGCCACGCGGTAGGGATTGTGGTCCCAGCGGAGGATCGAGATCTCGTCGTGGGGGGGGACGGCCAGGAACTGGTCCCGGCCCGCCCGGTCGGACCCGCCCGGCAGGTAGTCCACCCGGTGCCCGTTGTCCATCGGCCACTCCCGGAGATCCTCCGGGTAGAGCACCAGGGTCCGGATCGCTTCGGTCAGCCCGGGGACCTCCTCCTGTGCCGAGGCCATCGTCATCGCCTTCAGGGGGTTGCGCTCCCCGACCTCGTACTCCCAGGCGGCCATCATCTGGGCGATCCAGTGGGCCCCGCGGTCCGGGTAGGGCTCGTAGCGCAGCAGCGTGTAGACGGCCAGGTCCGGCGGTTCGTGGTCGCAGTAGCTGGCCCT
>JAGOKF010000144.1 GCA_017994695.1 Myxococcota bacterium | reverse complement strand
ACGTCCCCACGACCAGGTGGATGGGCCCTCCCTGGGCCATCTCCCGCTCCAGGGCCCGGATGCCGCCGTCCCGGGAGGGTGCCGCCAGGACCTCCGGCCGCAGCGACGGAGGGGCATCCAGCCGGTCCAGGATTGCCCGGAAGGCCTCGGGGTCGGCGTCGTCCCCGTCGGTCAATCCCGCCAGGGGGACCTGGACGCCCAGTTCCGCCAGCCAGACCGCCACCGAGGCCGCCAGCCGGGAGGGCAGGAAGACCGCGGCCCGCCGATCCGCCAGGCGGCGGGCGCCCTGGGCGGCCAGGGGGGCCGCCCGCTGGAGTTCCCGATCGATGAATGCCTCCACCCGGTCGCCGGGGACCCCGGCGCACCGGCCCGCCTCGCGCAGGAACGCCATCGTCCCGGCGAATCCCAGCGGCAGGGGAACGTCCACCACCCTCCTGGCCCCGGCCCGACGGTCCAGGGAGGCCCGGGCCCACCGGCCCTCGGGGAGCACCAGCCAGGTCCCCGCCCGGGAGATTTCCTGGAGAAACCCGATGCCCTCCCCCGACAGCCAGGTGCTGCCCATCCGGAGGCCGATGCCCCGGAGGATCCGCCTCATCTCGGCCAGGTTCGCCGGGTGTTCCATCTCGTACCGGTCGAACCCGTACCCCACCACGGCCGCCTCTTCCGGATCGCCCGTCCCCTCCTCGATGGGCAGGGTCTCGGCCAGGGCCGCCAGGACCCGCCCGTATCCCCGGGACACGCTCCCGGCGGTGCCCGGGGCCCGGACCAGCAGCACCGGGCACGGCAGGCGATCCCGCAGCTGCCGGACCGCCTGCTCCACGTCGAAGGCCGACAGGTCCACGGCGGCGTTGGTGCTGACGACGAAGAGTTCGGGGCGACGCCGTTCGTACCAGGTGGTGGCGAACTGGATCAGCCGTTCCCCCGACCCCTGGATCAGGCGGATGTCGTCCACGCCGGTCCAGAGCCGCTGGTTGTGGGACTCCTGGAACCAGTCGTGGGAGACCAGTTGCAACTGGGTCTTGAACTTGCACCCCACGGTGGTGTGCAGCAGCATCACCGCGCCGGGAACCGCGTGCACCGCCAGGAAGATCCCGAAGAGGTCCCCCGAGTCCACGTCCCGCAGTTCGAACGGTTCGATGGGATCCTTCACCCCTGTCCTCCCGGCCCGGTCCGGGGTCCTCCCCGCCCGTCCCCCCTCCCCGGCCCGGCGCCCTCCTCCGGCGCCAGGAAACGGCCGTAGCGCTGCTGGAACACCGGCGTCCCCCCCGCATCGAGCAGGCTCCAGGACCGCACGGCGCCCCACCAGCCCGGCTGCATGCTGCCGAAACGCACCATCGGGACCCCTGCCGCCCGGGCCTGGCCTCCCAGGAAATCGGGGAGGTATGCCAGGTCGTAGCCGCCCTCCTCCAGCACCGGCTTCAGGACGGCCGGTTCGTAGAACAGGCGGTAGGACAGATCCACCCCCATCGCCTGGAGATTCCGCTCGATCCGGCGGTGGACCTCCGGGCGATCCCGTTCCTGGATCACCAGTTCCACCCGGAAGCCCAGTTCCAGGAACAGCGGCAGGTCCGCCATCCCCTCCTGGGCCAGTTCGTCGGGACGGAAGTTGTGGTGGGAACCGATCCCGTAGGCCAGGGACTTCCCGGCCCATCGGTCCCGGGCCTTCGGCAGGGCTTCCAGGGCCCGCCGACGCTCGGGATCCCCCTCAATGGCGGGCTCGGGGTCCCGGCCCGTCTCCCGGCCCACCTCCCGCCAGAAACGGTCCGTCCCCGCCACTCCCATCGGCGAGGCCGCCTCCAGGACCCGGTGGCCGGGCCGGTCCAGCCGCTTCAGCATCTTCTGGAAGATCGTCCGGTCCGACACCACGGTGACCGCCCCCCGTCCGATCCGGGTCCAGTCCTCCTCGACGGCGCCCACCGGCACGCATCCCATCAGTCGCAGACCCATCCCGTCCAGCACCCGGGCCGCCTCGGTCCGGAAGACCCGGGACTGGAGCCACCGGGACGGAGGCCGGTCGGTCCGGTACCCCACCAGGTTGACCCCGTCCGGGTCGATCTCGTCGGAGGCGGGCAGCAGGTCCATCACCGTGCGGACGACCCAGTCGGAGACCTCGGCCTGGGTCCGCATCCGGAGTCCCCCGGTCCGCAGGCCCCGGATCGGGACGCCCATCTCGGCCTGGACCTTCCGGCAGGGCGCCTCCAGGTCGGCGCCGATGGTGTCCGCCAGGCACGTGGAGACGACGATGATGCCCTTCGGCTTCCGTTCCCGAGCGATGACCCGGAGGGCCGCCTCCAGACGTTCCTCGGCCCGCCCCTCCATCACCTCCCGCTCTCCCAGGGCCACCGTGAAGACGGGCCAGGAGGCCAGGTCCGACACCGGCGGCGTCAGCCTGGGCATCGCCTGGGCGCACTCCCGCTCCCCGAAGACCACCAGCGCCAGGGATGGAAAGGATCCGGCCACCTGGAACAGGAAGCCCGTCATCGCGCACCCCGGCTGGGCCAGTTCCCCGGCCTTGCGGGAAGGGGCGGAGGACTCCTTCATGCGGGGCCTCTCCTGCGACCGGCCTCGACACCGGCCCTCAGCGGGTCTGCCACTCCCCGTCCCCGGCCATCTGGGACAGTTCGTCCACGATGCCGGGCACTCCCTGCTGGATCCCGCCGGCGCTGCCCTGGAGGCACCGGAGGATGTCCTCCAGCGGGCGCCCCCGGACCGCCGACCGCAGGTAGAGCCACCACGCCAGGAAATTCACCGGGTGGAAGTGGTTCAGGACCCCCTCCTGGCCCGGCGCGAACCGCAATCCCAGGTGGTTCGCCACCCGATCGTCCAGCCAGGTGAACTGGAGCCACCGGGAGGCCTCTCCCGTGAACCAGCGGCTCCAGGGTCGAACCTCGGACCCCGGGGACTCCTCCAGGACCCCCGAGGCCCAGGGCTGCTGCTCCAGCAGCGTCCGCGCCCAGTCCACCCAGACGGACCACTCCGACACGTGCCGGGCGATCAGCCTCCGGAGCGGCAGCCGTTCCTCCTCGTCCGCCGTCTCGAAGAACTCCCGGATCCTCCGAGCGGACAGCACCTTGCCGGTCAGGGGTGCCGGCTGGAAGTCGTCGGCCGCTCCCCGGGGCACCCGCTGCCGGGGATCCCATCCCAGTTGCCTCCACAACCCCATGTCCCGCACCAGCAGGTCCCTCGCGACGTCCTGGGGTCCCGGCACCAGGTAGCGTCCCGACAGCGAAAGGTCCATCGCCTCGGCGTACCGGTCGTCGGCGAAGACCTCCAGGTGCAGGATCCGGGGCGGACTGTCCTCCCCGCCGAACTCCCCCGCCTCCCCGAGAACGTCCTCGGGACCCACGGCAATGGACCGGTCCGGGTCGTCCAGGGGCGAGAACAGCGCGACCCATCCCTGCTTCAGGGCGGCCAGCGGGTTGGGGAACTTCTTGGGGTCGGCCGCATCCAGGCGGCTCCGCCGCGCCCCCGGGACGCCCGCCGGCCCGCCGCCGTCGGCGAACCGACCCTGGATCTTCTGCATCAGGGGCGTCGGCCGGTTCCAGTCCACGGCATCCAGATGCATGTAGAGGCTGAAGACGACCAGTTCGTTCGGCGGGGGAGGAGCCACTTCCGTGCCGCTCGTTTCGCCGCTCCGGTCCCGGTCCCGGGTCTCGGGACACGGCGCCCGGTTCACCGAGGCCATCCGGGGCGGCAGGGGGATGCGGTGCCGCAGCAGCACGAAATTGTTGCTCCCCAGGCCCGGCGGGAAAGACTCGCTCCCGACCAGGTGCGCCGCCACCAGTTCCCCCTGGAGCATCGGCCGGACAGGAGTCCCCGGGGCGCAGGGGACGTGGATGCCCCCGTGCCACGTCTGGTTGACGCCCACCGGGAAGTAGCCCCCCTCCCCGAACATCTCGCAGGCCCGGGCGATCATCCGCAGGAAGGCCGCACCCTGGTCCTCGGTCTCCAGGGCCTTGGCCAGGTGGACCCGGGCGGGCTCGCCCTCCTTCAGCACCCGGTCCCGGACCCAGCGCCGCTCGGCCTCGCTTTTCGCCACCAGGGACGGGGACGGCACCGTGGGCAGGGCCGGGAAGGTCGCGTCCTCCTGCCGGAGTCCCGCCAGGATCCGCTGCCAGTCCAGCCCCGGGCCCGGGTCCCACTTCTGCACCTCCGAGTGCCAGTGGCACTGGATCCCGGAGAACTGGTCCGGCGGCGGGTCCACCAGCACCCGCCGGAGGATTCCCCCGTCCTGGTCCAGGGGGAACACCGGCTGGATCCCCAGTTCGGCCTTCAGCACCCGGAGCACCGCGATGAGCGCCCGGTACTGCTCGTCGGAATAGGTCCAGGAACGGAAGGTGCCCCCGTTGATCACCTCGTCCTTCGAGGGCACGCCGCCGTAGGGAGCCGGGGCATCGGGGTTGGAAAGGAGGTTCACCGCGGTGTTGTTCAGGTCGAAGCCGACGGTGACCGCGTTGAGGCCCGCCGCGTGCCAGGTCATGTCGGCCACGTCGGCCGCCTGGTACAACGTGCCGTCCCGGTC
>JAGOKF010000065.1 GCA_017994695.1 Myxococcota bacterium | reverse complement strand
GGACGGGACCGGCGTGGAGGTGCCCCGGGAGGCCGCCCCCCTGGGACCGGTGGCCTGCGCCGAGGCCCTGGAGGCCCCCTCGGTGGGCCCCCTGGTGCGGGCCCGGTCCCTCTCGGACGAGGTGGTGCGGTCCCTGGTGTCCCGGGCCATCCTGGCCCCCTCGCCCCACAACGGGCAGGCGTGGCGCTTCCGGTTCCGGAACGGGCGACTGCAGTGCCTGCGGGACGCGTCCCGGTCGGGAGGCATCCTGGACTTCGGCCACGGCGCGGCCCACCTGGCCCTGGGGGCCGCGGCCGAGAACGTCGTCGAGGCGGCGGCGGGCATGGGCTTCGAGGCGGAGGTGTTCCCCTTCCCGGACCCCTCGGACCCCCTGCTGGCCTGCGAAATCGCCTTCGAGCCCCGCCGTCCGGCCGTCGAGTCGCCGCGCCTCCGGGCCATCCCGGAGAGGTCCACGAACCGGCGCCGGGGGCCCCGGATCCCCCTGGACCCGGACGATGCGGCGGCCCTGGAGGCGGCCGTGAGGGCCCGCGGGGCGCGGCTCCAGTGGATCGTCCGCCCGGACGAGATGGAGGAGGCGGGGGACCTGCTGGGTGCCGGGGACCGGGTGGCATACCTGTCGAAGGATCTCCACGCGGAACTGATGGAGGGCCTCCGGTTCACGCCGGAGGAGGTCCTTCGGACGCGGGACGGGATCGACGTGGCCACGCTGGAGATGTCGGCGGCGGACGTCGCGGGCCTGCGGATCGTGTCCCGCTGGTCGGCCATGAGGCTGGTGGGGATGATGGGGAGCGGCCGGGTCCTGGAGCAGATCTCCCGGAAGGCCGTGGCATCGGCCTCGGCCCTGGGCCTGGTGACGATGCCCGGGACCGGCCCAGAGGCCTTCTTCCAGGGCGGGAGGGCCATGGAGGCGGCCTGGCTCGAGGCCACGGTCCGGGGACTGGCCTTCCACCCGCTGGCCATGCTGCCCTACCTCTTCGCCCACCTGGAGCGGGGCACCGGCGAGGGTTTCACGGCGGCCGAGCAGGCGGCTCTGCGGGGCCTGCGGAAGCGGTACCGGGCCCTCTTTGAAGTCCCGGACGGCTGGTGCGAGCCCATCCTCTTCCGGATCGCCTCAGGCGTTCCCCCGCCCAGCGCCCGGGCCCTCCGCCGCCCGGTGGAGGACGTCCTCGTCTTCGAGTAGGCCCCCCGTCGGAATCGGGATGCGAGCCTTTGGTGGACGCCCGGCGGAGGTGGAACGCATCCCCCCGATCCGCGGGGTCGCCCAGGTTCCCGGCTGCACGGTTCCGCGGCGTCACCGGCCCCGACCATCGCGGGGAGCCGCTCGATGCGAGGGGATGCAGGCGAGGCGGAAGGGCGTTTCGGTCAGGGAGCGGGCCAGCAGGCCACCCCGCAGTCCACCGGGCAGCCCTCTGGGTGGTTCGCCAGGCACTTGCAGACGGTGCCGGGGATCGACTCGTCCTGTCCGAGGTTGCAGGGGAGCTGCTGGATCTGGTCCGGACACGACGGGACCACCAGGCAGCCCCAACAGAGCTGGATGGGGAACGCGAACTCGTTGGACTGGACCACCGTGCCGTCCTGCATCTGGGCGATCAGCGTCACGTAGGCGGTCACCCACACCGCCGGGCTCGACACCGTCCGGATGGCCTCCTGCATCTTCCGGTCCAGGACGTTCCCCAGTTCCGGCGGGATGACCTGCACCGCGACGATGCCTTCGGTCAGGGGCGCGACGCCCGCGGCGACCATCGATTCGACCCCTTCGTACATGTACTTGTATCCCAGTTGCTTGGTCGCGGGGTTGTCGCTGCCCTTCGGCGAGAACTCCCCCATGTCCAGGAACACCCGGGCGACCTGGACGGTGAGGTAGTGGGCCTCGGCCTGGGGGGTCTCCAGCGTCTCGCCGGTGACGGTCCGGATGGGGTTCAGCATGTTGCGGAAGCGCGGAAAGAGCCAGTACTGGTTGGTCAGGGCCAGGTCCAGTCTCCCGTAGGGCCAGATGGCCTGGGCCGCCTGTCCCGGGCGGATCGTGCACTGGGTGGCGAAGGTGACCGCCGCGGCGTCCAGCACGAAGATCGCCTGGGGATTCGACGTCTCGCAGGTCCAGGAAAAGCAGCCTGCCAGGATGGCCGCCGCGAGGACGGCCGCATGTCCCTTGCCAGGGATCCGCCGGTTCATAGCGACACCTCCCGGTTCACGACCTTCGGGGTGATGAAGATCAAGAGTTCGCTGCGGTCATCGGTCTGGGTCCGGGACTTGAAGATCCAGCCCAGGATCGGGATGTCTCCCAGGAGGGGCACCTTCTTGTAGGACTTGCCGGTGCTCCGGGTGTAGATCCCGCCGATCACGGTGGTGTCCCCGTCCCGGATCAGCAGTTCGGTCCGGGCCTCCTTCTTCTGGATGGTCGGGTTGCCGTTGGCGGCCAGGTTGCCGAAGTCCGGCTCGTTCTTGGTGATGTTGAGCCGCAGCGAGATGTGGCCGTCCCGGGTCACGTGGGGCGTCACCTCCAGGCGCAGTTCCGCGGCGAAGAACTGGGTGTTCACGCCCGCCGCCGACACCACGCTGATGGGGATCGACACGCCCTGGGAGATCACGGCGGTCCGGTTGTCCAGGGTCGAGATCCGGGGGGAGGAGATGATCTTCACGTCGCCGTTCTCCTCCGCCGCCGAGAGCCTCAGGGAGAGGTTGCCGGCGCCGCCGATGGAACCCAGCTGGATCCCGATGGCGCCGCCGGTGCCCTGGCCGACGGCCGCCGGCAGGTTCACCACCCAGTTCGGGTTCTGGAAACCGATTCCCCCCTTCGGGTCCGAGGGCTCGACGCCGCCGGCCAGTCCCACGCTGCTGGGGAAGACCAGCCCCGTCTCGTTGCCGAAGGCCGAGTTCATCGCGAAGTGGCCGCCCCACTGGATGCCGATGTCCTCCTTGAAGGTGGTCCGGGCCTCGACGATCCGGGCCTCGATGAGGATCTGGGAGGTCTGCTGATCCAGGCGCCGCACGAGATCCTCGGCGGCCTCCAGGTAGTCCTCGGTGTCCTTGATCACCAGGGTGTTGGTCCGCAGGTCCACCTCGCAGGACCCCTGGGCGGACAGCACGGACCGGACCCGGGCCATCATCTCGGTCCCGTCGCCGTAGTTGATGGGGATCAGTCGCACGATGATCGGCTTCAGGGCCTGCTGCTTCTTCTGCTTCTCGACCTGCGCCTCGTACTCCTTCTGGATCTGTTCCACCGGGGCCACCCGGTAGATGCCCTGCTCGATGACGTAGTCCAGCCCCTTGGCCCGCAGCACGGTGTCCAGCGCCAGGTCCCACGGGACGTCTTCCAGGTGGAAGGTGACCTTCCCCTTGACGTCCTCGGAGGTGACGATGTTGACCTTGCCCTCCCGGGCCAGGAAGGTCAGCACGTTCTGGATGTCGGCGTCCTTCACGGTCAGGTTGATGCGCTTGCCCTTGTATTTCTTGCGCTTCGGGACCATCGCCGGCTTCAGGTACTCCCGACCGTCGCCCGTCGGCATCACCAGCGTCGATCCGCCCGGGGATCCGGGGGCAGGCACCGCGGGGGGCGCGTAGGCCGGCGGCTGGGGCGGGGCGGCGGGGGCCGCCCGGGCGATCACGCGCGCCGGAGGCGGTCCGGTCCGGGCCTCGGCCGGGCCGCCGGTCTCGCCGGCGACCATGCGGTCCCCGGAGGAACCGGTGAAGGTCCACTGGAGGCGGTTGCCGTCCTGCACGAGGGACTGGCCGACGGGCTGGGACAGGTCCGCGACGATCCGGGCGCTTCCCCGGGCGTCCTGGAACACGCTGATGGTCGTCACCCGGGACTCGAAGGCCGTCACGTCCATCTTCCGTTCCAGCGCCTTGGGCACGACGGTGTCGTACAGCGTCAGGATCCACTGGCGGTTCCCCTCGACGACCTCGTACCGCGGGCTCCCCTCCACGTCGAGGACCAGGGACGGCCCGTTCCGGCCGGCCCGGAAGTCCAGGTTGCGCAGGGTGGCCTTCTTCTCCGCTGCCGGGGGCTGTGCCGGGCCCTTTCGGGCGGCTTCCAGTTCCCGCTGCAGGCGGGCCACCTCGGTCTCCCGCTCCCGGAGGCGACGGGTCACCTCGTCGGCCGTCGCCCGGGCCGCCTGGGCCTCCTGCTCCGCCCGGGCCTGGGCCGCCGTCAGTTCGTCGATCCGGCTGGCGACCCGGGCCTCCCGCTCCCGGGCCTCCTTCTCCCGGGCCTGGGCCGCGGACATCTCGGACCGGGCGCGGTCCAGGTCCCGCTGGGCCCGGGCCAGTTCCTCCCGCAACGGTTTCGATGCCGAGGTCTCCCGGGCCTCCCCGGCCTTGCGGGCCTCGGCCTCCCGGCGCTGGGCCTGGGCCAGTTCCGATTCCTTCTGGGCCACCAGTCGCCGGAGCCGCGACACCTCGGCCGACTCCCGGGCCGCGTCATCGGATCGCAGCGCCTGGATCTGCCGTTCCAGTTCCCCGATGCGCCGGTCCCGGGCCTGGATCTCCTGCTGGACCGACTGGGATTCCTTCTGGTAGCGCGCGCGCAGTTCCTTCAGTTCCTGCTGCTGGGCCTCCAGGCGCTTCCGGAGAGCCTCGGCCCGCTGCTGCTCGCCCCGGTCCCGGCCGGCCGCCTTCCGGGCGTCGTCGTAGGCCTTCCGGACCACCTGGAGTTCGGCCTCCCGCGTCTGGAGGCGGCTGCGGAGGGATTCCACCTCCTGGGCCCGCTGGTCCTTCTCCTGCTGCTGGGCGGTCCGGGCCCGCTCCAGGTCGGCCGTGAGGCGGCGGACCTCCTCCTCGCGGCGCCGGGCCAGGTCGTCGGCCTGCTGCAGCCGCCGATCCAGGTCCTGCCGGGTGGCCTGCAGTGCCGACTCCCGCTCCTCCAGGGCCTTCTGGAGCCGGGCGACCTCCCGGGCCTGTCCCTCGTCCTGCCGGGCCTGGGCCGCGGCCAGGTTCCGGCGAAGTTCCTGGACCTCCCGTTCCCGCAGGGTCGCCTCCTGCTGGGCCCGGGCAACCTCCTCCCGGGCCTTGGCCATCCGGTCCGTCAGTTCCCGGATGGTCTCCTCCTTCGTCTGCACCTCGGCGCGGGTGGCCTCGACGTCGGCCCTCAGGGCCTGGAGCGACTCCCGGAGGGACGCCATCTCCTGTTCCTTCTGCCGCAGTTCCCGGGCCAGCGCCTCGCTGCGGTCGGTCTCGACTCCCTCGGCCCGCTGCCGCTCCCGCTGCAGGTCCTCCCGGAGCCGGGCCAGTTCCCGCTCGCGCTGGGCCTGCAGGTCCAGCGTCTGACGGCGCAGTTCCTCCAGTTCCTTCCGGGCGGCGTTCCGCTCCTCGGCCAGCTGGGCCAGGCGGGCCTCCTCGGCCGCCAGGGCCGCCTCCGCCCGCGCCCGTTCCTCGGCGGCACGGGCGCGCCGGGTCTCCAGTTCGCTCACCTCCGCCGAGGTCCGTTGCGCCCGGGAGGCCACGGCCTCCAGTTCCGCCGCCTTGGCCCGGGCCTGATCCTCCAGCCGCGCCAGTTCCTCCCGCTGGGCCTTCAGCGACTGGGCCAGTCGTTCCGCCTCCCGCCGCTGGGTCTCGACGGCCGCCCGGGTGGCGACCGCCTCCTCGGCCCGGCGGGCGGCCTCGCGGGCCTCCTGTTCCGCCTTCCCGGCCTGCTGGGCCAGGGTGTCCCGCTCGCGCTGCAGCCGGGCCAGCCGGTCCTCCAGGTCCCGGGCCTGGGCCGTCGCCGCCCGGAGTTCCTGTTCCCGGGCCTGGGCCGCCGCCTCGGCCCCCGCGAGCCTCTGGGCCAGTTGTTCCGCGGCCTGCCGGGCCCGGGCCTGTTCCGCTGCCAGCCGGTCCTCCAGCTCCCGGACCTTCGCCGACTCGGCCCGCGCCCTGGCCTGGGCGATCTGGGCCTGCAGCCGTTCCTCCTCCTCCCGGGCCTGTCGCGCCTGTCGGGCCTTCTCCGCCTCCCCGGCAGCCAGTTCCTGGAGGGACTTGCGGTGGGCCTCCTCGGCTTCCCGGGCCTTCCGGGCGGCCGCGAGCCTGGCCTCCTCGGCCCGGACGGCCTCCTCGGCCGCCCGGCGGGCTTCCCGGGCCTGCTCGGCCGCCCGTTCCTCGGCCTCCCGTCGCGCCGCCGCCTGGCGGACCATTTCGGCCTCGGCGGCCCGGGCCCGTTCCAGGGTCTGGCTCTCGGCCCTGGCGGCCTCCTGCTCCTTCTTCAGCACCTCGAGCCGCGCCGCCTCGAGCCTCTGGGCCTCGGTCAGCGCATCGCGCTGGGACGCGGCCTTCGACCCCTCGGCCCGGAGCGCCTCCAGGCGCTGCTCGGCCTCGGCGGCCTGGCGCTGGGCCTCCCGGGTCTTCCTCTCCAGGTCCGCCCGCTGCTGCTCCAGGGACCGGATGGCCTGCTCGGCCTCGGCGGTCCGCTGATCCGCCAGGGTCCTGGTCCGCAGGTCGATCTCCCGGCGCTGCCGTTCCAGGTCCGCGGCCTGGGCCTGGAGGTCCTTCAACTGGGCCTCGGCCGCCCGGGTCCTGGCCGCCAGTTCCCTCGTCTGGGTCTCGGCCTGCCGGCGCAGTTCCTCCAGCCGGGCCTGCTCCTGCCGGGCATCCTCAGAGGCCCGTTCCGCCTGCCTTCGGGACTCCTGGGCCAGGCGCTCGGCCTCCTGGCGCAGCCGCTCGGCCTCCTTCCGGCTCTTCTCCTCCTCGGCCCGCAGTGCCGCTTCCCGCTCCCGGGCGGCTCGCAACTGGTCCAGCACCGCCTGTTCCCGGGCGATCTGGTCCCGGACCTCCTGGGCCTTGCGGGCCAGCGCCCCCGACTCCGCTCCCGACGGCCTCCGGCGGCTCGCGTCGATGCGCACGACGATCCGGTTGCCCTCGGTGCGAACGTCGTAGCCCGCCTCCTCGCGCAGGCCGATGATGATGCGTCCCATCGGGACGCCCGAGGACTTGAACTGCAGCGTGCCCACCTGGTCCACGACCCCGTTGTCCACCACGATGGGGTCCGCGGCCGCCGAGATGTCCCCCCGACTCACGTCGATGAAGAGGCGGACCGGATCCTCCAGGCGGAACACCGTGAAGGTCGGAGTCTGCGAGGTGGTGATGGTGACGACCGTCTCCTGGGGCTCCTCGGTGACCGAGATTCCCTGGATGGCATTGGTCGCCGGGACCTGGCCCAGCAGGGGCGCCGTCGCCAGCAGGCCACCCACCACAACCATCGGCACAAGTCGGCAGCGTGACATTCGAACCTCCGGCCGAAGGGAGCCACTCTCGCAGCGATGGTATGCCGAAGTCCCCGAGACAGTCAAAGAAACGTCGACACCCGGGGAGGGGGCGGCCGGTTGTCCAGGGAGTGGAGTAAGAGCGCTCCACCTGGAGGACCGTCGTCCCGGGAAGGCGACAGGCGGATGTTCCTCCAGAGGTCCGCAAGTCACCGGACTATCACGAAATTGACATTCCGCTGGATCGGTGGCGCAAAACCTGCTTGCGTGGAGGAGCGGTGGGGTGTTCGCAAGCAGGCAGGGGGGAAGCGTGATCCAGGAGACTCCGAAACAGACGACGGTTCACACGCTGCCGGTCCCGGCGCCTTCCCGGGCGACCGAGTCCCTGGCTCCCTACGACGCCGTCTCCTCCCTGTCGGTCATCCGGCGGCTGCCCCGGGGGGCCGTGCCGCTGAAACTGGACTGGAACGAGTCGTCGATTCCCCCCACGCCGAAGGTGATCGAGGCCATCACCGGATTTCTGGCAAACGGCCACCACCTGAACTGGTATCCCGAACTGGGAGCGACGGGGCTGCGGGAGGATCTGGCGCGATACACCGGCGTGCCTGCCGACGGCATCCTGGTCACGAACGGCTCCGACGACGCCCTGGACCTCCTCTGCCGCACGTTCATCGATCCCGGCGACGACGTCGTCGTGGTCTGGCCGACCTACGGGCACTTCCTGATCTTCGCCCGGGGGCGGGGGGTGGAGCCCCGCAAGGCGATGCCTCCGGACCCCTTCCAGGACCCGGTCTCGACCCTGCTGGAGATGCTGACCCCCTCGACCCGCATGGTGTACCTGCCGTCGCCGGCCAACCCGACGGGCGTGCTGACGTCGCCCCAGGACGTGGCCTCGCTGTGCCGGGCCTTTCCGGCCACCCTCTTCGTCGTGGACGAGGCCTACTACGAATTCGCCGGGATCACCTCGGCGCCGCTGGTCCAGCACCTGCCCAACCTGGCCGTGACCCGGACCTTCAGCAAGTGCTTCGGCATCGCGGGCCTGCGGGTGGGGTACCTGCTGGCGGGCCCCTACCTGATCGGCCATCTGCGGAAGCTCTACAACCCGAAGAGCGTGAACGCCCTCGCCCAGGTGGGCGCCCGGGCGGCCCTGGCCGACGTGGACGCCCGGGAAGCCTACATCGCCCAGGTCCGCGGAGCCAGGGCCTTCCTGGTCACCGAGTTGCGGCGCAGGGGGGCCGAGGTGCGCAACAGCGAGGCGAACTTCATCAACGTCCGGGTCCGGGACCCGAAGCGGCTGGTCCAGGCCCTGGAGTCCGTCGCGGTCTTCGTCCGGGATCGGAGCCACCTGGAAGGTTTCGAGGGCTACATCCGCATCACCATCGGGACGCTGTCCCAGATGAACGACCTCGTGGAACGGATCGACCTGCTGCTGGAACGGGAACCGGACCTGCTGGCGGCGCCTTGAAGGGCGCTGCCGCGATTGCCTATAATGGTGCGTGCAGAATCCTGGAGGGGCCGATGTTCATCGAAAAGGAGCCTGCCAAGGCGGCCGAGGCGAAGAAGATGAAGGAGGAGGCCGCGCGGGAGCCGGTGAAGGACCCGAAGAAGCGGGAGATGGCGGCAGGGGGGTTCGCCGAGCAGAGCCGGAAGACCTCGCCCCGGTCCCTGGAAGAGCAGAAGCCCCGGCTGCCGGCCGCGCCGGAGAACAAGGACCCGGTCGAGGAACTGAGGCGCCTGTTCCGGGAGAACAACCTGCCCGAGAAGCTCGTTCCGTCCAACGTGGTGGACTTCCGCCACGACCCGGCCTCGGGGGCCCTGACCATCACCCTGAAGAGCGGGTTCAGCAAGAAGTTCGACGAGGAGAACACGGTCACCTTCGACCGGACGATCTCCGGCGTGCTGAAGCCCGGTTCCTTCAGCGGGCTGTCGGGCGTCACGAAGGGGAGCGCCACCATCACCGCGATGACCCGGTCCCGGCCCGGGAAGATCGCCATCAGCGGCAGGCTGGGCCCCTTCTCGAAGACCCTCGAGTTCGAGGACGCGTCCCTGCCGAGCCTTCCCTAGTCGCTCCCGTTCCGATCCCGGTCGTTCATCGCTGGATCGGAGGGGGGGCGTCCGTGCCAAAGTCGCCTTCCGGCGCCGAGGCGCACTGCTGCAGGACCTCCGCCACCTCCCGGGAGGTCGCCGGGCGGGCGCCGGGGTCCAGGTCCAGGCACCGGCGGATCACCTCCCGGAGAGGCCGGGGCAGCGCGGACTGGTCCAGGACCTGGAGACGGGCATCCCGGGCGTTGCGGGCGGTGGGTCCCGAGGGAATGGGTCCCAGGAGCATCTCCATCAGCAGCAGGCCGAAGGAATACAGGTCGGTCGCGGGAGTCAGGTCGTGGCCCGCCTCCTGCTCCGGCGACATGTAGTCCGGGGTGCCGCAGATGAACAGGCTCCGGTCCCGGTGGACTTCCAGGGCCTTGGCCATGCCGAAGTCCATCAGTTTGCACCGCCCGTCCTGGAGCACCATCACGTTGCCGGGCTTGATGTCCCGGTGGATCACCCGGTGCTGGTGGGCGAAGTCCAGGGCTTCGGCCAGTTCCCGGGCCATCACGGCGACCCGGCCCAGGGGCAGCCGGTGCTGGGGCACCCGGTCCAGCACATCGGCCAGGGAGGACCCGTCCAGGTATTCCATCACGAGGTACTGCCTTCCCGAGACCTGGCCCATGTCGTAGACCTGGACGATGTGGGGATGGGACAGGCTCGCCAGGATCCGGGCCTCCCGCAGGAAGTACTCCTCGGCCAGGTGTTCCGGAAGGTGGGGGTTGGAGAGAAACTTCAGCACGACGTCGCGTTCCAGGACCTGGTCCCGGGCCAGGTAGACGATGGCCGTGCCCCCCTCGCCCAGGCGCCGGACCACCTGGTAGCGTTCCGGGAGCCCCGGGGGGATCACCGGCGGAGCGGCGGGCCTGGCCGTCGTGGACCCCCCTTGCGCGTCGGCCAGCCGCCGGGCGTCCTCGAGGCGCTGCAGTTCGAACCGGAGGGCGTCCCGGAGCAGGTTCGCGGACTCCAGTTTCCGCAACGTCTTCAACGCGGCGTCCAGGGCCTGGGAACGGATGAAGTAGCCGACCAGGTGTTCGAAGGCCTCCTGGGTCGCGGTCGTGGGAGCCACCCGCTCGACGAACTGGAGGTAGTAGCGGATGGCCTCGTCGGCCTGCCCCTTCCGGGTCAGGATGCGCCCCAGGAGGTAGCACGCCCGGGCGTATCCCCGATCGGCGGGGGAGGCGAGGCGAAGGATCTCCTCGGCCTGGTCCACCCGGCCCAGGTCCCAGGCCATCCGTCCGGCCTCCAGGTAGCGGCCGGCGGCTGCCAGCGCCCGGATCTCCCGGTCGGGGTCCTTAATCTGGGCATAGAGGGCCGCGGCCTTCTCGTGGAGGCCCGCCTCTTCGTAGAGCGCCGCCGCCTCGGACCCGAGGCCCGCCTGTTCCAGCACCGCCCCGCCCAGTTCGGCGCGTCCGGCCCGGAGGTAGCAGTGGGCCGCCTCCCGGGCCTGGCCCTGTTGGGCGTAGCACTCGGCGGCGTTCAGGTAGTCCCCGAGGGATTCGTAGAGTTCCGCGGCCTGCTGGTGCCGTCCCTGACGGCGGAGCACCTGGGCCGAGAGCCGGTGGGCCTCCGATTCCCGCCCCAGGCTCCGGTACACCCGGGCGGCCTGCTCCAGCCTTCCGGCAGAAACCAGTGCCTCGGCGGCTCCCCAGTAGTCCCCGACCTGGGACAGGATTTCGGCCGCCTTTTCGGGGTTTCCGGCCCGGGTGAAGAACTCGGCGGCCCGGCGGAGGTCCGGGACCCGGAGCAGGGCGTTTCCAGCCGCCTCGAAATCCCCTGCGCGCTCGAAGAGTTCGGCGGCCCGCTGGTAGCGCTGCATCTTCAGGGCCACCCGGGCCGCCTGGCGGAAGTCCCCCTGCTGGAGCAGCAGGTCCAGGGCCTCCTGGGTCTGACCGGCCTGGACCAGCAGGCGGGCCTCGACGGAAACCGGGCGGCCGGGAGTCGGGTGGTGCCTCGGATCAGGGGCGGGACCGGCCGGACGCCTGGATTCCGACCGGCGGACCCACAGGGCCACGCCCGCCAGCACCAGGGCCCCCAGAAACGCCAGGACCGAGACCCACATCCCCACGGACCCGCCCGGTTGCCGCAAGACCCTGCAATGATGCCCCAGGGATCGGCCGGAAGCCAAATCGGGGCCCCGGATCGCCCCGCGTCTCGGAGCAGGGAAGGAGTCCTTGTCAGGAACCGGGCCGTGGGATATGTTCACCGGGCCTTCACGGGGAGCCGGATCATGGGACGGGAGTATGTCGGGCATCTGAAGGCCGGAGGCCTGCGATTCGCCCTGGTGATCAGCCGCTTCAACCAGTTCATCACGGCGAGGCTGGAGGAGGGGGCGATGGATGCCCTGGTGCGCCACGGGGCGGCTCCGGAGGCGATCGATGTCTGGCGGGTGCCCGGGGCCTTCGAGATGCCCCTGGTCGTGAAGAACTGCGCGGCCTCGGGGAAGTACGACGCGGTGATCGCCCTCGGGTGCGTGGTCCGGGGCGCGACCCCCCATTTCGACTACGTGGCGGGGGAGATGGCCAAGGGGATCGCCCTGGCGATGCTGGAGACGGGGGTGCCGGTGGCCTTCGGGGTCCTGACCACCGACAACATCGAGCAGGCCGTCGAACGGGCCGGTTCCAAGGGAGGCAACAAGGGGGCCGATGCGGCGGTGAGCGCCATCGAGATGGCCAACCTGCTGCGCCAGGGGCGGACTCCGGGGGGCGAGTAGAGGTCATGGGCAGTCGGCGTCGCGCTCGGGAATGCGCGCTGCAGTTGATGTACATGTGGGAGTACCACCGGAACCTGGATCACCCGGGCGTCCGGGCCTTCTGGGAGGCGGTGGAACGGGAGCCGGGAGGGGCCGAGGCGCGGGAATTCGCGATGCTGCTGGTGGCCGGGGTCATCCGGCGACTGGCGGAGGTGGATGAACTGATCCGGCAGGCCTCCCTGAACTGGCGGATCGATCGCATGGCCATGGTGGACCGCAACATCCTGCGTCTGGCCACGTTCGAACTGATGGAGGTCCTCGAGACCCCCATGAAGGTGGTCCTGAACGAGGCGATCGAACTGTCCAAGCGGTTCGGGACCGAGGACTCGGGGGCCTTCGTGAACGGGGTGCTGGACAAGGTGGGGTCCCTGTTGAGGCCCCAGCAGAAGCCGGAGGTTCGCGGGGGGGCATGAAGATCCAACTGGTCAGACCGGACCTGCACCTGCTGGACCACGTGGCCGTGGACACCGTGGTGCTGAACGTCTTCCGGGAGGACCGGCCTCCCCGGGGGCTGGCCGGACTGCTGGACTGGCGGCTGCTGGGAAGGCTGGGAAGCCTGGTGGCCCAGGAGAAGTGCCAGGGCACCTACCGGGAGTCGATCCTGCTGCCGACCTACGGGCGAATCCCCGCCCAGCGGATCTGCGTCTTCGGGCTGGGACCCCGGGAGGAGTTCTCGCCCAAGCGCTACCAGGAATCGTGCTACTACATCGGGGAGATCCTGGCGAGGCTGCGGACCTCCTCCTTCCTGCTGTCCCTGCCCGGGTCCCCCCGGGCGACCTTCCCCCTGCGGAACCGAGTGGAGACCTTCCTGGAGGAGATGGCCCGGGCGTTCGGGGGCGAGGTCGAGCCGGAGGTGGTGCTGGTGGAGCCCCCGGAGACCCACCGGGAGATCACCGAGGTGGCCGCCCTCCAGGCGCGGAAGAGCCGGGGTACCTGGAGATGACCCTTCCAGAATCCATCCCGCCGGATCGCCTGTGCATCGCCCTGGACACCCCGGACCTGGGCCAGGCCCTGGAGTGGTGCCGGGCCCTCCGGGGGGAGGCGGGGTGGTTCAAGGTCGGCCTGACGCTGTTCGTGCGCCACGGGCCGGCGGCGGTGGACCGCGTCGCCGCCGAGGGGGCCGGACGGGTCTTCCTGGACCTGAAACTGCACGACATCCCGGCCCAGGTCCAGGGGGCCGTGGCCAGCGCCGCGGACGCGGGAGCCGAACTGCTGACGATCCACGCCTCGGGGGGCCCGGCGATGATGCGCGCGGCGGCCGAGGCCCGGCGGGGCGCGATGCGGCTGGTCGCGGTGACGGTGCTGACGTCCCTGTCGGAGGCGGACGTCCGGGAACTCTGGCCGGGACAGACGGCGGCGGGGCTGGCCGGGCGGCTGGCGGCCCTGGCGGCCGGAAGCGGCCTGGACGGGATCGTCCTGTCGCCCCGGGAGGTGGCCGCCATCCGGCGGACCGTGCCGGAGGGCTTCTGGCTGGTGACGCCCGGCATCCGGCCGGACGGAGGCATCGGGATCCCCGACGACCAGGCCAGGACGGCGACGCCCTGGGGCGCGCTCCGGGCCGGGGCCGACCTGCTGGTGATCGGCCGTCCCGTCACGGGCGCCCCGGACCCCGTCCAGGCCATCCGAGACCTCCGGAGGCCCGGGTGAGGGGAGGTCCTCGAGGGGATCCGATGCCGGATCGGGAAGGGGAGATCGCTGGGGGACTGCACCTCGTCGAGGCGCTGCTGCACGAGGCCCGGGGGCAGGTCCAGGAGATCCTGCTGGAGGTCCAGGCTTCCCGGCCCGCCCGGGCGCTGGCCGAGGAGGCGAGGTCCCTGGGCATCCCGGTTCGGTCCGTGTCCCCCGAGGCCCTCCGGGCCTGGTCCCGAGGACGGAACTTCCAGGGCATCGCCGTCCGGCTGCGTCCCTACCCATACGCCTCCTTCGAGGACTGGCTGGGGACCCCGGACGCTCACCCGCTGGTCCTGGCCCTGGACAGCATCCAGGACCCCCAGAACCTGGGGTCGATCCTCAGGACGGCGGCCTTCTACGGGGTGGCGGGGGTGGTGATTCCGAAGGACCGGGCCGTCGGGGTGACCGGGGCGGTGCTTCGGGCCTCGGCGGGGGCGGTGGCCCGGGTCCCGGTGGCCCGGGTGGTGAACCTGGCCCGGGCCCTCCGGGAGGCCGGGGAGGCCGGCTGGCGGGTGATCGGGGCGGTGGCCCACGGGGGCGTGGGGCCGGAGGGGATGCCCCGGCAGGGCCCCCGGATCCTGGTGATGGGGGCCGAGGGTGCCGGGTTGCGGCGGCTGGTGCTGGAGGCCTGCGATACCCGGGTGACCCTGCCGTCTCCCGGGAGGTTCGAGTCCCTGAACGTCGGCGTGGCGACGGGGATCCTGCTGGAGTGGCTCGCGGGCGGGATCGGGGGAGGATCGGAGTGACGACGCCTTCGCTGGTGGCGACGGACCGACGGGGGCACCTGGTGGTGCATCCCTTCTACCGGATGGCCGTGTTCGACGGGCGGGAGACGCGGGCCCCCCGGGAGGACGAACTGGTCCCGCTGCCCCCGGGAAGCGACCTCTGGCGCATGCCCGGACGCCTGCCGGTCGGGATCAACCCGGAAACCGGAGGGCCCGAGATCGTCGGCGGCGGCGAGGCGGTGGCCGGGTTCGCGAGCCCGGCCTGGCTGCGCCTGGCCCTGCCGGCATTCGCCCGGGAAGAGGGCGCCCCGGTGCTGCCGTTGTTCGCCTATTCTCCGCTGGGCTGGCGGAACGGGCGGCTGGTCACCACGGCGGTCCGGGTGGACCGGTCGAACCGCCAGGACCCGAGGCGCTTCCGGATGCGGGAGATCGCGGCGGCGTGCCGGGCCCTGCGGCGAAGGATGCCCCGCAACCGGCTGGTGGAGCACCTGGAGCATTGCGCCCGGGTGTACGGGTGCCGGGCGGCCCAGAATTTCTTCCTGGCCCGGGAGGAGTGCCCGCTGCCGACCTCCCCCACGTGCAACAGCGGCTGCGCCGGGTGCCTCTCCCTGGACCCGGCCGGGGACGTCCCGGCTCCCCACCAGCGCATCGCCTTCGTGCCGGACCCGGAGGAGATCGCCGAGGTGGCACTGCTCCACATCTCCCGGGTTCCCCGGCCGGTGGTGTCCTTCGGCCAGGGCTGCGAGGGGGAACCCCTGCTGGTGGCACCGGTCCTGGCCGAGGCCATCCGCCGGATCCGGAGCCGCACCGGGGCCGGGACGATCCACCTGAACACCAACGGGAGCCGCCCCGCCGCGGTGGCGGATCTCTGCGCGGCCGGGCTGGACTCGATCCGCCTGTCGGTGAACTCCTTCCGGAGGGAGGCCTACGAGGCCTATTTCGCACCCCGGGGGTACGGACTGGAGGACGTGCTGGAGTCGGGTCGGGTGGTGGCGGGAAGCGGGGGCTTCGTGTCGGTGAACCTCCTGGCCTTTCCCGGGGTCACCGATGCCGAGGCGGACGTGGAGGCGACCCTTCGGGGTCTCCGGGAGTGCCGTGCGGACCTGGTCCAGATGCGCAACCTGAACATCGACCCCGACGTGTACCGGGAGCGGCTGGGGGACCGGGACATGGGGCCGGTGATGGGGCTGAAGGACGCGATGTCCCGGATGCGGGGCGCGAGGCCCGACCTGCGGTTCGGCTATTTCAATCCGCCGGTGCGCACCCTGGTGCTGCGCAGGAGGCGGCAGGGGAGGCAGAGATGAGACTGTCCCGTCTGGCGGCCACGCTGAAGGAACCGGCGACCCTGCGCCTGAATGCCGAGGCGGCGAGACTGAAGGCGGCAGGGGAGGCGGTCATCCACCTGGGGGGAGGCGAGCCCGCGGGGCCGGCCCCGGCCGCCGCCCTGGAGGCGGCCCGGAAGGTGCTCGACCGGGGCGAGGTGAAGTACACGGCGACGCCGGGGATTCCCGAGTTGCGACGGGCGGTGGCCCGGTGGACCGAGGACCAGTACGGGCGACCGGTGGAGCCGGGGCACGTCCTGGTGTCGGCCGGGGCCAAGCCCGTGCTGATGGCCGCCCTGGCGGCGGTGGTGGACCCGGGGGACGAGGTGGTCGTGCCGGCCCCCTACTGGGTGTCCTACCCCGAGATGGTCCGGATGGTCGGGGGCACGCCGATGATCGTGCCGGCCCCCGAGGGGGAGGTGATTCCCCGGATCCCGGACCTCGAGAAAGCGGTCACGAGTCGCACCCGGGCCATCCTGTGCAACAGTCCGAACAACCCCTCGGGGGCCGTCTATCCCCCGGACGTGGTGGCCGGCATGCTGGACCTGTGCCGGCAGCGGGGACTGTTCCTGATCTCCGACGAAATCTACCGGTGCCTGGTCTTCGACGGGGACCGGGCCGTTTCGCCCTTCTCCCTCTGGGACGGGGCGATGGAGGACTGCCCGGTCATCCTGGTGGACGGGGTCTCCAAGATGTTCGGGATGACCGGGTTCCGCATCGGGTGGGCGGTGGCGTCCCCGGCGGTGATCGACGCGATGAACCGGTACACCGGCCAGGTGCTCTCCTGCGCGTCGCCCCTGAGCCAGGCGGCCACCCTGGCGGCGCTGAAGGAGGAAGAGGCCTTCATCCGGAATCTGCGGGAGGCGCTGGAGAGGCGCCGGGACCGCCTGGTGGCGGAACTGGTGAAACTTCCGGGCCTCAGGATCCCGATTCCCCGGGGGACCTTCTACTGCCTGCCCGATTTCTCGGCCTTCTCGAGGGACAGCGCGGCGTTGTCGGAGTACCTGCTGGAGCAGGCCCGCGTGGTGACGGTGCCGGGGGTGGATTTCGGGGCCGAGGGGCGCCTGCGGATCTCCTTCTGCGGCCCCGAGGAGGACCTGGTCGAGGGGGCGCGGCGCATCCGGTGGGCCCTGGACCCGGCCGCTCCCCCGGAGTGCGAGTTCGGAGGGAAGGTCCACCGCCGCAACCGTCCCGTTCCGGGGGCCTGACCCCGGTTCATCCTCCCGGCGAGGGTCGTCCTCTCCGGTGCAGGCGCATGTGCCCCCGCTGGATGCCCTCGGCCGCCAGGGCCCGCAGGGCGGCCAGGTTGTTGGCCATTCCCGCGGCGGCGGCGGCCATGGCCAGTTCGGTCGCAGTGCGGACCCCCAGGATGCGCAGGGAGATCCGGGCCACCGGGTGGACGTCGGTGAGGCCGCCGACGGTGCCCATTGCCAGGGGGAGTTCCATCCGGCCGGCCAGGTCGTCCCCCTCCCGGTGCCAGGTGCAGAGGGGGGCGTAGGTTCCCCGGCTGGCGGCGAAGGCGTGGGCGCCGGCCTCGACGGCCCGCCAGTCGTTGCCCGTCGCCACGGCCACCGCGTCGATGCCGTTCAGGATGCCCTTGTTGTGCGTCGTGGCCCGGTAGGGGTCCCGCGCGGCGAACCGGGAGGCCGCGACGATGCCGTCCCGGACCTCCTCGGGGGAGCGGTCCTCGCCCCGGAGAGCCGCCAGGGGCACCCGGGCCCGGACCCGGACCAGGCGCCGGTCGGCGAGGTTCGACAGGATCCGGAGTCCCGGTCGTCCCCCGGCCAGGGAGGCCAGCAGGCTGGCGACGGCCTCTGCCATCCGGTTCACGGCGTTGGCTCCCATCGCGTCCCGGGTGTCCACCAGCAGGTGCACCACCACGAAGGGCGGATCGGATCCTTCCCCCGGGAAGGGACGCACCTCCAGGTCCACGGGTCCGCCCCCCAGGGAGGCCAGCACGGGGTCCTGGGATCGGGCCAGTTCCAGGATCTCCCGCCGGGCGGCCCGGATCGCCTGCCCGGCGGCCTCGGGATCGGCGGTGAAGACCTGCACCTGGCAGATGGTGATCGGGGGATCGGCGTCGGCCAGGAACCCCCCGCCTTCCCGGACCATCCTGGCGGCATGGGAGGCGGCGGCGACCACCGAGGGCTCGTCGGTCACCATCGGCATCCAGAGGTCCCTGCCGTTGATGCGGAAGTTGGGGGCCACGGCGAAGGGGAGGGAGAAGGTCCCGACGACGTTCTCCGCCAGCCGGTCCGCCTGTTCGACGGACAGTCCTCCCTGGGCCAGCACGGCTTCCAGTTCCTCGGAGGACTCCCCGAGGGACCGGGCGAGATCCCGGAGGCGATCCCAGGGGCTTCCGCGGTGCCACCCGGGGCGCCTCGTGTCCAGGGGTGTGTCCGGTGGGAGGTTCATCGGGCTACTCCTCGGCGCAGTGGATGCCCTCCCGGGCGGCGGGAAGGGGGAACGGGTCGAAGCCGAGGGATCGGAGGTCCCGATCCCATGGTTCCAGGGTTTCGTCCGGGAGGAAGGCGACCAGGAGGTCTCCGCCCCCGGATCCCGAGGCCTTCAGCACGCCGCCGTGCGCCCGCGTCCGGCGGACCTCGGGGGAGTCATCGGCCGGGCGCATCGGGAGGCCCGCGAGGCTTCCCAGGCGGTCCAGGGCGTCCGCGTGGTCCTCGAGGGCCGAAAGGAAATGCTGCCGGTCCCCGGGAGGCGGTTCCACCAGCGCCCGGGCCGTGACCACGAGGCGATCCATCGCCTCGTCGGCGGCACCGGGCTGCCGGGACCGGAACTCCTCGAAGACCTCCAGCCGATCCGGGGTGGAAACCTCCCGTCCCGTCCACAGGAAGCGCACCGACAGGCCGGGGGGCAGGGCGAACGCCGGAGGGGCCTCGGGTCCCGTGATCCCGGTCCGATGGACCCGGATCCCGCCGAACACGGCCGCCGCCACGTCCACACCGCTTCCCCGGCCTCCCTGGAGGCGCCGGTGAACCTCCCGGGCCAGCCGCAGGATGGTCCAGCGGACCGGGAGTTCCGAGAGATCGCACCCCTGCTCTGCGAAGACCGATCCGACGGCGGCGGCGGCCACGGCGGCCGAACTCCCGAGCCCGATCTTCCGTCCCGCCAGGAAGAGGGCCGAGGAGTCGGCCTCCCAGGCAGTGGAGGAAGGGGGGACTCCCAGGAATTCCTCCGCCATCCTCCGGGCGGCCTGGACGAGGGGGGCGCTCCCGGTGGCTCCCGGGAGGAACCGGACGCGGACGTGGCGGTCCACGGCCATCACCACGGCCGGGGCCCCGGCGATCACGGCCCATTCCCCGAACAGGAAGACCTTCCCGGGCGCCCGGACGGTCTGGCGGGTCATGGAAGGACCTCCGGGCCGGACCCCGGTGCCTCGACCCGGACGGACCGGACTCCGGGAATCGACCGCAGGCTCTCGGCCCAGGAGGGGGCGTCGCGAGTCTCGCAGAGGACCTGGACATGGGGACCCGCATCCATCGTCAGCCAGCCCTGGAGCCCCTCGCGGCGAAGTTCCCGGACCTGCCGGATCACCTCCAGGGTCGTGCCGTTCCAGTAGATCAGGGGAGGGGAGGAGGCCATCGCGCAGGCATGCATCGCGAAGGCGTTGGCCTCCATCACGGGGCCCAGGGCCGGGAGATCCAGGTTCCGGGCGGCCTCCCGGGCCAGGATCAGGTCCTGGCCGGTGCGCCGGATCCACGCCTCGTAGTAGGGGGAGGTCCGGCGGGTCCGCTCCATGCCCTCCCGGGAACCGACCTTTTTCCTGCCCGGATCGGTCAGCACCAGCACCATGCGCCAGGGAATCGAGGACTCGTCGCGCAGGACCGACGGGACGCAGTCGGATCCGTCGGGTTCGGCCCCGGCGGGAAGGAACACCAGGCCTCCCAGCAGGCTTCGGGGGGCCGACCCGGACCCCAGCCGGGCCAGCATCGACCAGGTCGCCAGGTCTGGGGGCAGCCGGGCGGCGGCGGCGGCGGCGACGGCCAGGGCCGCCATCCCGGAGGCCGAGGAGGCGAGGCCCGATCCCGTGGGGAAATCGTTGCGCGAGATCACCTGGGCGAAGAGGCCGAGGCCGGCCATCCGGCGGACCTCGTCCAGCACCCGCCGGACCCGGGCGGTTTCCTCGGGGCGGGCCGGCACGCCGTCGAGGGACAGGCGATCCTCGTCGAGGTCCCCGCGGAAGGTCACCTCGGTCCAGGTGGAGAGGCCATCCAGCGTGAGGGAGAGGCTGCCGGTGGCCGGGAGGTTGCGGACCGGATCCCGCTTCCCCCAGTACTTGACCAGGGCGATGTTGGCCCGGGCCCGGGCATGTCCCCGGTTCATGTCCGCGGTCCTCCCCGGTCCTCCAGCCAGGTCCGCAGGGGCGGCAGGATCACCCGCGGTGCGCTCCGGAGGGCCGGCAGGTCCCGGGCGCCGACCAGCGTCATGGCGATCCGGAGTCCCTCCAGCATCCGTTCCAGACGTTTCCGGACCGCTTCCCGCCCTCCCCGGAACCAGGCCTGGATGGCCGGGGCGGCGATCCCCGCCAGGGTGGCCCCCAGGGCCAGGGCCCGGGCGATGTCGAGGCCCGTCCGGACTCCGCCGGACCCGATCACCGGCAGCCCCGCCTCCAGGGCCTCGCCGATCGCGGCGGCCGTGGGGATTCCCCAGTCCCGGAAGGCCTCCCGGTCGGGGTCGGGCCCGTCGCCTCGACGGCCAAGTTCCACGGCCACCCAGGAGGTGCCACCGGCCCCGGCGGCATCCAGGGCCGCGATCCCCGAGGCCGCCAGGGAGAGGGCGGCCTCCCGGGACAGGCCGCAGCCCACCTCCTTGACGATGCAGGGCACGGCCAGGTTCCGGGCGGTCCTCTCGATGGCCTCCTGGACGCCGCGGAAGTCCCGGTCCCCGCCCGGCTGCACCATTTCCTGGGCCGGGTTCAGGTGGATGCAGAGGGCGTCTGCGCCGACCCGATCCAGCAATGTCCGCACCGTCTCCGTCGGGATCGCCGCCAGTTGCACGCCGCCCAGGTTGCCGGCCAGGAAGACCGTCGGGGCGACGTCCCGGACCCGGTACGTCTCCTCCAGGTCCGGGTGTTCCAGCATCGCGCGCTGGCTTCCCAGGCCGAAGGCGATCCCCAGTTCCTCGGCCACCTGGGCCAGGTCGCGATTGATGGATCGGGCCACCGGGGTGCCCCCGGTGGTTCCGGTCAGGAACAGCGGGGCCCGGAGGGCCTTCCCCAGAAAGGACACCGAGAGGTCGATTTCCGAGGCGTGCAGTCCGGGAAGGGCCTGGTGGACCAGGTGGACGCACTCGAGCCAGGTGCCTGATCCCCCCGAGGGGTTCCCGTCGCCCCGGAAGGGGGCCAGGTGTTCCCGCTTGCGCCGCGAGATGTCGGAATGGTCGTGCATCGAGGTTCCCGTCCGGCCTTCCGGTGGAGTTTCGCGAAGATTCTATGACTTCTCAAGGATCCGAGGGCGGGAAATCGTCGGTCGATCGCACGCCGTGAAACTTCTGTGGAGACGGAGTGTTGCCGGCGGAGGCGGGGGGCGGCCCCCTGGCCATCGCGGGGATGGCGTGGCATCCTTGGCCCGGCCACGGCGGGCGGGTTCATGGGCCAAGAGGATCGCGGCTTCCGGATCGTCTTCGGGCTGCTGGCGGTGGCCTGCGCGGTCCCGGTGTTCGCCTTCGACCTGGTCCCGGGTGCCGACCTCCCGGTCCACATGGCGATCCTGCGCCACCTGGCCGACGCCATCCAAAACCCCGAGGCCTTTTCCGCGGCCATGGAAGCGCGGCCCTGGCAGCCCTACTGGGGATTCTACGGGCCGACCCTGCTGCTGGCCCAGGCGGTGCCGCTGGATCTGGCGGCCCGCCTGGTGATCTGGGCGGCCCTGGTGTCCCTTCCGATGGCCGTCCTCGCCATCGCCCGGCGGGAGGGAGCCGATCCCCGGGCGGCCCTGGCGGCCTTTCCGCTGGTCTTCGGTTTCAACTACTACTGGGGTTTCGAGCCCTTCTACGTTTCCGCCTGCCTGGGGGTGATCGGGCTGCTGCCCTCCCTCCGGTTCGCCCGGGAGGGGAACGCCCGCTCCCTGGCCGGGGTCCACGGCACATCTCTGGGAATCTTCGCGGCCCACGCGACCGCCTGGGCCCTCTGGGCCGCCTGGAGCCTCTGGATCTGGACCACCGATTCCCGGCGTTCCTGGAGGCGCCTGCTGGCAGGCGCCACGGCGATGATCGGGCCGCTGGCGCTGTTCTGGACCTGGAAGGCCTCGGCGGGCCTGGAGGGGATCACCCAGGTCCCGGCGACGCATTCCATCGCCTTCAAGGCCGCCCGGTTCGTCCACCACGCGTTCCCGGCCATCTCGCCCGCCTGGGAGGCGGCTCTGACCCTGGGCTTCCTGGGGATGGCGGGACTGGGACTGGCCGGGAGGCCCGGAGGGGGGGAGTCGCGCGGGCGGCGCCTGCGGTGGGGCGGCCTTGCGGCCTTCATGCTGGCGGGCTACTTCGTGCTGCCCCAGGACGTCGCGGAACTGAGTTTCGTCTATCCCCGGTTCCTGGTGTTCGCCGGGGT